>JAGVAO010000120.1 GCA_020060235.1 Anaerolineales bacterium | reverse complement strand
GCGCAAAGGCAATCTAAGTCTTTGCGCTTTTTCTTGAAATAAGGGATTTATGCTCAACAATATCGCCCAAACCCTGCAAAACTCCGCCCGCGCCCGGCATTTGCTCTTCCTGGCGGCCACCCTCGCCACCGTCCTGCTGATTGGCTACAACTTCGGCACCTTCGACGAGGCCATGCATGTTCCCTTCCTGAAAGCCACCGCCTACCCTGGAATGTATGCGGGCGATGCGATGATAGGCCTGCACAGCATTTATTATTCGTATTTCTGGCATTTTTTTGTGCCGGTTTTGCAGGCGGGCTGGCTCGAGCCGACCCTTTTCGCCCTGCACCTGGCGACGATTTACCTGAGTTTCTGGGCCATCTGGAACCTGGGGCAGACCCTTTTTCGTAACCCGGCTGTTTCGCTTTTGGCTGTGCTGGGTTTCATTGTGCCGCATTTTGGCTTTTCGGGCTTTCCGATTTTTGAGTTTGCTCCCCTCAGCCGCACTTTCGTGTTGCCTTTTTTGCTGATTGCGGTTGACCAGTTCTTAAAAGGGCGCATTTGGCTGGCCTTCCTGATTGCCGGGTTGATGTACAACATTCACGTCGTCTCGGTCAATTTTGTGCTGGCAATGTTCGGGCTGGTCTGCCTGCTCGAATGGAAACGTATCGGGGTCAAGACCCTGGCGCTCTCGGCCCTGCTCTTCCTGGCTTCGGCTTCGCCCGTGCTGCTCTGGAAGGCTGGTGGCACGCCGATTGACTTCTCCCTGCGCCCGGAATGGGTTGATTTCCTCAACCAGACCCTGTTCTTTCATCTTTTTGCCATGTTCAGCCTGGATTATCCCGGCACCTGGCCGATTGTTCTGGGCGGCATCAGCACTGTTTTTGTCTTTTTTGCCGCCTTGCGACGAGCCGACCCTTCCCTGGCCATCATCACGGCGCGCAATTTTGTTTATGCGGGCATTGTTGTTCTGGTGGTGCAGGTCATTACCGTCTATTTCTTGCCTGTTACCATTTTGATTCAATCGCAAATTGTGCGGGTTGGCACCTGGATAATGATTTTGGCCTATCTTTTCTTTGCCAATTATCTGGTGAAAATTCATCAAATGGGCCGCTATTCACGCCCGGTTTTTGCTTTCCTGGCGGGCATCTACCTGTTTTCGCCCACCCCATTGCTGGTTTTGGCGGCCTGGGCGGTTGCCAAATGGGTGACGCCGCCGATGATGAGAAAAACGGCCATGCTGCTTGTCTCGTCTCTCGTTTTGGTCTCTTACGCCACCGTCTGGATGATGGGCTTCTGGAATCCTGGCGCGCTTTACATCTACGGACAGCCCACCCCCTGGGTCGAAGTCCAGCGCTGGGCGCGCGACAACACTCCCTCCGATTCGCGCTTTATCACGCCGCCCGAAAAATGGGGCCCCCAGGAATCCGACTGGCGCGTCCACGCTGAGCGCGCCAGCGCTGGCACATTGTCCGAAATTTTGGTGGCGGCCTTCCAGCCCGGCTACGAAATCGAGTGGAAGACCCGCTTCGAACGCATCGCCCCAGGCGCGCTCGAAAAATTCGACGGCGACTATTTTAACAATGTCCAACTGACCCGCCAGGCCTATTACAGCCTTTCGGCGCAGGACTTGTCTGCCCTGGCCTGCGATTTTGACGCCCAATATGCTGTTATCGAAAAACCGAACCAGCATCCCTTGCCGGTGGCGTATGAGAACAGTCAGTTTTGGGTGTATAGCCTCAGCGGGTTTGACTGCCCATAAGGGTGTCAAATTTGTCATTTCGAGCGACAGCGACATTGTGCCCGTAGGGTAGAAATCTTATCGATATAGAGAAAGATTTCTACCCTACTGTTCGAAATGACAATTCACTCGTTTATAATTCCCTCACATGAAAACCACCCTCATCCACCTCGAAAGCCACGACAACCTGGTTTCCATTCGTGACCGCATGTCGTGGGCCAAGACCCCGCGCATTTTGCTTGTCTGGCCGCGCCGGGGCAGGGTGGATGTGCGCCCGCTTGACCTGACCCTGCTTCGCCGCCACGCCAAAACCCTCGGCGCGGAACTTGGCTTGGTCAGCCGCGACCCCGGAATCTGGTGGGCGGCGCGTGGGCAGAAAATTCCCTGCTTTCGCACCACCAAGCAGGCCCAGGCAAAGGCCTGGCAGGTCGTTGATGGGTTCGACTTTCCGACCCGCAAAAATCTCGATTTGCGCCAACTGCGCGCCGAACTGCCTGGCGAACCATACCAGCTGAACCTGCCAGCCCGCATCGGCGTCTTCGCCGCGGGCGTGCTGGCCCTGCTGGCAATCTTGATGCTTTTCATCCCCTCCGCCGAAATCCGCATCACCCCGCCCATCCGCGAGCAAAGCATTACCCTGCCGGTCACGGCCCGCGCCGACACGGCCCAGGTTTACCTTTCGGGAGAAATCCCCATCCGCCGGCTTACGCTTGAGTTGCAATCGAGCGCCACAGCCCCGGCGACAGGCCAGGCCGACCTGCCCGGCGCAAAGGCCGAGGCCATGGTCGAGTTCGGCAACCTGAGCGGTGCGGAAATTCGTGTGCCTTCCGGCACAATCCTGCTCACGCGTGACGGGAGCGCGCCGGCATTCGAGACCCTTTCCAGCGCGCTTGTGCCTGCCGAAAGTGACGAGCCGGTGACGGTGCGCGTCCGCGCCCTCGTCGGCGGCGCGGCGGGCAATGTGGCCGAGGGAAGCATCAGCGCCTTCCAGAGTCCGCTGGGGCTGAGTCTCACTGTCCGCAACCCCGAACCGGCGACGGGTGGCAGCGACCGGCGCGGAGCCATCCCCACCGAGCAAGACCGGGAGCGGCTGCGGGCCAGCCTGTTGGGAAAACTTTTGGAGCAGGCCCGCGCCCAAATTTCTGCGGAATTGAAAGCGGGCGACCTGCTTTTGGCCGATTCTGTAAAACTGGCGGCGGTGCTCGAAGAGCAATTTGACCCGTCTCCCGGCGCGCCCGCCGACTCACTGACCCTCAGCCTGCGTGCCCGTTTCGAGGCCTCCTACGCCGCCGACGCCGACCTGCGCCAGTTGGCCGCTTTTGCGCTCGATGCCGCCCTGCCGCCGGGATACGTCCCCCGCCCCGGCACGTTGACCGTTAAACAGGTTTTGCCCCCCGCGTGGGAAGGCGACGGTCTGGCGCGCTGGCAGGTGCAGGCGGCGCGTTCCATCCAGTTGCAGGTTGCGCCCGCT
>JAGVAO010000016.1 GCA_020060235.1 Anaerolineales bacterium | reverse complement strand
TATTTCGATTATGCCGCCACCACCCCGGTCGATTCTCGCGTGCTGGAGGCCATGCTGCCTTATTTTGGCGAGACCTTTGGCAACCCTTCGTCTGTCCACCGCATCGGACAGCGCGCCGAGGCCGCGCTTGAGACTGCCCGTGAGACGATTGCCGCCTGCCTGAATTGCCGCCCGGACGAGGTCATTTTCACTTCCTGCGGTTCCGAATCGGACAACCTGGCCCTGCGCGGCGCGGCTTTTGCCATGCGCGAGAAAACCGGTGCAACCTGGATTTTGACCTCGCGCGCCGAACACCCGGCTGTCACCAAAACCGCCATACAACTCGAAAAACTGCACGGTTTCCAGGTCGAGTGGCTCGACCTGGACGAGACCGGCACGGTCACACCCGCCGCGCTCGAAAAGGCAATTTGTGGCCAGACTGCGCTGGTTTCGGTCATGGTCGCCAACAACGAGTTTGGCACGGTCAACCCGATTCCCGAACTGGCGGCAATTTGCCGCGCAAACGGGATTCCTTTCCACAGTGACGCTGTCCAGGCGGCGGCTTATCTCGATGTCGATGTGCAGCGCCTGGGCGTCGATATGCTCTCGCTCGGCGCGCACAAGTTCTATGGGCCGAAAGGCGTCGGGGCTTTATATGTCCGCAAGGGCACGGGGCTGCATCCGCACCTGACTGGCGGCGGACAGGAGTTCGGACTGCGGGCCGGCACGCAGAACATCCCGCTGATTGTCGGGCTGGCCGAATCCCTGCGGCTGGCGGTGGCCGAGCGCGAGGCCCGAACGGCGCACCTGCTCCCGTTGCGGGATAGAATCATCGGGTCGGTGCTGGAGGCGGTTCCCGACTCCAAATTGAGCGGGCATCTCACATCCCGCCTGCCCAACCACGCTTCGTTTGTCTTCAAAGGCGCGGATGGCAACCTGCTCCTGCAATTGCTCGATGCCGCCGGGTTTGCCTGCTCTTCGGGTTCGGCCTGCAAAACCGGCAACCCGGAGCCTTCGGATGCTGTCACCAGCCTGGGTTTCAGCCGCGATTGGGCGCTTGGTTCGCTGCGGGTTACGCTGGGGGCCTCCTCGACCGCCGGGGATGTCGAAGGCTTTATCCAGACTTTACCGGGGCTGGTCGAAAAGGCGCGCGGGTTGTCGGCCGGGTAGAAAACAACCAGACCAATTGTTCCAGATTTATCATTATCAGGTATAATACATCCAAATATTAACGATTGTTAACAAACAATCGTCCTACCGCCTGAAGGCGGCCGTGGTTACCTCATCTGGATAACAATTGGACCTGCCTGCCCGAAATCCGCAGGCAAAACTGAAGTCTATCTGCCCGATTTTTTGACTGGACGGGACGATACCCTTAAAATCGACTTCTGCCCTTGCTGTTGTGCGTACCAGGTATGACACTGTGCGCTTAACCTTGCCTTGAAAGACTACCCCTTGTTGGTGGTGTTTTCAGGTTATCCAGTTTTATCTATCAGCCGCGGCCTGCGCAGGCCAGCGGCTGTGTGTTTTAACATGAGAAAAATAACGGCAATCGAAGCGCAAAAGCGGAACCCAAACCGGGTCAACATTTATCTCGACGACCAGTTTGCTTTCGGACTTGCGCGAATTGTGGCGGCCTGGCTGCAAGTGGGGCAGGTGCTCAGCGAAGAGAAGATTGCCGCCATGCAGGAGGAAGACGCCCGCGAAGTTGCGATGCAGAAAGCCCTCCACTTTCTCAGTTACCGGGCGCGCTCGCTTGAAGAAGCGCGCAAGAACCTGGAAAAGCACGAAATTCCGCAGGCGGCCATCGAGCATACGCTCGAACGCCTGCAAACCGCCGGCCTGTTGAACGACCATGATTTTGCCCGAACCTGGGTTGAGAACCGCAACACCTTTCGTCCGCGCGGACGGCGCGCCTTGCGTATGGAACTGCGCCAAAAGGGACTGCCTGAATCGGTTATCGAAACCACGCTCGAACAAACAACCGATGAAGAATCCCTCGCGCTCGAAGCCGCGCGCAAATACCTGCGAAAATTGCAGGGACTTGACTGGATGGATTTTCGCAAAAAACTGGGGGGCTTCCTCGGCAGGCGCGGATTCCCATACGAGGTGATTGCACCAGTGACCCGGCAGGTCTGGCAGGAAGAGCATCCTTCAGGTGGAAATAATTCTATAGAAGAACAAGAGGATGAAACATGAATATTTTTGGCAGCCCAACCCTTGTCGTTGTTTTGCTGGTCGTTGCCCTGGTTATCGGACTCGCAGTTGGCTATTTTTTCAGCCGCTATCGCGCAGAACAGGCCCGCCGTGAAGAAGAAGCCAAAGCGCAGGGGATTATCCAATCGGCGAATGAGAAAGCCGCCAAGGTCGAGTTGGAAGCCCGCGACCGCGCCCTGAAAATTGTCCAGGATGCCGAGAAAGACATCAACCAGCGCCGCAACGACCTCAACCGCGAAGTCGAACGCCTTGACCGCCGCCGCGCCGAACAGGACGCCCGCATCGAACGCCTGGAACAGCGCGAACAAACCCTCAACAAGCGCCAGTCGACCGTCGACAAACGCGCCAACGAAATCGAAAAACTGTACGAACAGCAACTCGAAAAACTGCAGGAAGTTGCCGAACTCCCCAAGGAACGCGCCCACCAGATTTTGCTCGAAGAAGTTGAGAAAGAAGCCCGCAACGACATGGCCCGCATCATCCGCCAGGTCGAGGCCGAAGCCCGCGAGGAAGGCGAAAAGCGCGCCCGCAGACTCATCGCCGACGCCATTCAGCGCGTGGCCTCCGAGCATGTTTCCGAAGTCACCTCCTCGGTGGTGCCGCTGCCCAACGAAGAAATGAAAGGCCGCATCGTGGGCCGTAACGGGCGCAACATCCGCGCCTTCGAGCAGGCCGCCGGGGTCGATGTCATTGTCGATGACACCCCCGAAGCCGTCACCATCTCGTGCTTCGACTCGGTGCGCCGCGAAATTGCCCGCCGCGCCCTGACCCGCCTGACGGTCGATGGGCGCATCCACCCAGCCTACATCGAAAAAGTGCTCGAAGACGAAACCAAAGCCGTTGAGAAAGTTATGGCCGAGGCCGGCGAACAGGCTGCCTTCGACGCCGGAATTGCCGGTCTGCACCCCGAAATCCTGCGCATGATGGGACGCCTGAAATTCCGCACCTCCTACGGCCAGAACCAGTTGGCCCATGCGGTTGAAGTTTCCAAACTTGCCAGCATCCTGGCTTCCGAACTGGGCGCCAACGTCATGATTGCCAAGCAGGGCGCCTTCCTGCACGACATCGGCAAAGCAATGGACCACAACCAGGAAGGCACCCACGCCGGCCTGGGCGCGGAATTCTGCAAACGCTACGGGGTTCACCCGCTGGTGGTCAACGCCATCGCGGCTCATCACCACGAAGTCGAACAGGAAAGCATCGAAGCTGTCATCGCCGAAGCCGCCGATGCCATCTCTGGCGCCCGCCCCGGCGCGCGCCGCGAAGACCTGGAAGCCTACATCAAGCGCATTCGCACGCTTGAAGAAATGGCAAACTCCTTCGAGGGTGTCAGCCAGTCTTATGCCATCCAGGCGGGGCGCGAAGTACGCATCATTGTGCGCCCCGAAGAAATCGACGACCTGGCCTCGACCCGCCTGGCGCGCGACATCGCCAAGAAAATCGAAGAGACCATGCAATACCCCGGCCAGATTAAAGTCACCGTCATCCGCGAAACCCGCGCAGTCGATTACGCCAAATAAACATGCCCACTCTTTTCGAGCATCTCACTACGCTCACAAATCTCGGCCCCCGCCCGGTTGGCTCCCCTGCCAACCAGGCCGGGGCCGATTTTATTGCCGCCGCCTTCAGCGCCGCCGGGTGGCAGGTCGAAGAGCAACCCTATCCCTGCACGGCCTGGCAGGGCGGCGAAACGCTTTTGGACTTGGATGGCGAACGGCTGGATGCTACCGCAAATGCTTTTTCGCTACCCTGTGATGTGACCGCGCCGCTGGCCTTTGCCGGAACGCTGCCGGAACTGGAGCGGGTCGCCGCCAAAGGAAAATTGTTGCTGCTCTACGGTGACCTGGCCCGCTGGCCGCTGCCGCCGAAGTCCTGGTTCCTGTTGGGTGAGCACGAAAAGAAGATTATCGAGACCCTCGAAGCGCTGCAACCTGCGGCCCTGCTTGCCCCGCCGACTGCCACCGATTACTACGGACAACTGACCGAAGACTGGGAACTCGACCTGCCCGCTGCGACGATTTCTCCCGCTGCGGCCCGGCGGCTGATGACCCATCCCGCTTCGGAGCCGCACCTGCGCATCGAAGCGGAACGCAGCAAGGATGTGGCCCGCAACGTTGTCGGCAGGTTAAGGCCGAATGCGGAAAAACGCCTGGTGCTGTGCGCCCACTTCGATACCAAAATTAACACCCCCGGCGCAAGCGATAACGGCGGGGGCGTGGCGGTTCTTTTGGGGTTGGCCGAACGCCTGTCGAAACTGGAAACAAGCGTCGGGTTGGAACTGGTCGCCTTCAACGGCGAGGAATACCTGCCAATGGGCGACGACGAGTACCTGCGGCGGGCCGAGGCCTATTTCGAATCCATCCAATGCGCCATCAATTTTGACGGGGTCGGGCCGATGCTCGGCTCTACAAGCATTGCCGCCTTCGACGAAAAGGGGAGTTTGGAGACACGGGTGCGCGCCATTACGGATGATTTCCCCGGCGTGGTTTGGGTCGAACCCTGGCCTGAGAGCAACCACTCGACCTTTGCCTTTCGTGGCATCCCGGCCCTGGCACTGAGTTCGTTTGGGACGCGCGCCCTGGCGCACCAGCCCTTCGACACCCTGGAGGGCATGGGCGCGGAGAAACTCGAGGAAGTTGCCAGCCTGGCCGAGAAGATTGTGCGCGCGCTGGTTGTATAGGCCCTGTCATTTCGAGCCGCGCGCGGCGAGAAATCTTCCCGTCGTGTGCCAGATTTTCCCTGGCGCCGCCCGCCACACTTGCACCGCACTGCGTTTGGTGCAGTGCAGGTGGGGCAGGTGTCAGTCGCCGTTGTGCGGCTCCTTCGAAATGACAGTCATTACCCCTTAAAACAACGGCCAGAAGATGGGGATAATCAGAATGCTGACGGCAATGATGATAATGTTGAGCCAAAGCCCAACCCGCGTGTAGTCAAAGAAGCGATAGCCGCCCGGCCCCATGACCAGCACGTTGGCCTGGTGGCCGACGGGGGTCAGGAAACTGGTGGATGCGCCGATGACGGTCGCCAGCACAAAGGCTTGCGGGCTGGCCCCCATGCCGATAGCGATGTCGATGGAAATGGGAACCATCAGGACGGTTGCGGCGGCGTTCGACATGGGTTCGGTAATCAGCCCGGCGAATATCATGATGCCCGCCAGTACCGCCAGTGGGCCGAAGTCTCCCATGAGCAAGACAATTTGTTCCGCCAGGAAGCGCGCCGTGCCGGTGTTTTCCATGGCAATGCCGAGTGGCAGCATTCCGGCAATCAGGAAGACGCTACGCCAGACGATGCTCTGGTAGGCTTCGTCCATCGTCAGGCAGCCGGTCAGTACCATGCCAATTGCGCCAATCAGCATGGCGGTGGCGATGCTGAACCCTCCAAAGGTTGCCAGCAACAGCACCAGCGCGGAGATACCCAGGGCAACATACATTTTGTGTTTGCGCCGCTCTTCGATTTCCACCGGTTCGAGTACCAGAAAATCGCCGCTTTCCTGCAACGCGCCGATACGGCGGCGCGAACCTTGCAGTAGCAGGGTATCGCCAAACCGCAGGCGCACATCGCGCAGCCGGTCGGTGATGACTTCGTTATGCCGCCAGATTGCCAGGGCGGTGAAACCATACTGGTCGCGGAAGAGGATTTCGCGCAGGGTTTTGCCAACCACCGAAGCGCGCGGCGAAATGGTGGCTTCAAAGATGTGGTTGTCCTGGTCATCGAGCCTGTTGGTCAGGTCGAGTTTGCGCTCCGATTCAATCAAAATCCCCAGTTCTTCTTTGGCTTTGAGCAGGTTCTCGATGGTGCCTTCGATGGTCAGCAGGTCTTCGGCGCGGATGCGGACATCGGGGATGGGCAGCACCTTGACCTTGTCGCTGCGAAGGATGGAAAGCACCGAAAGGTCGTAAACCGCGCCCAACTGCGACTGGCTGAGGGTCTTCCCGACCAGCGGGCTGTCGAGCGGGATGCGGACTTCGCTGATGTATTCGCGCAGGTTAGTGAGCGAGACTTTTTCCAGTGTTTCGCGCCTGGGCAGCAGGTGGCGGCCAATCAATACCATGTAGGCCACCCCGACAAGGAAAACAATCATGCCGGTGGGGGTGTAATCGAAGAACGAAAAGTTTGCCAGCCCCCGGTCGGCCAACATGCTGGAGGCCAGGACGTTGGGCGGCGTGCCAATCAGGGTCATGTTGCCGCCCATGAGCGAGGAAAAGGCCAGCGGGATGAGCAGGCGCGAAACGGGGATGCGCGCCTGGCGGGCGATGCCCATAACCGCCGGGAGCAGGATTGCGACCGCCCCAATGTTATTCATGAAGGCCGACATGGTTCCGCAGGTGAGCATAATCATGGCTACCAGGCGCGGTTCGCTGTCTCCGGCCAGCCTGGCAATGCTCTTGCCTAAAATATCGGCCACGCCGGTTTTGAACAGGCCGGCAGAGACGATATAAACCGCCCAGACGGTAATAACTGCCGGGCTGGCAAATCCGCTAAATGCTTCGTCGGTGGAGACAATTCCGCTCAGGGCCAGGGTCAGCAACACCAGTATGGCGATGACATCCACCCGTAATTTTTCAGTCGCAAACAGGACAATCGCTACCAGGATGACTACCAGTACAAAACCGATTTCAAGCGTCATTGTTAAAACTCCTGCACAAACGGGTTCGAGACCTTTTCCTCGCCGACGGTGGTTTCGGGGCCGTGCCCGCTGAGCAGGCGGGTTTCTTCAGGCAGGGTGTAAATTTGTTCGCGGATGCTTTGTACCAGCGTTTCCCAGTTGCCGCCGGGCAGGTCGGTGCGCCCGACGCCGCCGCAGAAAATCAGGTCACCGCAAAAGCAGGTGTTTTCTGACGGGCAATATAAAACCACATGACCGGGGGTATGGCCTGGGGTGTAACGCACTTCGAAGAGGTTCGACCCCAGACGCAAGGTCTGACCATGCACAAAATCAATAGAGGGTTCAGGACCGGGGTCAATCGCCAGGCCGAACATCCGCCCGCCGCCGCCCGCCCGCCAAAGGACGTGGTCGTCGGGGTGCAGGGCTACCAGCGGCAAGGGGTTGAGCGCGTCCGCAATGGCCGCCGCCCCGCCGATGTGGTCAAAATGGGCGTGGGTGTACCACAGGTGGCCGATGCGCCAGCCGCGTTTTTGCGCTTCTGCCAGGATAAGATGCCCATCCCAGGAGGGGTCAATCACAACCGCTTCGCCGGTCTGCGGGTCAGCCACCAGATAGGCATTGGTCTGGGCCGGGCCGAGGGTGAAAGGGATAATCTCAAGCATGGCTTTCCTTTCGAGGCGAAAACAGGTAGCTAACGATAATAGAAGCGAGAATCAAGCCAATTGCCAGCGGGTAGATGAAGGCGGGGTCCCAGTCAAAGAGCAGGCCGGCCAGCGGGGGAGTCAGGATAAAGACAATCGCGTTAACAGTTTCCATCGTCCCGTAGGTCAGGCCCATTTGCGAATCGTGCACCAGGTCGCGCGCCTGCGCCATCGCCATTGGACGCGCGGCGCGAAATCCTCCCAGCAGGAAATAGCCCAACGCGAAAACGGGCAGGTCTGCGCCTTTCCAGATGGACAGGGCGAAGAGGGCCACCAACGCCTGGGCGGCCAGGAATCCATAGCGCGGGTTGGTGCGGCTGAGAAGCAGCGCCATAACGGCGTTGCCAAGCGCTCCGGCTGCAAAGATAAGGCCATTCTGGCTGAGCGAGAGTTGGCGCACGCTTTCCAAAAAATTGGGGGTGAGCGGGACGGCCAGGTACATGGCGAAAACCGCAAAGGCCAGCACGCCGAGAAAAACCATAAAACGCCGGTTTTTGAGCAAACCAAGCGGAGGCGCAGCCGGGTCATGGCGGTCGATGGGCTGGGCTGCGATAAGGGAAATGCAAATAGTGGAAAGCATGAACAGGGCGGCGGCGACCAGGAAACTGGTGCGCATCCCGAATTGTTCGCCAATCCATCCACCTGTCACCGGGCCGAAGACCATTCCGGTGCTGAAGGCGGCGGTGGTGAGCGAGAGCGCGGTCCCGACCGACCATTTTCCGCGCGCGGCTGTGACGTAACTGCTCAACGGGGATGAGACAAAAGCCGTCAGGCCGTACATGAACAAACCGGCCAGGAAGAGTGGCAGCGCAACTCCAAAACCCATCAAAAGGGTGGCCGATAATCCGACCAGCCAGGCAATAATGAGCAGGGGCCGCCGTCCCAGCCGGTCGGCGAGACGGCCTGCCGGGATGTGGGTCAGCGCCATCGAAAGGCCAAAGATGCCCAGCACCAGGCCGATTTGTGACTTGCTTAAGTCAAACTGGGTATCGAGATAGATGGGGACGAAGTTAAAAAACATCCCTTCGCCGAATCCCCACAGCAGCAGGGCGGAGGCGATAAAAATGAGACTACGATTCAAGTTTTTCTCCGTGGGATGTGTTATTTTCAAAGACTATGGATAAATTCGGCGGCGGCCTCGAAGGCCTGCTCGCGCCGGGCGTCACGCGGGATGACATGGCCGGAGCCGCTGATTACCAGTTTTTCCTTGCGGTTCGCGCCGATGTGGCTGTAAATATAGTCCATGCTGTTCAGGCTGCCAAGCGGCAGGTATTTATCGTCCTGCGAGTAAATCAACAGGGTGGGTGCAGTCACTTCCGGCAGGCTTGCGCGCAGCAGGTCGAGCAGTTTTTTTAGTTCGCCAATCGAGCGCAGCGGGTTTTGCGGGTACGAAATATGCCCATCCCAGGCGGCTTTGTCGAACCAGCCCGTGCCCGGCGGGTCTTTCGATTTTGGCATGTAAGGCGTAAATTTGCTCAACACTTCGGTATAGTCCAACCGCCAGTCGGGCGGCAGTCCGTAAGGGGTTGCCATCGCCACTATCCCGGCGACCTCCAGCCGGGAAGCGGTGATAAGCGAGAGTGCGCCGCCCATCGACAGGCCAGTCAATACCACCCGCTCACAGGCGTCGCGCAGCATGTGATAGCCGTCCTCCACCGAGGCCAGCCAGTCTTCGTGAGTCGAGCGAATCATGTCCTCGGGGCGGGTAGCGTGACCGGTCAGGCGCACGCCCAGGCAGGTGAAACCGTGTTCCCGGTGAAGGTATTCGCCCATCCAGCGCATCTCCTTGGGCGCGCCGGTAAACCCGTGCGTGAGCAGGATGCCGGTGATTTTCGAGCCGGTGAACAGGAACGGTTCTGCGGTCGGGATGGTCAGGGTTGCCATGTTTTATGCCTCCGTCCAGGGCGGCGATTTTTCGGCTACCCGCGCAAAGACCGGGCAATCCTCGCTGTGCGCGCCGGGCAGGTAGCCGGTGGACATCAGGAATTCGTTGACGATTTCGCCGCCGGTGAAAAGGAAGGTCTGTTTGAACAACTTCGTCCAGGCTTCCTTGCTTCGCGGATGATGGGCGTCGAGCCAGCCCTTGAAAGAACCAAACTCGGCGGATAACGCCCTAATCCGTTTC
>JAGVAO010000165.1 GCA_020060235.1 Anaerolineales bacterium | reverse complement strand
TCTTCCACTGGCTCAGTTTGTACGTCAAGTTGTTGTTTGCTCACGCTCTCAGTTTACTCAATTCTTCTATTCTCTGTTTAAAATGACCGAACCGAAAGATAATCTTTTCCAGACCATCATCAGAAGCATCTGTTTTCCAGGATGCTTTGTAAATGTCCGGTCCGCGCAGCCCATTAAGTTGATTGGTTACAGCCAATCCAAGCCAGGAATTAGCGGGATATTCTTCATAAGCTATCCTGACTATGTCCATGATTTTGTTGTGTTTATCGGCCTCTTCTAAAATGCTCTGCCAAGTATTAATTGATCGAGCATCAAACGCAACCATAGCCGGTTTGAGCCCAGAGTCCATAATTAACCGCCTGGCATCTGCTTGTAAAGGATAAAGCGTGGCTAAAATGTCCCTCAAATGAGTCAATGTTGTGTTCCAGGCCATAGCAAACACCCTTCCTATACATTCTGCATGGAAAAAATCTCGCCCCTTCTCAGTAAAAAGTATAACATATTCATTACTTTCTGCATCTTGGGAAAATTTGGGGAGTGTCTAATTCGATTGGCAAGAATAGGATAAGCGTTAATACACATCAGAACCGAAGGGGCGCGGTTATCTTGAAAGCATGTGCCAACAAGTAGTTGCGCAATCTGTTTACAGCCTGAACCTGCCCCTCATAGATTACCAGATGCATGATGCAGGTATGTTTTCAGGTCATAGTGCCTGTGCTGGCCTGCCATGGAGAAGGTTCGTGGCTCGAAAAGCGGTACTTGTTGACCACCCTCATCTTGCTCAAAAGGCGAAGTTGCCGTATCGACGGCCCGCTCCAAATAAACTCACAAACCCTGATACACAATAAAGTAAACGATGTAAATGCCTATTGAAAAAATGGTGTACAGGGCCAGCACATTGTTGACGTAATGCTTTTCTTCAACCAGCTCCGGGCGCATATACAGGGGGATGATAAAGGGCGGCGGAAGCACCAACAGGGTGAACAGGGCCGCTTCGAAGATTGGTTCCAACCCAAGCCAGCCGCAAATCAAAAAGAAATTTATCCCCAAGGCCAGCGGGACCAGTACCAAAAGGCGCGTCAGAACAACGGGCAGGGCGGACCTGACTCCCTGTTGGTCAAACTGGATGCTGTAGCCGACAATCAATAGGATGAGCGGCACGACCAGGTTGCCCAGGAACTGCAGGACCAGCATCACGCCTCCACTGATGGGAGCCTGGTACAGCAGGTCTTGAAACCCCAGCAGGTTGAAGAAGATTCCCAGGAGAATGGCGAGGATGACCGGGGATTTTAAAAACGTGCCGAACAGTTGCCGGGAGTCTTGAATCCCATCGCGTTTGGTCAGCAGGAAAGCCAGGAAGACAAACCAGATAAAGATTTCATGGCCGAGGGCCACAACGGCAATCGTTCCGAGCTTTTCCAGCCCATAAGCGCCACCGAACAGGCTGACGCCTAACATGCCGTACTCGAAGCCGGTCATCAGGAAGGGAAAGTAATCATTGTTGGGGGCATAGCGGGTTTTGAGCAAGAATCCCAGTCCGAGCAAGGCCAGGCAAAGGACAAAGATGATTACAAAAACCACCAGATAGGTGAGCTTGAGTTCAATCTGCAAAAAAGTTATGAAAAGCACCGAGGGCAGGGCCAAGTTTACAACCAACTTGCGCAGGTCATCGATCGTGCCGGGAGATAAGAATTTATTCCGCCGTACCCAGCTGCCAAGTAGAATTAGCAGCAGGATGGGTAGAACGCGGTTGAGAATCTGGCTGGTTTGTTCCATATGGGCTCCGGTGAGTGTTTATTCCAGGGTTGGCAATGAGGAGAGCAGCCTGGCAAGTATAGTGGATATTTGCAGACGTCAGCCTTATATTCTTGTAAATGCCATGGAAACAACAGTGGGTAACGGGCATCGGCCAAGTGATCAATGGCCAAGGCAGGGGGGGCCTGCGCGAATGATTTGTTCTGTTTTTACGGGCACACCGCACACGGCCAAAGGTTCACTGGCGCCGGTAACTTTAGCATCAAAACAAAACCGCCGGTGAAAAATCTGCACACCGGCGGTTGGTTCGAGAAAAGATTGGTCAACAAATTAAACGGCAAGGGTCTCCCATTCCTGCATCAACTCTTCCAGGCGGGCCTGGGCCTTGGCCACCTGCCAGCCCAATTCCTGGACCCGTTCGAAGTGACTGCCGCCGGCCTTTTGTAGCTCGACGGATAAACGTTTCAAGGCCTGTTCCTGTTCGCGGATGCGCGACTCGACCAGCTCCAGCGTTTCCATCCGCCGCCGGGTCTGCTTACTGTTGTCGCGCGCCAGCGGCTTGGCGGTCAGCAAAAGCTGGCGGGCCGGGGCTGACGAGTTGCGGCTGGCCGCGCGCAGGACGTACTCGCGGTAAGTGCCATTGAATGCTTCCAGCCGCCCAGCGCGGATTTCCCAGATCTGGTTGGCCAGTTGGTTGATCAGGAAGCGGTCGTGGGTCACCATCAGGATTGTGCCGCTATAGCCCTCCAGCACCTCCTGCAAGGCTTCGCGGGCCGGGATGTCGAGGTGGTTGGTCGGCTCATCGAGCAAGAGCAGGTTGGTCCCGTCCAGGGTCAGGATGGCCAGCGCTAGGCGGGCGCGTTCACCGCCGCTCAGGGATTGGACAGGTTTAAAGATGTCATCGCCGGTAAACAGGTAAGGCGCCAGGTAATTGCGCGCCTCGGCTGGCAGCATCTGCTTGTGGCGAATCAACTCGTCGAGCACGCTGTTCGTGCCGTTCAGCCCATCATGAGCCTGGGCAAAATACCCGACTTTTAGACTGGCACCCAGGCGGGCCTCCCCTTCGAGTGGGGCCAACTGCTCGAGCAGGATTTTCAGGAAGGTGGTTTTGCCCGAGCCGTTCGGGCCGATCAGTGCCAGGCGAGCGCCGCGGCGCAACTCGACCCGCTCCGCCGTAAAAAGCGGGTTGCTCGGATACCCGACCTTCAGGTGCTCGATCTGCAGGACGATATTCCCGCTTGGCGACGCGGCTTGCAAGCGGGGCCGTAGCCGGCGCGGGCGTCCACTGGGCATCGAGATGGCGTTCACCTTGCGAATGGCTTCAATCACATCCAACGGACGCTGGTTGCCCAGGTCCATCTCGGACCACGAGCGACCGTTTCGCAGGGCCAGGATGCCAAAGTTTTCGACGATGGCCAGGTCGCGGGTCAGCAGCCGCAGGCGTCCCAGTGCGCGGGCATGGGTGCTGGCGCGAATCCAGTTGCGCTGGATGAAGTCCGCTTCCTTTAGCAGGCGGGCTTTTTCCTCTTCGAAAACACGTTCGTAATACTCCCAGCGCTCCTGGCGCTGGAGCAGGTAGGTGCTGTAGTTGCCGGGGTAAACGTCGATCCCATCCGGTTTCATCTCCCAGATGGTGTTGACGGTATTGTCGATGAAATAGCGGTCGTGGCTGACAATCAGCACCGCACCCTGCCATTCCTGCAAAACGTGTTCCAGCCACTCGACAGCTTCGATGTCGAGGTGGTTGGTCGGTTCGTCGAGCATCAACAGGTCAGGTTTTTCGAGCAGCAGGCGCGCCAGCAGGGCGCGCGTCTTTTGTCCGCCCGATAGATGGTTAAGCGGCATATCCCAGGCCTCGCGGCCCAGGCCAAGACCGGTCAACGTCTGCTGGATCTGAATCTCGTAATCATAGCCGCCGGCCAGCGAGAAAGCTTCCTGCAAACGCCCATAGGTCTCGAGCAGTTCATCCGAAACATTCCCCGCCGCCATTTCGGCTTCCAGTTCATGCAGGCGATCCTGCTGGGCCTGGAACCCGGCAAAGACGGTCAGCATTTCGTCGTAAACTGTGTTGGCCCGGTCGGCAAAGGCCTCCACCGCCTCCTGGCGCAGGTAGCCCAGCCGCCGTCCGCGGGCCAGGTGGATTTGTCCGCTGGTGGGAGCATTGATCCCGGCCAGGAGCAGCAGCAGCGAGGTTTTGCCAACGCCGTTCGGGCCAATCAATCCGATTTTGCCGTCGTTGGGGATGGTGACAGTGATTCCGTGGAACAAATCGAAGGCTCCGAAGGAAATACCAAGATTGGAAGCGGTAAGGATAGACATAGCGAACTCCGTAATAAATGGTGCATGGTAAATAAAAAAGGCCACGGGATTGCCCATGGCCGAAAAGGGAGTTGCCTGCCTGGAGGAGACAAACAAAAAGGCCACGGGCGAGTGCACCGTGGCCAGATTCTTAATAAATTGCGTATAAGTTATCTGCAAACAGGCGCACTCCGAGGAGGTAGGCTCACGCCACCCGCCAGTGCGCTCAGCAGGAAAAAGGCTGCTTGCAGAGAATAAATCGCTCGTTCGTTCATAGCCAAAAGTTTATCATGTGTTGGCGGGGGGCGTCAACCCCTCTGGAGAACTACTGCCTGGAAGCAGAGACGTTTCGGTTTGAGGCCGCATGAAGTTCGGATCATCGATGAGCCTGGAGAAATCGAGCGAAGCGGTTTCCACCCTGGATCCGTTGGGAGATGAGTAAATATGTTTTACGCCGTATCTTACTTTGACGAACCGTCCTGATTACTGTAAACTACAGTTATCTTATTATTGGCAGGCTGTAAATGAAAATACTTACTCTTGTTTTCCGCATCATGCTTGTTATTCCCGTTGGACTCATCATCTGGCATCTTCTGTTTCCAGATGATATGAGCGAACTGGTCTACCTTACAATTGGCCTGCCAATCATTGTGTTTAACGCAATGATTTGGGAAATGCCTGAAGCGGTTGAAACATTGATTTTTGGGGATAAAAAAAGCAAAGAATATGACAACTGGTCGATCTGAATTGCAGCTCAAAGATAGAACTTCCTTTGAAATTTAAGCAAACGAAAGATGGCTTTCAAAGAGTATTATTCAGAACCCCACAGCAATAAAATTCTATAAATATTCCGCAGGAAATAAAAACATCGCCAGCTTGAAGCGACGATGCTTTTGTTCAAAGGTAGAAATTAATATTCTTGCTCAAGGTGAGGGGGACACCCTAAACAAGAATATTAGAATTATAGCCATTTTGAAGAAAAAGTCAACAATTTTTGTGGCCAAGAAATGGTTGAATGCAGACTCATCTAGGGTTTATTTTGCCTGTCAGAAGCACGCAATACAACGGTGGCGCGATATAGATCACCAAAGGTACCTACATACGCGCCAATTACCCCGCCGGCCTGCGGCGGAAGGCGGCAGCCTGCAGGCGGTCTGGCAGCAGCACCCAGGTTTCCGCTAACGGCGGCATGGCACGCACACGCTCGATGCTGGTCTGTGTTTTTCCGCTGGCGGGTCTTGCGATGAGGAGTTCGACGGGCATGATGTTTGCTTTTTTTGTTTTGATGGTTGGTAAAAAAATCTACAGCAAAAAATGCTTATAGTGTCTTCTGTACTTCGGACAAATTCATCTTCATCTACTGACCGGTTACAGATAGCAATTCCTGGGCCAACTCCAGTGCCTCGTTGATTTCCGACGACACGGCCACTTTTGCCGATGGCGCAAGAATATCCTGTTCGGTAGGAACTTCACGCGGCAATTGTAAAAACAAATGACCTTAATCGCTGTAGACCCTCCTTACAACCAATATTTTTATGCCTATCTGTTCTGTGCCAAAGGTTGACATCTATAACTTAAAAAAGTTTTTAACTCTATCCCAAAAATTTTTCTCCTTTCGATTATTTATATTTTGCCTGTTTTTTTGTAGAGCCTTATAAACGTCAGGAAGAGACTTTTTAAATGCTTTGTCCATCATTTCTTGTGCATCATAGAATTCTTGGCGAGGTTGTTGCTTTCCGTACTGCGCAGCCCAGATTTTTCCCATTAAAAAATCCGAATCAATCTGTTTTATGAGATTAGTAAATTCTGGGTGCTGTACGGGTAAGTAAACATGCATAATACCATTTACGCCTAAATCACCTTTTGGCCCGCGAACGTCAAAATATTTAGCAATTTTGTATGACAATGTGAGGGTAAGATATTTGACTTGATTACCACAGATTGAACATACTCCAATTACGCTATCACCCGGGTTGGGCGGCGGTACCATATTAAGAAATTGATGACAAAAACAGCACACGCCGCCTGGCTGGTGTTGAATGGCACGATATGCTAAGATTCCAGAATTGAAATTCATTATTGTGTTTACGCGATCTACATTAAGTGATTTTGGCATGTTGTTACCCTAAAAAAATAGCAGGCTTCGGGTGGATGTTTGACGAAGTGCTGGTAGTGGAGGAGTTTATTATAGCCTGTAGCTTGTGAGATTTTGGAGATTATGCGAGCAAATTTTTTGCCCTTATCGTCTGTCAAACACGCCACTTTGGGGTGGTCTTTGCAAAAGCGGCAAAAAAATACTGCCATATATCGCTAAAACCACGGCAATTATCAGAGAGCCGATATTCGGCGACGATAAAATCCCAAAACCAAATGCTATAATCCTGACATCATTTTCGCCTTGTCATGGTAGGGAGCAAGCGCATGGAAATTTATGAACCAGGGACGGAAATCGGACAATACCGCATCTTGTCAGCCCCGATGATGGGTGGCATGGGTGTGGTGTATGCCTGCCACGACCTGACCAATGACCGAGCTGTTGCACTCAAAACTTTCAAACCTGAGTTTCTTCCCGACCGCGCAACACGAGAACAATTCTTGCGCGAAGCGAGCGCGTGGGTGCGGTTAGGTTCACACCCGAATATTGTGCGCTGCTATGGCGTGGAATATCTTGACCCAATCACTTTCCTGGCTTTGGAGTTTATCCTCAAAGCAGAGCATCACGAGGACGCATCACTGAGTGACTGGATAGTTGCCCCTATGCCGCCAGCACAGGCCCTGCCATTTGCCCTGCAAATCGCACGCGGCATGTTGCATGCTACTCAAAAATTGCCCGGCTTTGTGCATCGAGACCTGAAACCGGATAACATCCTGGTTGGGCAGGACACCCTGCCCGGCACAAACATCCCCCGCCTGCGCGTGACTGATTTCGGACTGGTGTACTTTTTGCGCGATGTCGCCCGCTCAACCCCGCAGGTCGCTGACCCGACAGCCATCGGGCAAACACATCTGACCCAGGCTTGTGTTGGCACGCCGCTCTACATGGCCCCGGAACAATGGATGAGCGGCAGGATGGGAGTCTTTACCGATGTGTATGCCTTTGGCTGTATTCTGTACGAAATGCTGACCGGCCAACGCGCGGCCAGCGCGGAAAGCCTCGAAGCCCTGGCGGAAGTACATTGCAGCGGCGGGTTGCGTCCCATTCCGGGCAACATACCCAAAGACCTGAGCGATTTCCTGCGCCGATGCTTGTCGATGCGGGGAAGCGAGCGTTTCCAGAGCTGGCAGGAGGTCATAGCCGCGCTCGAAGAAATTGGAAACCGCTTGCGCGTGTCGCTGCCGCCGGTTGTTCAAGAGAACGAAAGCATCCAGGAGCAGCGTGAGCGGGCGTGGTCGTTCAATGCCATAGGATTATCCTATATGGAAATAGGAGGAGTACACACATCGATTGGTTATCATGAAAAATCACTCGCACTCTTTCGGGAAATTGGCGACCGGTACGGCGAGAGTTACGCCTTGCTCAACTCTGGGAACGCATTTTTTTGTTTGGGCGATGTGCAACATGCAATCGGGTATTACCAAGAAAGCCTAGTAATCAACCATGAAACCGGCAACAGGTATGGAGAAGGCGCATCGCTAAACAACCTTGGTAATACATATCTCAGATTAGGCGATACCCATCGTGCCATTGGTTATTATGAAAAAAGCTTATTGATTGATCGCGAAATCGGTGACCGGAGCGGAGAAGGTGTATCTCTCGACAATCTGGGAAAGGCATACTTCAGTTTGGGAGACACCCGAAGTGCGATTGAATATCACTATAAGAGTCTGGAAATCGCTCGAGAAACCGGCAACCGGCGAGGAGAGGGAACAGCCCTTAATAATTTGGCGAATGCGCTTTCAGATTTGGGCGATAATCAACGTGCTATTGAGCATTATGAAAGGAGCCTGACAATTGCTCGCGAAATCGGTGACCGGCATGGGGAAGGGAACAGCTTGAACAACTTGGGGGTTGAGTATGCAGATATGGGTGATAAGCGGAGTGCAATCGAGTGCTACCAAGAAGCATTTTCTATCATGCGTGATATTGGTGATAGGAATGGTATCGCTCATTCTTTACTTAATTTGGCTAAGCTTCGTGCCGTACAGGGCGAAATTGCCCATGCTATTTCACTAGCTCAGGAAGCCGAACGTATTTGGGAAGAAATGGGTAATCCACAATCACAAATGGCTCATCAACTATTAGTGCACTTAGGAAACAGCTATCCAACATCTCCAGCAGTGAATACAACCCAGGCCTTGTCAGAAACGCAACCATCAAAATCTTCGCGTGAATCTGTGCAGTTCGGTCACGCTTCGCCTGAAAAACAGCCCAAAATCATCCGCCAGGTTAATCATGTTATCAATACTGCCAAAGACATGAAGAGACGAGGTCAGGTCCAGCCAGCCATTGATTATCTGCAACGGGCAATCCGCGAATATGAAAAGGAGCGCGGGAAACGAGATCTCCCGATTTTCAATCTTGCCATGATGGAGAAATCGATAGGGAAACTTTACTATATCAATCGCCAGTACAATGAAGCGGTCATGTCTTACTTACAGGCAATTTATTTATTTGGCAAAGAAGACAATAGCCAAGAAGAAATGTTTAACTGTTTATTTCATCTTGGATGCTGTAGCTCCAAGTTTTTAGGGTCAAAGCTTTTCAAGAAATACGCCTCAAATCTTCAATCGGACAGAGATACTAGACCGGGGACAAACAACTCTGGTTTTTCACCAGAACTTGTCGTAACTCTTGCTCAAGACGGAAGCAGAATTTATGAGAGCATTACTGGGGAAAAATCCCCTTTACAAATTAGGTAATCAATCAAGGATTAATTCATCGTGCCGCTCTCAATAAATTTACCCCACATTCTCTCACGCTTTTCAGCAGATAGCCGTACAGCTCTTGAAACCGGCTTGGGCGAAGCCTTGCGCATCGGTCAGTTCTGGGTGGGCGTCGAGTTTTTGCTGATCGGCCTGTCCAAACTGGAACAAGGCTATCTCGCCCGACAACTCCGCAAAGCGGGCATCGACCCCGGCGAGTTTCGAGCCGAGTTGCGCGGCTTGGTAACAATTCGAGCGCAGGATTGGCGTGAACAACAGGATGTGCAAAGCCTGGGTGCAAGCGCCATGATGGGGTTGCAGGAAATCCAGGAACCACACCTGCTGGCAGAAGATTTCGAGCGCGATTCGCTCACATCTCCGGTCATCTCACCACGCCTGATGCTAATTTTTCGGGAAGCAGTCGAACTGGCCGGGGAGCGGCAAGTATCAGATCTGCATGTATTGTTGGCTGCGCTCAACCATCCGCAAGCCGTACCGGTTCAAATTCTCTTCGAGTATCTCCACCAGGCTGGCGTGGATGTTGATGCCTGGCGGCGTGAAACCAGCCGCCAGGCCGGGATACAACCTGCCCCAGCCAAAAGGGAGGCCCGCCAGCAGGCGGCCGAAATCCCGGCAGACGGCATACTCAACGATGTCGGGCGCGACCTGACCGCCCTGGCCCAGGATGGCAGACTGCGTCCGGCGGTGGGTGAAAGCGCGCGCAAGGCCATGACCAAAATCGCCCTGGTCTTGCAGCAAAGCCAGTCCAATAACCCCATGCTGCTCGGCGACCCAGGCGTCGGCAAGACGGCCATCGTCGAAGGATTGGCCTGGCGGCTGGCTAACGACCCGCATGTAGTCGCCCGCATGGCAGGACGACGTATCATCGAGATTTCAGCCACATCTCTGATCTCCGGTACAGAATATCGCGGCGCGCTCGAGGAAAGGATTAAGAAATTACTGGCCGAGGTGCGCAAACAAAAAGACGAAGTGATTGTCTTCATTGATGAAATCCACACCATTTTGGGCGGTGGGGTAAAAGGGGGATTGGGTGCGATTTCAGACGCGCTCAAGCCGGCTCTGGCACGAGGTGAATTTCCCTGTATTGGCGCAACCACTGTGAGCGAATACCGCCGCTATATTGAAGCAGACCCGGCCCTGGCACGACGTTTTACCCCGGTTGGGGTGGAAGAGCCGTCAGTCGAGGAAGCCATCGAGATTGCTACCCGTGTCGCCCAGGAACATCTGGCTCCCTTGCACGGCGTGGAATATCCGCCAGAAATCATCGCCGAGGCGGTGCAGTTGTCGGTGCGCTACATTAATGACGAGTTCCTGCCAGGCAAGGTCATAAAACTGCTTGACCAGGCTGGCCCGCGAATGACGATGGGATTCTCCCTGTGCGGCCCGGCGTCGCCTGATGACAAAACCATCGGTGGAGCTGTCACCAGCCGGGTTATCCGCGAAATTATGGCTGAACGCACCGGAATTCCGCTGGCAAGCATGAATCAGGATGACCGTAGCAAACTCCTCACAATGGAAACCAGACTCCGTGAACGCGTCCGGGGGCAGGATGAAGCCGTAGCGACCATAACAGCGATGGTCAAGCGTGCTCGCCTGGGCCTTTCAGACCCCAAACGACCGATTGGCGTATTCCTGTTTGCAGGGCCTACCGGGGTGGGAAAAACAGAACTAGCCCTGGCCCTGGCCGAAGCCCTGTTCGACCAGGAAGATGCCATCCTACGCCTGGATATGTCCGAATACATGGACAAATACCAGGTCACGCGCTTGATTGGCGCACCTCCGGGATACGTTGGCTACGAGGAAGAAGGTCAACTGACCGGACACCTGCGCCGGCGTCCTTATAGCGTCGTCCTGCTGGATGAAATCGAAAAAGCGCACCATGATATTCAATACACCTTCCTGCAACTCTTCGACGCCGGGCGGCTGACCGATTCGCGCGGCAACCTGGCCGACGGGCGCAACGCCATCTTCATCATGACCACCAACCTCGGAGCGCGTGAAGCAATCGGCTTTATCAATCAGCAGAACTCTTACCAGCAGCAACTGCAAACTGCCATCGAAAAGCACTTCTCGGCGGAATTCCTCAACCGCATCAGCCGGATTGTGTACTTCAACCCGCTGACCGAAGACCTGCTGCTGGCCATCTTCGACAAATTCCTGGCCCAGGCCCTCTCCCGTTTCGCCGCCCAGGGAATTGAGGTCGAAGTTTCCGATGATTACAAACGTGCCCTGTGCCGCAAGCATACCGATACCCGGCGCGGCGCGCGTCCTTTGCAACGCGCGGTCGAAGATGAAATCGTTATTCCGCTGACCGAAAAACTTCTGGACGGTGAAATCACACCTGGTCAGAAAATCACCCTGGAAGCCTGACCCCAGCCCTACGCATCAGGAGACAAGATGACGACCTCCGCCCTACTGACCCTTGAGATACTCAGTGGCCCCCTGGATGGGTGCATCGTTTCGCTCGACTCATCCGCAGACTGGACCAGGGGGGCGGGCAGCCCGCTCTCTTTTCCCTGGGACGATGAACTCGACGCGCCCCAGGCCCAAATCAAACTTGGCCGCAACGGCTGGACGCTGCATCCGGCCCCGGCAACCCGCCGCAATACCCACCTGCTGCGTCCAGGTTCCAAGCCGCGCCTGCCAGCCACCCTGCAACCCGGTGACCTTCTCAAAGCCGGGAATACCTGGCTGCGGGTGCAGGAAGCGTAAGCGAGTTGAAGCTAGGCGGCCCGGAGACCGCTTATCGAAAAAATGTTTGCATAGCTTGGCTTTGAATTGGGTGCCGTGCTTGGGGTGCGTGTCCCACAGTCCTTGCAAGCGGATGTGTTCGCCAGGCGAGAGTTCGAGCAGGTTGCCGACTATCGTTGCCAGGCCGTCAATACTTAGGCTAGGGACGCAACTTCCGGCACATACGCAGCACGGTGTAGCTGTTTTCAAAGTTATAAAAGGTGATGTGCTCAACCGAGCCAGGGAGTTTGTCCACGGATGCAAGTATAAACTAACCGGCTATAGTAGCACCAATAATTTGGGGAATATCTAATAGTTCGTACTCTTGACGCTTACTTGCCATCCCTAAAACACGCAATACAACTGGCCCTGTCTTGCGTGTTTCTAAAATATTTGCATGAAAACAGGGTCTTTTGAACCTATTATCTACCCAAAATCACGCAATACAATCTTGCTGGATATGAAACGTGAATGATTTTTAATACTTGGTTTTCTAGCCGAGCCCGCGCAGACTAGGCTGATATAGATTTTTTGGAAACCAGATAGCATAAACAGACCAGATTTTCAGACGCCGGATCAAAGCAGGGCGGCAGGTGGGTTTAGAACCGGTAAGAATAACCCCTTGACGTTTCTTCGAGGCGGATCGACTGAGTCTGCCCAAGGTCTTTACAATCCGGCGGGAGCGTGGCGAGGTCCGGGCTGTTGACACAAGATGAAAGTGAGAGCAGCCCCAAAACGAGAAAAAGCTTGAGCTTCATTCTTCATCATCCATTTCTGCCAGGCGCTCCGCGGCGCGGAATAGGCCGCTGCGCCGGGCCTGGGTGAGCAAGTCCTGGATGGTTGGATTTTCCACCCTCAGGCGTTGGCCGATGCTGGTGATTTTCTGCCGGGTCTCGAACTGTGATGGGCGGATATTGGCATTTTGCAGCCATTCGAGCAGTTGCTCGGCGGCGGCCTGGGCGCGAATTTTCGGGTCGTCGCACATGACCCAGATACACCAGTCAAAGATCAAAGTGTAGCGCCCGACACTGCGCAAGGTCGGGCGGCCATTTTCGTCTTCATCGCCATCCGGCCCAGGCAGGAAAACGTCCCCGTCCACCATCACCTGTGCGCCCCAGGGACCATTTTCGTTCAGATACCAGGCATCCTTTCTCAGCCCGCTCTGCTCGAAATGCCTTTGGACAGATTCTGCCCGGCTATTTGTGCGCGCTGCAAGCGCGCGAAAAACTTTGGGGTCACGGTTGACAGCATATTCCAGCGTAGTATCGCGCAGGCCGCGCACCTGGCTGAAAACTAGCAGGCTGAACGAACCGGAAGGCTTGTTCTCACACGCCTCGACAAAATAGACCGGCAAATAGACCGGGTCGCGACTGACCAGTTGGGCTGCGCTGATCTCATTCGGCAGGCTAAGCTGATCTTTGTCTGGGCTTTTTAACAATTGCTCCAACGCGTCGGTGTTCCAGGTCTGGTCGAAATGGTGGAAAGCCTGGAAGGGTGTTTTATCGGGCAAGGTTTCCAGGATTGGGATTTTGTAATGTTCCAGGGTCAGGGGGAGGTTGCCCAGAGCCTCAAAATACAACTCTGCGCCAAGTTTTCGATCTTCGTAACGGACCCGATCTCTGACAGAGTCGATGCCCAGGGCGGTCAGTGAAAGCTGCCCATCGCTACCGCTGATATGTCCGATCTCGCGTGCCTGCTGGAGCAGTTTCTGAACGAAAGCCGCCTCCAGCCCGAGAAAATCCGCCAGTTCCGAGGCAGAGTGCAGGCCGCCTTCATGGATTCCGCGCTCGATAAACCACTCCAACTCGTCGAATTCGGCAATCGCCCGCTGGCGGCCATCGACGCGCACGCGCCAGAGCGGGTACAACACCCGGAACACGCGCACGGGAATCAATCCCATTTCCTGCACCAGGTCGAGGGCTTTGTAATGGCTGTAGAGCAGGTACTTATTAGAGGTGGCGGGAGAGTTCGCTGGCATAAATGTGGCCTTTGGGAGTCTTTTTGACGCTTTCGAGCAAGGCTTTGAAAAGCCGCGCAAAGCCCGGGTCGGGGGCGGCGGACAGGGTCAGCGAGTCGCCGACCATAATCAACTGGCGGCGCGCGCGCGTCAGGCTGACGTTCAAGCGGCGCAACTCGGCCAGGAAGCCGATGCGGCCTTCAGCGTTGCTGCGAGTGAAGCCAAACAAGATGACATCCTGCTCCTTTCCCTGGAACGAATCGACTGTGGCAATCCGGCTGATCAAGTCATCCTCGCCCAAGCCGCTGTCGCGTTTGCGCAGTTCACGGCGAATGACCTCGGCTTGTTTTTTATACGGCACGATCACCCCAGCCTGGATATCTTTGGCCTGGTACGCCTGCAACAGGTCACAGATCAGGCGCGCTTCCGTCGGGTTGAAATAGCCCTGATTGTCTTCGGCGCGTTGTTCGTAATGACGCACTTCCTTCATCGTGTCTACAAAAACCATCGGGCTGCCGCTGAAAAACGGATCGCTATGTGGCTTGTCGGTGCCGGTGTGGTATTTGCCGCCGTAAAACTGTGCGGATATAAAATCGGCAATCTGGCGCGGCATACGGTATTGGGTGTCCAGCATGATTTTATGGCTGGCGGGAGTCTCGGGGCGCTCGATCAGGCGCTCGAACAGGCTTTTTTCGAGCCATTGGCCGAGTTCCTGGTTTTCGGGTTCGTTCTCGCGAATTTTCTGGACAATTTCCGGTTCGACCAACGGCGGAAGCTGAAGGTGATCACCCACCAAAACGGCGCGCCGCGCCCGCACCAGCGGGACGAGCAAATCCATCACCTGGATCTGCCCGGCTTCGTCGGCGATAACCAGGTCGAAATCCAGGTCTTCGAAACGCGCATCGGTGGCGATCCCGATACAGGTCGCCCCGACCACATCCGCGCTGCGAATCAGGGTTGGGTACAGGGCTTGCGGGCGGGTCTGGAGCATTTCGCGCCACTCGCCAAGCAATTCACGGCGACGGATTTGATTTTCATGCCAGGTTTGCCATTCTTTGAACAAGGCTTCCAGCGCGGAGGGTGTGACCGTCTCCGGCGGAGCGGGAGATTCGGGCAGGTATTTGCCCAGTTCGGCGAGTTCATCCAGTGCGCTGGTGATTTCATCCTGGGTCAATTCCATCTTTACTTCGGCCTGGACAATGGCGCGTTTGAATTGCAGCGCCTGATCTCCCGCTGTGACAAACTGCCGGTACGATTCCCATATCTGGCGGCTTGTCTGCAACGATTTGCGCATTTTCTGCAAGATTGCCTGGTGCTGCCGCGCGGCCTCCTGCCAGTTTTTGGAAATTCCTTCAGCCCAAAGGATAAAAAAACCGCCCAGCAAGGGGAGTTTGCTTAAGTTCTGGAATATCTCCAGTTGGCGCCGCAAGGTCTCGGCCTGATGAGCCAAATTTTCCAAATCGGCGTTCAACTGGCGGGTGATTTTTTCCTGGCGGGCTAACGTATGTTCCACGCGTGTGTAAGATGCTGACTGCCAGTTCGTTAATTGGGAGCGCTCGTTATCGAGTGCGGCATGAGCGCTTTGCCAGTCGCTGGTCAGTTCAGAAAGCCGCGCAAAAGCCCCCTGGATCTGCGGCCAGAGGTCGTTCAGTTTCTCCAGCCTGGTCTGGACAGGCTGGATGTTTTCCAAAATCTTGCTCTTCATGACGCTGGATTGGCGGTCCACCAGCAGCGGGCGCACTTCAGGCGCGACCACTTCCTCCCGGCCAATGCGCAGGGCGTGGACGTTCGTTAGACCATCCAGGACATTATCCACGGCTTTATTGTTTCTGGATGTCACCAACACTTTCCGGCCCAGGGCGGCCTCACGGGCAACAATCTCGCGAATGGTATCTGTTTTCCCGGTTCCGGGCGGCCCCAATGCCAGGAGCATATCTGGCACGAGCAGGGCGCGCTCAATCATCGCCTGCTGG
>JAGVAO010000017.1 GCA_020060235.1 Anaerolineales bacterium | reverse complement strand
TACCCCGCCCGAAAAGCCGGTGCAGGCCTTTGGGCTGACGTTCAGGAATCCCGTTGGCCTGGCCGCCGGTTACGACAAGGATTGCCAGTCTGTGGCCGGGCTTTCTGCTTTGGGCTTCGGCCACCTCGAACTGGGGACGATTACCCCGCGTCCGCAGCCGGGCAACCCCAAGCCGCGCGTCTTCCGGCTGGTCGAAGAAGAAGGGGTGATTAATCGCATGGGCTTTCCGGGAAGGGGGATGGACTATGCGGCAGGTCAAATGTCAAAGGTCGTGCGCCGTCCACGGTCTACGGTCATCGGTCTAAATTTGGGCAAAAACAAAGACACCCCGCTCGAAGCCGCCGCCGAGGATTACACCGCCCTGATGCGCACCTTTGCGCCACTGGCGGACTACCTGGCGATAAATATCTCCTCGCCCAACACGGTCGGGTTGCGGCGTTTGCAAGGGCGCGAGATGCTCGAAGGACTGCTGGGCGCGATAGCGCAGGAACGTCGAATTTCGAGCATCGAATGCCCGATTCTCGTCAAAATTGCCCCTGATTTGTCGGACGAGGAGTTGGACGATGCCGTCGGCGCAATCCTCGACAGCGGCATGGACGGCATTATCGCCACGAACACGACCCTCAGCCGCGAGGGGGTGCGCTCCCCGCTGCGGGTCGAGGCAGGCGGGTTAAGCGGCCGGCCGCTGACGGGTCTGGGCGATTCCGTGCTGGCAAAGACCCTCGCGCGGGTCAATGGCCGCGTGCCGGTAGTCGGCGTGGGCGGAATCATGAGTCCCGATGACGCCAAAAGAAAATTAGACCTGGGCGCGGCGCTGGTGCAGGTTTATACCGGCATGATTTACGCCGGGCCGGGGCTGGTCAAGCGCATTGTCGAGGGGATTTAGCGCTTCGGCGTTGGTCGAGTAATCGCGAAGCGGTGTATCGAGACCTTATTCGTGAAATTCTTCGACCTGGTAGGTTTCGACGGCCAGGTTTGCGCTGCGCCAGGCGTCGGGCGATGCGCCCATTTTCTGGCACAGGTGGCTGAGGAACTGTTCCTTGTCGGGCAGTTGCTGCCAGACCTGCGGCAGGAAGGTGGCCCGGCGGCCCGATTTGTCGCGCAAGGTGACGCCGTCGATGCCGGGGCGCAGTTTGGCAAGCAGGTCTTCGATGCTGGTGTAGTGCAGCGGTTGCGGGGGAGTCAGGCGCGAAACTTCGATTTCGATTTCATCCAGTTCGCCAGGCGTAACCTGCGGGAAGCGGTAGTCGTTCAGGGCCGCGGCGACGGCGTGCTCTTGCACGTCGCGGGCCAGTGGTTGGTGGGCTTCGAGCGTTCCGATGCAGCCGCGCAACTCCCCGCGCCGGGTAAGGGTGACAAAGGTTGCGCCGTTGGCCTGCAAGGCGGGGCTGAGTTCGGAAAACCGGGCCGGGACGGGGGTGTCGCCGCGCACGCCGGTTTCAAGGGCCTGGCGCGCCAGCCGGAGCAGGGTTTTCTTTTCATCTTGTGTCAATTGTGTTTCCATGTTTTCCTCCCGTTTGAGACATGAACGAAACACAACTATAGGATACTCTATTTTTGCAGTTTGCGATACTGGCGGTTGAAGTAAAGCAGCGGGTTTTGCGGGTTATCTTCCCCGCTCTGAACAGCCAGCACTTCAGCGATGAAAAGGGTGTTCATGCCAGATGCGAAAGTCTCTGTTACGCGGCAGTCGAAGTGGGCCAGACCGCCGCGCAGGAGGGGCGAGCCGGTTTGAAGCGTGAAGGTCTCCACGCCAGACAGGCGGTCGCCGTCGTCGGGAATGCGTCCGGCAAAACGGTCGGAGAGTTCTTCGTCTTCCTCGGCCAGGATGGTGACGCCGAAGACCTGCGAGCGGGAGACCAGGTCGTGGGTGCGCGAATCTTGCGAGAGCGCAATCAGGATGCGCGGCGGGTCTAACGATAAAGAAGTGAACGAACTGACGGTCATGCCGTGCGCAACGCCGTTGTGGGCCGAGGTGACAATGGTGACGCCGGATGCCCAGGAGCGCATGGCCTGGCGTAAGGTTTCGGGATTGGTTTGCATAATACTCCAAGGATATTTTTGAGCGATAATACTTGCCCGCACAGGCCGAGTCAAGTCAGAAATTCGTTAGAGTTTTTTAGATGAAAAATTCAGGACACGAATTGCGCGAATATTTATCTTTTCAAATTCGTGTAACTGCTCGCCCCCAATTACTTGCATCCAGCCACTCTTTTAATGTACTATAATAACGATACCTTATGGACGACGCTACTCCTTCTATCGAACCCCGCCGCAGGTATTTTCCGGCCATCATCCAGACCACTTTGCTGGTTGCGGCCATCATGGCCAGCCTGTTTACCGCCTTCCCGCCTAAGGGATTGTTCTCGGGTAACATTTCAGACCAGCTGGTTGTTTTGCTGACCTCCGAGCCGGAGGGCGTTGTCCTGCCGGGAACGCCCCTGCCCCAGGTGCGCATCGGGATAGTTGCCGGGCATTACGGCAACGACTCGGGCGCGGTGTGCGAAAACGGCACTACCGAGGTGGAAGTCAACTTCAAGATAGCTGGCATTGTCCAGCAAAAACTGACTGCCCTGGGTTTCCAGGCCGACCTGCTTGAAGAGTTCGACCCGCGCCTGCAAAATTATCGCGCCGCCGCGCTGGTTTCCATCCACAACGACTCGTGCGAGTATGTCAACGACCAGGCCACCGGATTCAAAGTTGCCGCCGCCATGAGTTCGCGCGACCTGAACCTTGCCAACCGTCTCGCGCTTTGCCTGCGAGACCGCTACCAGCGCACCACCAACCTGCCGCTGCACAACAGCGTCACCAACGACATGACGCTCTATCACGCTTTCGATGAAGTCAGCCCCAATACCACCGCCGCCATCATCGAAACCGGGTTCTTGAATCTTGATTATCAAATCCTGACCGAGCAGCCTGAACTGGTTGCCTCAGGTGTTGTTAACGGTATCCTGTGCTACATCAATAACGAGAGTATCAACCCAATACCATGATGAACCC
>JAGVAO010000237.1 GCA_020060235.1 Anaerolineales bacterium | reverse complement strand
GGCATCGAGGCCGAAAATCTCGACGCCGGAACGGAGGCTGTCAGCCTGCACTCGGAGTTTGGCGAGATCGATGTGCGCGGATTGAAAGGCGGCCAGGTGTCAATCTCCGCCCAAAGCGGACAAATGACGCTCCAGGACATCCAGGCTTCAAAAGGGCTGGCCCTCGAAAGCCAATTTGGCACGATCAAGCTGACCGGCGGGCAAACCGGCCCGATGACGGTCGACTCGAACAACGGCTCGATCGCCATTGAGGGACTGCGCGTGCGCGGCGAAGTCAAAGTTACCAGCCAGTTCGGCGATATTTCCCTGAACAATGTGGAGGCTGAAGCCTACACCCTCGAATCGCAGAACGGCAAAATATTCGTGGACGGCGCCCGCGGCCCAGTGGCGATCAATTCGCAGTTCGGCGAAATCGAGGTATTGAACGCCGAAGACGTTACTGCCGCCATGAATGCCGTCAACGGCGGCATCACGTTTGAAGGTTCGCTGGGCGATGGCCCGCACGTTTTCGACAGCGAATATGGCAGCATCAACCTGAGGCTGCCCGAAGAATCGGCCCTGGATTTCGACCTGCAAACTGAATTCGGTTCCATCACCTCAGAATTCGAGATGACGGTTAAGGGTCAGATCGAGGAAAGTCACTGGCAGGGCAAAATCAATGGCGGCGGTGCGGAGCTGACCGTCAGCACCAATAACGGCAATATCGAACTCAACATTTTGAAATAAAAGGAGAATCTAATGGAAACCTTCATCATTTGCACAGGCGGCATCGCCTTCTTCCTGATCGTCTTTGGCTTTTTAGCCTTCCTGCGCTTCCTGAGCTACAAGGAAACCCTGGCCCTGGCCGAAAAGGGACTGGTCAAGCCGCAGCATTCCAACGGGAATGGCAACGGGAAAGGGGCGCTGATCTGGGGCCTTCTGATCACGGCGGTCGGCCTGGCCCTGACGATCGGCCTGTGGCCGCTCGGTTTCATCGGCAACACCGGCTTCCCGCTCGGCTTTGGCCCCTGGATGATTGTCGGCCTGCTGCCGATGTTCTTCGGGCTGGGACTCATCCTGATTTACGTGCTAACGCATGACCGGGGGAAGAAGAACGGAGACTCTTCAGGAAGCGGCCCGTCAGACGAGTAATTGAATCAAAAAATTCCCCGGTAAAACCGGGGAATTTTTTGATGCTTGTTATTCGCCGCTCAACTCGACTGGCGTACCGGCAAAGATGACCGGGCCTTTGGCCGGAACACTGGCCGGGCGGCCAAGCGGCATGATTTGGCGCCCGATGGTCGATTCGCCGTTGGGGGCGTATACCATCTGGTAGAGCAGGGATGATTCCCACTCGCCGCCGCCGAGGATGTCCACCCCGGTTGCCGCGCCGTCCTTGCGCTGCGACCCGGCGAGAATCCCGGCGTAACTGCTCATGTCGAGATTGAAGGTCGCCTTTTCGATATCGGCATAGTGGCAGGTGGTGCAGGCCGAGGCCCCGCTGAACCAAAGATTGGCTTCGCTGAAGAGCCGCTGTACGTCGCCTGCGAAAGTGGCGGTGCAGGTCTGGCCTTTCATGTCGGTAAACTGGAAGGAGTCGGTCTCCGGCACGCCAGCCTCGACCCAGGCGCCGATTAAATCGACGGCTGTCACCTGGCATTTAATCACCAGCGGACCGGCCTCGGCGCCGACTTTGGGGGCGGGCATGGTGGCCGCAACCAGGGTCGGGATGGGGGTGACAACGGGCTTTTCGATGCCGGTACAAGAGTCGGTTGTGCCGCACCCAAAGGCGTAAAGGCCGAAGATGAAGGCGAGCACCAGCACGGGCAGCCCAAACGTCACCACGAAAACAATGGTCTTGGTATCGTCTTTCATGCTGTCTCCTAGGGCTGTGTGGGCTCAAGCGTGCGCATAAAGTTGACCAGGTCCCAGCGGTCGCGCACGCTCAGGTTTTCGTTCAGGGCGGGCATTTTGCCCTCGATGCCATTGGACAGGGTCAGGAAGAGCGTACCGTCCGACTTGGATTGAGTCACGTCGCCGGTCAGGTTGGCGGGCCGATTGATGAGCGCGCCGCCGACCACGCCATCGCCCTCGCCGTTCGGGCCGTGGCACATGGCGCAGTTGACGCTGTACAGGATGCGTCCGCGCTCGATGGAAATTTCATCGGCGGGGACGGGGTTGACCGGGTCGCCCATGCCGGGGATGTAGGCCGCGCCCTCAATCGGGATGGAATTGGCTGCCACCGGCAGGGGTTTGTCCATTGGCTTGTAGGAGGGCTGGATTTCCATGAACGAAACCCATTCCAGTTTGATAATGTCGTAAGTAAACAGCATCACAACCCCGAGCAGGGTGGTGGCTACGAGTATCACGAGAATCAAGCGAGTTACCAGGCTCATAGCGGTTGAACCTCCGCGGTTTTGACCGATTCCGCGCCGACTTCGGTCATGGCTTTTTTGACTTCTTCTTCCTGTTCGGGCGCGCAGTCAATCAGCAGGGCAATATAGCCGTCGCTGATTTCAGGCACATAGACCTTGGGGCTGTAGGAAGGGAAACGCGAATCGAGGAAGACGCCCAGGAAGGTGCTCAGCATGATGCCGAGCATGGTCAGTTCGAACAGCACCACAATGCTGGGGGGAACAGGATAAAGCGGCTGGCCGCCGACATAGACCGGGTAAAGGGCGGGGGTACCGAAGGCAAAGAAGATGCCCACAATCAGGCCGCCCACAGCACCGCCCATTGCCAGGCGTGGGACGTTTGTCCACTGGTGGGGTCGCCCAAGCATTGCTTCGGTAATTGGCGTTCCCGAAATCACGTTGACGTGTTCGTTCTCGATGCCCATTGCGCGTAGTTTATCAACGGCCTGGGCGGCAGGGTCGATTTCCTGGAAAAGCGCCAGGAGCATATTTTTCTCAGTCATCATCGGCCTCCTTTACTCCAGGTCGCTGACGGTAACGACTGGTTCTTTACCGTACTTGCGGATGGAATGCGCCATCTGGCCTTCCTGCACTTCCCAGACCGGCACCAGCGGCAGGATGCGCGAGGCCAGCATGTAGAGCAGGATGAAGAAAGCGACCGAGCCAATGAAGATGGGTACTTCGACGCCCGGCTCATAATCGCCCCAACGGAAGGGCATACGGTTGATTGCCAACGAAACCGGCACGATGATAAAGCGCTCGGCCCACATGCCGACGTTAATCAGCAGGCCGATGATGAACATCGCCCAGGGGGTTCGCCTGATGGTTTTGTTCCACAGGGTCAGCCAGGGCACGGCGATGTTACAAATCAGCATCAGGAACCAAATCCAGCCCCATTTGCCGGCTTCGTGGAAGTGGAGCAGTTCGTCCGTCCAGCGGTCGCCGCCATACCACTGCACCATGAAATCGTTGAAGAAGAAGTAGGCCCAGGCCATCGAGATAATCAGCATCAGTTTGCCGAGCGCGTCGAAGTGCTCGGGCCGGATGAAGTAATCCATGTTCTTGATGAAGGCCCGAACCGCCACCAGCACCATGCCGACCGCCGCTACGCCGGAGTGAATCGCGCCGACAACGAAGTACGGCCCGAAAATGGTCGAAGACCAGCCGGGGCGCATCGCCACCGCGAAGTCCCAAGAAACGATGGTGTGTACCGAGAACATAATCGGCAGGATGGCAAAGGCGAAGATGTTGAGCGCGTGGCGCAGGTGGGTCCACTCGCCTTCGGTGCCGCGCCAGCCCAGGGCCAGGATGCTGTACAACTTCCTGCGCCAGCCGGTCGAGCGGTCTCGCGCCATCGCCAGGTCGGGGATGAGCGGCAGGAACAGGTACATCGTCGAGGACAGCAGGTAGGTGTTAATCGCCAGGAAGTCCCACATCAGCGGGGAATGGAAGTTCGGCCACAACTGGCGCTGGTTCGGCAGGGGGAACATCCAATATGCCAACCAGACGCGGCCCATGTGGGCGAAAATCATCACTGCGGCCTGGGCCAGCGAGAAGGTGGTCATCAACTCGGCGGCGCGGGTGAACGGGCGGCGGAACTCAGCCTTGAAGACGCGCAGCAGGGCCGAGACGAATGTCCCGGCGTGGCTGATGCCAATCCAGAAAACGGTGTGGACGAGGAACAAGCCCCAGTACACCGGCTGGTTGACGCCTGCCAGGCCCAAACCCTGGGCAATCATGATGCCCCACGAGTAAACCAGTCCCCACAGCACCAGCGCGCCCATGATGGCAGCCACTACCCAGAATTTCCAGGTTGTGCCGCCCATCATATCCATCACCATCGCGTTCATTTCGCCGCGCGGTTTGGGGTCGAGCAGCAGGTGTTCCTTGCGCAGTTCGGCTTCGTGGTCGTGCTCTTCGTGGCCGTGCGCGTGCGCAAGTGGTTTAGCCATTACGGACATGCGAGCCTCCCTTGAGATAAGTCACTTGCGGCAGGGTGTTCAGGTCTTCGAGCAGTTTGTAGCCGCGACCCTGTTTGGCAAGTTTGCTGACGCGGCTTTCGGGGTCGTCGATGCGTCCGAAGACAATCGCATCTGCCGGGCAGGCCTGGGCGCAGGCGGGCTGAACCTCGCCGTCGAAGACTTCGCGGCCTTCCGATTTGGCCTGGTCTTGCGCCTTGTGGATGCGCTGCACGCAGAAGGTGCATTTTTCCATCACGCCGCGCTGGCGCACGGTCACATCCGGGTTCAGTTGGTTGTTGAGTGGTTCGGGCCGGTCATAATCGCGCCAGTTGAAGGTACGCACCACATAGGGGCAGTTGTTCGCGCAGTAGCGCGTGCCGACGCAGCGGTTGTAGACCTGCACGTTCAGTTTCTCGGCCTGGCTGTGAACCGAGGCGAACACCGGGCAGACCGGTTCGCAGGGAGCGCTGCCGCATTGCTGGCACATCACCGGCTGGAACTCGGTCTTGACTTCGGGATATTTGCCTTCCCACAGGCGCTCGATGCGAATCCAGTGCATCCCGCGCCCGTAACCGGCATCTTCCTCGCCCACAAAGGGGATGTTGTTCTCCATTGCGCAGGCCGCCACGCAGGCATTGCAGCCGGTGCAAATGTCCATGTCGATGGCCATGCCCCATTTGCCTTCTTCGCCGGCTTTCCACTCGGCCTTATATTCAGGAATATTGTGATTCTTCGCCATGATTAATGCTCCTCGTACCCGTAAACGCCAATCCGGCTTTCGAGCCGCGAAAGTTGTTTCTTCTGGCCCGTCTTTTCAATTTTGACTTTCAACCCGGCATAGGCCAGGTCGCCTGCGTCGTTGACTGCGCCGCCGAACAGGTCGGCAGGATTGACGCCGCGCCCTTCGGCGTAGCGCCCGTAAGCGGCGTGACCCTGCCCGAAGGGCATCGCAATCACATCCGGACGGATGGCTGGATACAGGTATACGGAAACTTCCACTGCCCCGAAGGGGGAGACAATCCGCACCACATCGTCGTCGTGCAGCCCGAGTGTTTCAGCCGTCTTGGGGTTGATTTCGACCCAGGTATTCCACATCACGGTTGTGGTCGGGTCGGGGACTTCCTGCAGCCAGGGTTTGTTCGCGCCCGCCTCGCCCAAAATCGGCGAAACGTAGGTGAACAGGTGATATTCGCCGTTGCCCTGGTATTCGGCGGGGCGCACAGCCAGGGGCCGGTCAAGCACTGCCGAGGTCGGGCTGCCGAGTTTTTCGTCATTCGTCCACCAGCCGCCGAACTGCTGGAACTGCGCCCAGAAAGTGTTAATTTCAGGCGCGGCGTGGAAGCCGCCCTCGGTAGTGACCAGGCTTTCGATTTTGGACTGGATGAAGGCCACCTCGTCCTTGTAGGGCAGGGGTTTGCCTATCCGCTCGGCGGCGGCTAGAATCACATCAGCGGTGGCGCGGGTGTTGTAGAACGGCGCAACCACCGGCTGCGCGCCGGAGAGCGTTGATTCTTTCGCGCCGCTGGCCAGCCGCTGGTAGCCCCACGATTCAAGGCCGGTGTGGTCAGGGAAGATGTAATCGGCCCGGACGGCGGTTTCATCGGGGAAGGAGGCGAATGAGATAACCGTCTCGACTTTGTCGAGCGCGGCGGAAAAACCAAGCGCAGCGGGAATTTCAAAGACCGGGTTGACGCCATGCACAAACAGGGCCTTGATTTGGCCGGAGGCCATTTTCTCGACCAGTAGGGCCAGTTCCCTGACGGTCGCCGGGCGGTGGTAGCCGTCGTTGACCGGGGCAGCGGGGGTCAGGAAGACGCCGCCGGGCTGGCCGAGGTTGCCCGCCAGGGCATTCAGCGAAAGGATGGCCTTGGCGGAATCCAGGCCGTTGCTCTGGGCCAGCGGTGCGCCGCCGGGGATGGCCAGGGCGTGGCGCGAGTTGCCGAAGATGCGCGCCAGGCGCTCGAGGGTCGAAATTTCGAGGCCGGCGGCTTCGGCGGCGGCTTCCACATCGACGCCTTCGTAGGCGGCGATGACTTTGCCCTGGTGTTCGGCGGTCAGTTTGCCGAGCGCGAGCGCCAGCAGGCCCTCGCTGCCGGGTTTAATGGCGAACCACTCGTCGGCTTTGATGGCGGTCTGTGAAAGGCGCGGCTCAAAGTGGACGAGATAGCCGCGTTTGCCGGGCGTTCCCTGGCGCATTTTTGCAAATCCGCGTGTGTAGGCGACCGGCGAAACCCAGGTTTCGAGGAAGTTCGCGCCGAAGGAGAAGGTCACCTCGGCCCCGGCCAGGTCGAAGAACAGGTTGTTTGGCTGGCCGAAGAGCGCGCGAGCGGCCTCCCCCAGGGTGGCGCGGGCCTCGAACATGCCGAGCGCGCCATAACGCAGGGGGGCGGGAGCGCCAAAGGTCTTGGCGACCTCGCCGAAAAGGTCAAACAGGTGGTCGGGCGCCAGGCCGGTCAGGAAGGCAATTTCATCGGGTTGGTATTTACCCAGGGTCTCGGCGACCACGCCAATGGCGGTGTCCCAATCCATTTCTTCCCCTTTTTGGTTGACCGGGTTCTGGATGCGGTCAGGGTTGTACAGGCCTTGCAGGGCGGCTTGCCCACGGGCGCAGGTCTTGCCCAGGTTGGTGGGGTTGTATTTGTTGCCTTCCACTTTGAGGGCGCGCCCTTGCATGGTGCGCACAACCAGCCCACAGCCCGCCGCGCACTCGCGGCAGGTGGTGGCGTAGTAGGTACTCTGGCCGTTGTAGGTGTATTCCGGCATCTTGGTGTACGGCTCGCGGACGACGTAGCGAGAAGCCGGGCCGCAGCCGGTCAGGACTGCGGCGGTGGCTGCTGTGACGCCTGCCAGCTTGATAAAGTCTCGCCGGGAAATATTTTCACTCATGGGTTCTGTTTATCCTTTCAGCCCGGTTTAGTAGTGACAGGTTTCGCAAGAAATCAGCTTTTCGCGTTTGACGGGGTCATCAACCGTTTTTTGCTGGTGGCAGGTGATGCACCAACCCATGTTCATGAGTTGCGGATTTTCAGCCACGGTCACCGAACTCATATCGCCGTGGCAGTCCTGGCAGGCCACGCCCGCTGCAATGTGCGGACGGTGTTTGAAGTGAACATGGTCTGGCACAATCGCCACCGGCACCCAGGGAATAGGCTCATCGTTTTCAACGTAAGCGGCCAGTTTTTGCAGTTCGGGCGGCCACTGGTTGAGTGGGACGGGATTCTCGGGGTCCCAATATTTGGTCAACTGCTGGTGACAGGCCCAGCATTTATCCTGGGTGGGCAAACCGGCTGAGGCTTGTTTCCACGCGCCGGGGTGGCAGTACAGGCATTGGATTTGCAAGCCAACATGAATGTTATGGGGGAAGTCGATTGGCTGTTCGGGGGGGATTTGGGTTTCGTACACGGCCCAGGCCGCGCCGCCCACTACTGCAAGCACCGCAATCAGCAGCGAGTAGTAGACGGCCGGCTTTTTCAGAATATCAAAAATTCGCTCCATGCTCTCTCCTAAAGAGTAGGTTTACAAAACAAATTACTACTTTTGCTTTCTCAAAATAAACACAATCGCGCCAAGGAAGGCGACAAACCCGAGAATGAACAGCAGGCTCATGCCAAACATGCCGAAGAAGACGCCCAACCCGGTGAGGATACCGCCAAAAACGTCAGACGGCGGGCCGCCCACTTGCGGGGCCGGTTGCGAACCTGTCCCTGCTCCTGACGGGACAGACTGCTCGTTGCGCCGGGGCAGGGTTTGGGCATAAGCCAGCACATCGTGGCTTTCGGCAACGCTCCAGCCCAGGTCGCGGCCAATCGGCATCACGGTTCCAGCGACGCCGAAGCGCGAGCGATGCAGGAAGCGGTACGGGTCGCGGCTGGCGACATCGCCCAGGCCCTCATCGATTCCCTCGCTGCGCAGGACGAGGGTTTGCCCATCTACGCCATGACAGGCCGCGCAGACAGCTTCATACAGGCGTTGCCCGTTGGCCGTGTCGCCGCTGATGGCTTTGAGCGAAACCGGGTCGATGAACGCGCTGTCATCCACCAGTCCGTTCTTGAGAAAGGCAGCCAACTGGCGCAGGCTTTGCTCGTCCATCAGGCCTGAAAAATCGTGCAGCGGGTCGAGCTTGCCATTCAGGTGGTCGATGATTTCCTGCTCGCTTAACCGGTCTGCCAGAACAAATACGCCGGGAAACCCGGTGTAATGCGATGAGCCGGTTCCGTATGCGCCCGCCGCGCCCTGGTAATCCCAGCCATGACATTCGGCGCAGCGCCAGGTATCGGGGCCGGAGCGGGTGTTGGTGCTCTGCCGCTCCCAGAGCGGATGATTACCCTGGGGAGGGGTGACACCTAATTGGGCATACCACTTGTCGTACAGTTGTGCGCCCACCGAAACATCATCCCCGCTTTGGGGAAGTCCGCTGGCAGTCACTGCTGCAACGCTGAGGAACAAGGCGAAAACTGCCAGAGTGGCAACAAAAAAACGCATTGTATTGCGCATCGTTCACCTCTTTCATCTTGTATGTGGATGAACCCTCTTATGAAAATTATACTTTCAAAGTTAAAAAATGATAAGAAAGGCCTGCCTGGCAGCGTGTTATACTAGGGTGAAACTTCATCACCCAAATTGGTGAAATCTGTAACGATGACCCAAAAACTCCGAATTCCCCTCATTTTATTGCTCCTAAGCGCCCTGGCCCTGGGCGGGTTGGGCTTCCAGGCGGCTGCGCCGCTTTTGCAGACCGATTCCCCTGAACCGGGGAATGATGTGGAAGAACCCATCGACCCTTACCTGACCTCCGAGGCAGGCGGCAGTGATGGCATTACCCTGCTCGGCTTTTTGATTTTCCTGATAATCCTTATCCCGTTGTTCATCTTGCGCAAAGAGTGGTAGGCAGCCTGCCGCCTCCTCGCAAAAACCTCCCACGTTTCAGGCAAAATTCGCCCACCAGTTTTCAAACCGCCTGCCCTGTCGCTCACCATCACGGTAAAGCGCGAGGCAGGTTAACAGGTTTACCGGCATCGTCCTGCCGTCGGTAGGTGTTGACGGCTGCCGCGAGTAGTCCAGAAAGGTTGCCCACGACCCGGTGTTGACGTACAGCGGGCCGTCATCTGCGCCTTTGGGCACCTCGCCAAGCGGGACGACCTCGTGGCTGTGGGTGTGTCCGTAGGCGACAAATTCTGCTTCACCGCTGCGGATGGCGGCTTCCTGGCTGGCGTAGCGGGCCAGTGAAATATGCTCGTTTTTGATGTAATTGCGCGAGAGACGGCTCAGGCTTGCCAGGGTTTCGAGCGGCATTTTTTTCGAAACGCCAAAAACAAGCTTAAGGATGTTGCGCGAATGTGGATTGGCGAACTGGCGGTCGTGCAGGATGTCGAGGTCGAGAAAATCGCCGACAACATGGTCCCAAATTCTTTTGACCTGTGAAACCTGGGCCGGACTTGTCCCATGGCGGCGCACCTGCTCGAACAGCCAGAGCGGGGTCGCCATCAGCGGGCGCACGTTGGCCATGCGCTGGATGCCCTGTACCAGTCTTTCGGGTAATTCATCTCCCAACTGGCGGGCGACTTCAAAGGGAAAACGGTAGATGACCTCGCTGGAGTAAATATCGGCCAGGGTGGCTGCGTTGCGTCCCAGTTCGGGGTTGAAACTCATCGAGTCGTATTGGTCGCCGTGCCGGGCAACCAGCCGGTAACGCGCCAGGGCTTCGTCCAACTCTCCCGTATCTTCAGGGTCATGCGGGAAAGGCCCCGGCGGGTTGCTCAAACCCATCGCCTGGATAATTTCGGCGCGGATGGCGTCATATTCAGGGCCGGGCAGGTGATAGAACCAGTCGTGATTGCCGACCATGTAAAAGATACGCACCTTTGGGGTGATGCGCTGCAAGGTGTACTGGTCTGGCTTTCCGCGCCGGTTGGACGGCGGCAGGTAGATGCCCTCGCCTTGCGAAATCCTTTTTAGCACATCAAAAGCGTGGGGGTTTTTTTCGAGAATGGCCCGGGTAATTTCGCGCACTTTGGCGATGAACGCGGGCGATTGCGGGTCGTGCCAGGGGCGCACATAACCTTCCTGGCCGGGTTGTTTCTCAAGCCAGCGGGTCGATTGCAGCGGGTCGAGAATATCGCCAAGCAACAGGAAATCAATCTCGCGCACCGGTTGATACCGTCCGCCTGCCCGCCAGGAGGCCTGGTAGGCCAGTTCGCGCAGGCGTCCGGTAAAAAGCGAGAAAGATTTTTCAGAAATGACGACACCTGTTGTGTGGTCCGACAGGTGGATATCGCTTGCGACAACCAGCATCGAAAATCCTTATCTATGCAAATGCGCCTGACCAGGCTTCGAAATGGCGTCCGCCGCGCTGGTCGTCACGGTAATATATCAGGTATGAAAGCATCTGGTACGGAACAAATTTCTGCTGCTT
>JAGVAO010000147.1 GCA_020060235.1 Anaerolineales bacterium | reverse complement strand
CGAGATTAAACCCTGGATGGCCGTCTCCGCCCCGCCGGGGACTTGCCCCAGCGCGCGCAGGGAGGCGTGAACCATTAAGACCCCGCCGGGGCGCAGGCCAAGATTGAGCAGGTCGGTTTGGAGTTTTTGAGTGAGGGTCATGGTCGAGTGTTTGGAGAATGGGGCAAAGAATTGTAAAATAGGTGAGGTGTGTTCGATTTTAACCGATGGTTGCCAACTTTCTGTTTGGGATGGAATTTTGGATATATCTCAATTAAGGTAGAGGCTACAAAAGATGAAATTTAAAATAGCCGCAGGTTTTATCATTCCTTTCTTGATTTTTATGGCAAGTTGCAATTCACAGCTTGCCATTTCAAATTCTCCGGTGTTTCTCACAATCTCGACATTTGCAGTTTCGTCAATTGCCACGCCTGCCTTGACTCTTACTCCATCGGCCACGTTTTTGCCAGCCCAAGAAACTGAAGTCGTGATTCCGACTCACGTTCTTGTCGCCGACCAGACTCACCAGGCGTTTATGTTTACGGCTGCTCCGGCGACACTTGAAGCAAGAAACGTTAAGTGCAAAGACGGTTTTGTGTTAGAGATGGGATTGGATGTAATACGGGTATCGAATAATCAATGGACCCTTTTTACTTGCTCGCCCAAGCCTCCAAGTGAAGAAAGCCAATGGACGCCCGGCGCTGTTGATTACGGAAAAAGATATACCCAAATTATTAAAACTGACTTGACGGTAATCTGGACAATTCAGCATAAAATTTTTGACTATTCAATCATTGACAGGCCAGACGCATTATTGATTCCCTATAGGTGGACAACAGATGGGAGATTCTTATATCTTTTTCCGCGTTATTATCCTGGCCCTAGCGGGGGCACTGATTCGTCGTTTCTCATCACGCGCATCAACGACTTATATCGCATAAATTTGGATACAGGGGATTTTGAACTCGTTCTGCGAGGTGAGCAATATGGCGCTTTCGCCCTGTCTCCCAATGACAAACTTCTTGTTTATTCAGAACACGACAGGCCGCACATTATCCATGTGAAAGATATGGAAAAGGGTGCTGATGTTCAAGTTAATCTCAACGAAGATATTATTGTGGCTGGAGGCTTTGTCTGGAATCCTGAAAGCACTATGGTTGTAGCCACTGTCGGGTACGGTAAGCAAGCTGGGGATTTATATGGCGATTTATCAGGCACAGCAATATTTGTTCTTAATCCAAAAGACATGCAGCCCCAAAAAGTATTGGCAAAAGATGCTCGAGTATTTATTCCTTATACATGTTTGGATAATTCCTACTGGTTCGCGCAAAACATCGTGTGCCTCTATTCTATAAACGATAAACTGGATAGTTGGAATAAAATCTTTACACTTAATTTAAAAACTGGTGAGGTTGAATATTTACGTCCATTTCCTTAGAGAGAGCGATGCGCCCCTTTCCGGGCCGGGGGGTTACTGGGTCGAAGCGGGGCCGCAGCCCGAGTCTTTCTCTGATTCGGGTGGCGATGGGGACGGTGAGTGATGAGTTATTTCCGGACAGAGTCTGCGTCCGGGCCGGCGCTAGTCATCTCGAATGCAAACAGATAATGAGGAAACCATGAGCAAACTATCAACCATCCGAAATTATTACCGTGCAATCGGGTTGGCGGGCGTTTTTTGGGCGGGCTGGGGAAGGTTGACGAAAACCAAGCGGGTCTTGCAAGTAAACAACGCGCAATTGAAAGCGCCGGTGCAGTTGCGGGTTCCGTCTTCGGATGTGGATGTTTACGCACAAATCTTTTTCAGGCAGGGTTATTCCGTCCAGCCCCCCAAAGCGCCCCGGGTCATTCTCGATGCGGGCGCCAATATCGGCCTGGCGTCGCTCTACTTTGCCAGCCAGTATCCCGATGCGAAAATCATTGCCATCGAACCGGAAAAAGAAAATTTTGAAATGCTCAAGAAAAACATTTCAAAGTATGCGAACATTATTCCTGTCCAGGCGACTCTCTGGGAGCGGGACGGGGAAATTGCCCTTATCGACATCCGCAGGGGCAGCAGCGGATATATCACCGAGGAATTGGGCGAGTCGCAAGACTATTCGGGAAAATTTCGTCACCGGGTGCCAGCCATAAGCGTCGAAACCCTGCTGAAAGAGCGGGGCCTGGACGAAATCGACCTGTTCAAGATAGACATCCAGGGGGCCGAAAAGGAGGTCTTCGGCGGCGCGAAGGCCTGGCTGGGGAAGGTAAACGGCATCATCATCGAACTGCACGAGCGGCGAAAGCCAGGCTGCCGGCAGGCCGTTTATGATGCAACACCGGATTTCAGGGAGGTGTGGAAACGAAGGAGTGTTGTTTATCTATCCCGGTAAGCGGATGCCGGGGTTGGGTGTTTGGGAAATGGGACAAAAAATAGTAAAATAGGAAAATTACGGCGTTGGTAAGTCGCCCACCGGCAAAACAGGCGTAGCCTCGCAGGCGCGAGCGCGGCGGGAAATCTATTCTTAGAGGTTAAAGTTTGCCATGCAAAAATTCCCTTATGTGACCGACTACATCAATGACATTTTCAGCCGCGAAAAATCGCGCTTCGACTACCGCCTTATCCGCCCCATCCTGACCATTTCCTATTTTTTCATTCGGATTGTCCTGATACCGCTCAAGTTTCTGTTTCACCGCCGGGCCTGGGGATTTGAAAGACGCCTGATTGACGCGGTGGTTGCCTTTGGCATTAAATACCTGGCCTCCCGCGAGGCCCTGGAATTGTTGATACGGCATGTGCAGATTGAGCCGCTCCTGTACCGCTACCTGCTCTCCGGCACCCCGGAGCGTCGGGATGGTACGGGCGAAATACTCAAAGGCATAGACGGGGATTTTAGTGTTAAGTCTATCGAAGATATTGTCCGGCACGGCTTGACCATTTGCCACGACGACCTGTCGTACGAGATTTTCGAGCGCTTCGACAAAGACGCCTTTTTGGAAAACATCGAGTTCTATCGGGCAACCGTGCCGGAGGACATCGAGCAATATAGCAAAGAGATTTTGGAACTAAATCGCAAACACTCGCTGCAACTCTACGGCGTGACAAACGTGGTCGTGGTGGTTGTTTTCACCATCACGCTGTTTGCCGATTTCCACACCGCCATTCGCGCGCTCAACTCCTTTGACTCCGATTCGCTCCTGCTGTGGTGCTTGAAGCACATTTGCGCCGATGACAAAGACGCGATGATAGACCTTGATTTCTACCTTCAGAATCAGGCCAATCGCGGGCATTACAACAACGACGCATTCCGCTCGAATCCCAACGAGTATTTGTACTATCATATCGGTTTCGACGAATTCGCTTACGAACTTTTGAGAAAAAGGCGCGCAGCGCAGGCGCAGGGAGGCTGAATGACTGATTGTTACATCACGAGCACCGGCTCTTACTTGCCCGGCGAAACCGTGGATAACGAGAACATGTCCCGGTATATTGGCCGGGTTCCGGGGGAGGCCCGGGTCAAAGGCCGCATACTCAGCGCCAACGGAATCCAGTCCCGGCACTATGCCCTCGATGAAAAACAAAATGTAACCCACTCGCTGTATGAGTTGGCGGCGCAGGCGGTTAAAAACTGCCTGGCCCAGGAACGGGATTCGCTGGAGGTTGATTATCTTTCCGCGGGCACCACCCACGCCCCGTATCTTGCTCCGGGAATTTCTTCGCTGCTGCACGACCAACTGGGCAAGGATGGCGTCCTCAGCCATTCGGTCGAGATTAACTCCAATTCGGGCATCTGCTCGTCGGGGGCGCAGGCAATCGTCAATGCCGCGCGGGCCGTCAAATCCGGCGAGGCCAGGGCGGCGGTTTGCGTCGGGGCGGAGCAAGCCTCCGCCGGGTTGAGGTCGAAGGCGTTTCGCACGGTTTATGACATTCCCGCCATTTTGCGGGACGTGAAATCGTCGAAGTGGTTTATGTCCGTTTTCCTGCGCTTCATGCTCTCCGATGGGGCGGGTGCTCTCCTCATCGAGCCGCAGCCGCGCGAGGCGGGTCTCTCGCTAAAGATAAACTGGACTTATTCGCGCTCGTTTGCGAACCAGGCTCCATTGTGTATGCACATCAACAGCGACACCATGATTTTGAGCCAGGACATCAAAATCCTCGCCAAATACATGGCGCCGCTTTCCAAAGAGGCGGTGGAAGGCGCGCTCTGTACACACGGGGAGACGCTCGACAGTTACGATATGGTCCTGCCGCACATGTCGTCTTATTACTTCGAACCTTCGGTGAAAAAGATTTTGGCCGAATTATCGCCGAATCGGGAAGTTCCCTACTGGACAAACCTGCGCACGGCAGGCAACACCGGCGCGGCCAGCATCTACATCATGCTTGATGAATACCTGCGGAATAAGTCCGTCAAGCCGGGCGACCGGCTGCTGCTCTTTGTCCCGGAGTCGGGCCAGTTCAATTATGTGCTGGTCAGCCTGACAGTCGTATCGGGCAGGGACAAATGAGAATCGCGGTTGTCGGCGCGGGTTGCAGCGGGCTGGTCACGCTGAAATATCTGCTTGACTTGTTTCCCGGCAATGACATCGTTTGTTTCGAGAAAAGCGGTTCGGTGCGCGGCGTGTGGGGCGACCAGCGGCCCGATTTTGTTTCCACTTCCACCAAATACACGACGCAGTTTTCTTGTTTCCGCAAGTGGGACTCGGGCGTAACCTCCGAGCGCAATTACGAAGAGTTTTATCGCGGTTCAGAGTTTGGCGACTACCTGGAAGAATTTGCGGCTCACTTTAATCTCAAGAAACGCATTCGCTTTGGGGTCGAATTGCGGCATCTTGAGCGGGTGGATGGCGCCTGGTCGCTGCGCCTCGACGAGGGCGGAAGCGAAAATCGCCAGGATTTCGATGCGGTTTTTATCTGCACGGGGCTGGCCAATCAAAAAGCGCCGCTGGTTTCTTCGACAATTCCTGCAACCGACAACCCCGAAGGCGTTCGCAACGCGACGGTCGTCGTGGTCGGCGGCGGCGAGTCCGCTTCGGATGTCGCCAATTACCTGGCAAAGCCTGAACATAACAACACGGTTTACCTTTCGCTGCGCTCCGGCATTCGCGTCAGCCCGCGTTACCATCCCATCCGCGGCGTGCCTTCGGATTTCCTGCGCAACCGACTGCTGCTCTCGTTTGGCAAGGGCGCGCGCAACTGGGTTGGCGAACGCTTTGTGACTTTCCGCATCCGATTCGACCGGCTGCTGGCGAGGTGGTTCCCGCACCTCCAGCGCGCCCGGATGAATCCCGACGACCAGGCCCGGGCCTTACGCCGCGAGTGGGACCTCAAACTGAAGGCGCGGGCAAAGGGCGGGTTGTTCAACGTTTTTCACAACAAGAGCGATGATTTTCTCGATGCCGTGGCCGAGAAGCGGCTGCGCATCATCGGCCCGCCTGTGGATGAACACTGGCGCGGATACTACGATTTCGAGCGCGAATCCACGCTTCAAATCACCCCTGACGTGCTCGTTTTTTCGACTGGCTATCACTCCCGCCTGGGCGACCTGTCCGGCGGACGCATCCATTTAAAAGACTTTTTTCTCGGTTGCGCGCATATCGATTTGCCCAATCTTTTCCTGGTCGGGTTTGCGCGCCCCATTATCGGCAACATTCCCTCCATCAGCGAAATGCAAGCCATGTATACTGCCGGCCTGCTCGCAGGGAGGTACAAACTCCCTGCTGATATAAAACAAAAGCACGGCCATGCCTGGAAGGCGTTGTGCGAGGAATACCTGGCCATCAATACCGAGAACGTCTACCCGGTGGAGCATTTTACCTACTGCGACATCCTTGCCCGCGAAATGGGCATCATGCCGACCCTGTCCAGCGTCCGCTCGCTGAGGACGTGGTCGAAGATAATGCTTACCCCCATCAGCACCTTCCATTATTTGGACGAGTATTTTGACCGGCATCTGCTGGAGAGCCAGAAGGTGTATATGCCCGTTGTGCTGGTTGCCTTGCTTGGCTTCCTGCGGCTGCTGGGCCTCCCATTTCGGTGGGCTGCTTCGTTTTTGCGGCGCGAAACTTATCCCTGATTGTCGTCCATCCCCTCGAAAACCTGCCAACAGCGCCACAGTCCGCGTGGGATGTGGAAGCAGCCTTTCCACTTGCCGCCTTTGAGCGCCAGGAGCGGTTCGCCGCGCCGGTTAAGGTAGCCGTACCACTCGCCGAAGCCCGGGTCGGGGAAATGCGCCCAGGTGTAGGCGTGGACGCGTTCGTACCACTCCCAACAGTCAGCGCGGCGGGTCAGGGTATAGCCGAGGGCGAGCGCAATCAGCGCTTCGACGTGTACCCACCATAACTTCTGGTCCCATTCCAATTGCTGGGGCGG
>JAGVAO010000019.1 GCA_020060235.1 Anaerolineales bacterium | reverse complement strand
GGTGGTCAGGAAAGTCCCGGCAATGACAGGCTGGTCAGGGCGGAAAAATTCGACGAACACCCGTCCCGAACCTGCCAGAATCAGCCACCAGGCCAGCACCGCTCCGGGTTTGAATTTTTCGGGCCAGCGGTTGGCGGCAAAGAGCAGGGTTCCGGCGGTTATGAAATTCCAAATCATTTCATAAGCAAAGGTGGGGTGAAAGCGGGTCGTTTCCAGCGGATATTTGAGCAGGTCGCGGAATTCACCGATACGGTGAAAGGCGTCAATCGAAATGCCCCAGGGCAGGCTGGTCGGCGGGCCGTAGAGTTCCTGGTTGATGAAGTTGGCCGGGCGGGCTATCGCCTGTCCAATCATCGTTACCGGGGCGACCGAGTCGAGAAAAAGCCACAGGTCGAGTTTATAATGGCGGGCATAGAAGAAAAGCGTAACTGCCCCAAATAACAAGCCGCCAAAGAAATGCAGACCGCCCTCCCAGACGGCAAAAATTTTTGCCGGGTTGTCGAGGTAAACGCTGCTGCCGCCCGCAATCGAGTTGACCACATACCACAGGCGCGCACCGACAATGCCGATGGGCAGCAGCCACAGGAGCGCGTTCCAGACATGTTCGGGGTTTTCGCCGCGCCGTTTGACTTCGCGCTCGGCCAGCCATGCCGCAGCGGCGACGCCCAAGGCAACCAGCAGGCCGTACCAGTGCAATTCGATGGTACGACCAAAAATCTCAAAAGAAAACAGGATTGGGTCCAACTTTGCCTCCGTAAAAATGAACTGGGCGGATTATATCAGCAAGCAGCCCGCCAATTTTTGATTTGTTGATAGTTTTCGATAGCGCCTCGTGCTACAATCCATGCCATGCCAAGAAAAAACCTTCTCAAATTCAACGACCTGGCCCCCGACCTGGAGGTGCTAGACAGCGGCGGACGCCAAATCAGGCTCTCCTCGCTCTGGCAATCCGGCCCGTTGGTGCTGGCCTTTACGCGCCATTTCGGCTGTCCGCAGTGCAAGGAGATGACCGACGAACTGTACCAGGCCCAGCCGCAACTGGCGCAGCGTGGATTAACGCTCGCTATCGTCACGCAAGGCACGCCCGAACAGGCCCAGGCTTTCTGCGCCGAGCGCGCCCCCGGCGCAACCTGCCTGGCGGATGTTGAGCGCGCCGTCTATGCCGCTTATGGACTGGAACGCGGTACGCCCTGGCAGACCCTGCTCTCGCCACGTATCTGGTTTTCCAACTGGAGGCTTGGGCGCGAGAAAGGCTTTCGACCTGAAGCCGCGCCAAAGGGGCAGGATACCTTCCTGATGTCAGGCACCTTTGTCATCGGGCCCGACGGGCGCATCCGCTTGCCATATTACTATGAAGATATTGCCGACCATCCGCCGCTCGACCTGCTTTTGCATGGCCTGATGGGCATGGACTGGGGCAAACCGTTTGAAGGGGCGATTACACCCAATGAATAACATTTCACTTGCCGCTTATCTCTCCTGGCAGGAGGTTTGGCGCAATCGCGGACGGTTTTTCCTCGTCAGCCTGGTGATTGCGCTGATTACCCTGCTGGTGCTTTTTATCGCCGCCCTGGGCGAGGGGTTGGGCAATGCCAACCGTCAGTATTTGTCGCGGCTGGATGCCGACCTGCTCGTCTACCTCGAAAAGACCGATTTTGTCATCCCCAGCTCACGGGTGGAACGTTCTACGATACGGGCGGTGCGGCGCGTCGAAGGTGTGGCGGATGCGGGTGGAATCGCCGCGTCGAACACTGCCATCCTGCTTAATGGCGAAGAGGAAGTCCTGAAAGTTTCCTTGCTCGGAATCGAACCGGGACGTCCCGGCGACCCGCCGGTGGTCGAAGGGCGGCGCATCTCCGGCGACCAGGCCCGTGAGGTGGTCATCGACCGCAACGTCATCCTGCGCTCGGACATCAAGGTCGGCGACTTGATTACCATCCGTTCGACGCAAGGCACGCGCGATGAGTTCTATACCCTGCGCGTGGTTGGGCTGACCGAGGGCCAGCAGTACACCTTCCAGCCGTCGATTTTTGTGCCTTACGAAACCTGGGACCGGGTGCGCACCAAGAGCGATGCTGAACGCGAGCGCGCCAGTTCAACGGTCAACGTGATTGCCGTGCGCCTGGCGGAAGGCTCGCAGGCCGTTGATGTGTCGGCCAACATGACGACTCGCATCGACAATATCGAGATTGCTGACATCCAGACTGCCATTGAAAATGTGCCGGGCTACACCGCCCAGCAAAGCACGGTGCAGACCCAGGCAGTTTTCACCTTGCTGATTGGCGTGCTGGTGATTGGCGGCTTTTTCCAGATTCAGATTTTGCAAAAAGTGCCGCAGATTGGCGTGCTGAAGGCAATTGGCGCGTCGAATGCGATGGTCGGACTGGCGGCGGTGATGCAGATTATCATCACGACTACCCTGGGTGTTGCGCTTGGCAGCCTGCTGGCTTTCCTGTTCTCGCTCGGATTCCCGCCAACCGTGCCGATTGTCTTTGACGGCCTTTCTTCGGCGGTGGCGATTGTGGCCCTGCTGCTGATTGGCCCGCTGGGCGGGATGGTGTCGATTTTCTATGCCGTGCGCATTGAGCCGTTGAAGGCGCTGCGGTTGTCGTAGAAAAGAAGCCGAGGGTCGAGTAGCGCGTAGCGCGTACACTTGCACCGCATTGCGTTCGGTGCAGTGCAAGTGTCGAGACCCGCGCCCGTCGCTTGTCATTTCGAACCGCGTAGCGGTGAGAAATCTTAAGCATGGGCAAGATTTCTCGCTGTCGCTCGAAATGACAATATTGGTTGGAATTTTGGGTTCCAAATGTTTCTGTAGTAATAAGGTATCTCTATGCCCCTTGCCCTTGAAGTAAAAAACGTTGTAAAAACTTTCCAATCTGATTCCGGCGAAATTCGCGCGGTGGACGATGTCTCGTTTGCGGTCGAAGCCGGGGAATTTGTAGCACTGGTTGGCCCAAGCGGCTCCGGCAAAACGACCATGCTCTCGATTTTGGCTGCCCTGCTGACCCCGACCGATGGACAGGTGCTGATAGATGGCACTGACCTGGCCCGGATGAGCGAAACCGAGCGGGTGGTTTTGCGCCGCCAGAAAATCGGTTTCACTTTCCAGTCGAACAACCTGATTCCGTACCTGACCGCCCGCGAAAATGTCGAGCTGATGATTCGGTTGAACAACAAGTTCGACCGCGCCGCCAAAGTCCGCTCGGCGGAGTTGCTCTCGCGCCTGGGGTTGGGCGAGCGCCTGAACAACCTGCCGGCCCAAATGTCGGGCGGACAGCAGCAGCGCGTTGCCATTGCCCGCGCCCTCATCCACGCCCCGACGGTGGTGCTGGCCGACGAGCCGACCGCCAGCCTGGACACCGAACGCGCCTTCCAGGTTGTGCAGACTTTTGCGGCCCTGATTCACGAAAACAACCGCGCCGGCATCATGGTCACCCACGACCTGCGTATGTGCCAGTACGTTGACCGCGTTCTGCAAATGCGCGATGGCAAACTGGTTAAGGTCTATGATACGCGCGAGGAGATACTGGCGCTGGCAAAAGGCGAGTGAGCAGGTATGAATCAAAAAAGAGATGCGCGTTTTTTTGCGCGCATCTCTTTTTTGATTTTCTCAAGACCTACCCTGCGAGAAACCCCTCAACCTTGCTCTTCAGCGCCGGGGCCGGGGCGGCGCCGACGTGGCGGCTGACTTCCTGTCCGCCTTTGATGAACAACAGGGTCGGGATGCCCATCACACCGTACTTCATCGCCCATTGCGGATTTTCATCGGTGTTGACTTTGGCGATAACGACTTTCCCGCCCTGTTCTTTGGCGATATCTTCCAGCGCCGGGGCAATCATCTTGCACGGGCCGCACCAGGGCGCCCAGAAATCCACGACCACGGGGGTGGCCGACTTCAATACTTTTTCTTCAAATTCAGCGTCAGTGACATGAATGGGTTCGGACATTTTTTACTCCTGAAAGGATAGTCAATATTGCTTTGATGCGCGAAAATTGAAAAAGTTGCGCGAACGGGTTGATTATAGCATCAAGGTTTGACGGGGCTGAAAAAGATAATACAATGTTTACAAAACGCATAGACAAAAACGCTCAAAGGAGTTTTTCGCTCATGGAAAAGACACAACGCTTGCTCACCCGGCTTGACGAGATTGGAAAATCGCTCGAAAAATCGGAACACGGACTGGCCCTGCTTGGGCTTGGCTCGGTCGGCGCTGAACTGGCGCGCCTGGATGAATATTCCGACCTGGATTTCTTCGCCATCGTAGAGCCGGGATACAAGCAGGCCTTTATCGAAAAACTGGATTGGCTCGAAAGCATTTTCCCGATTGGCTATTGTTTTCAGAACTCCCCGGATGGATATAAACTCATGTTCGAAGACGGAATTTTTTGCGAATTTGCGGTCTTCGAGCCGGAAGAGTTGGCGCATATCCCCTTTGCCGCCGGGCGTGTGGTCTGGAAGCAGCCCTGGGTCGATGAAGCGATAGCCTCCCCGCAGACGCCTACTCCTGACAGGCAAACCTCCCCGGTGGAGTGGCTGGTTGGCGAGGCTATCACCAATCTCTACGTTGGCCTGGGACGTTACCGCCGGGGGGAGAAATTATCGGCTGCGCGCTTTGTCCAGAACTATGCCGTAGACCGCGTCCTCGACCTGGCGGCGCATATCGAAGCGGAGCAGCCTGCTCTCAAAGACCAGTTTTCCGGTGAACGCCGCTTCGAGCAGCGCTTCCCTGAACTTGCCGGTCAATTGCCGCAATTTATCACCGGCTATGAAGGCAGCCCGCAGTCTGCGCTTGCCATCCTGGCGTTTTTGGAACGCCACTTCGATGTCAACCCGCAAATGGCGGCAGCCATCCGCGACCTGTGCGCGGACTGACCGTTTTATTTGACCAGCGGCTTTTTCTCCGGCCACGAAAGCAGCGGGATGACCTCCTGGCCTGTTTCGGCAACCAGGCTGGTCAGGCTGGTTGCGGTATGCGCGTCCATCGGCAGAAAATAACTGAGAAAGAGTTCACCATACGGAGTAACAGTCACCTGCGATGAAATCATCAGCGAGAGCGTGCCGTAGCGCGGATGTTGGAACTGCATCCGGTCGCCTGCGCTTTCCTTGTCATCGTCGAGGGTCGAGACACGCCGCCAGTAACGCTCAAAGAGCGGATATCGCTGCGGGTTGCGGAACTCCCGCATCAATTCCCGGTAGCGCGGCTTCGAGCGGTAGCGCAGGCTGCCCTCGCGGAAAGCGCGAATGGCATCCAGCGCCGATTGGCTGAACTCATTCCCGAGGGCTTGCTGGCTCAACAGGCTTCCGTAAACATAGTGCAGGTTATTGAACCCCCCGATAGCCTCCGACATGGATTTGAGCGCATCGGCATCGATTTGCAAGACGCCCAGCAGGGCTTTGTTGACGGCGATTAAATCACCGTAGCAGTCTCCCAGATTGGCGGGCAGGTAAATTTTCCCCATCTGATCGAACAGTTCCGCCAGCACCTTGTCCGCATCGAAGACCTTGGTCTTGCTGCCCGGCCCCGGTTGCCGGACGATTTTTTCCTGCTCCAACCCGCACGCGCCGAGGAAGAACTCGCGCCGCTCCAGGCTGGTCAGTTGCAGGGCGTTGGCTAGCCGGAACAGGGTCTCCGGTTCGATGTGACGCTTGGCCCCGCGCTCGATGTTGCTCAACGTGGCATTTTCCAGGTCGATTTGCTCTGCCAATTGGGCCTGGGTCAGTCCCAAATCCTGGCGCAGGCTAGCAATCAATTGCCCAAATTCTTTGCGGTTCACGGTTACTCCGGAAAATAAAGACTCTTAAATATTTAAGAGTCTACCACGAAATATTTTTCTTGACCTGGCGGCCAGTTTGTGAATAATAGTACTAGATATTTGTTCCTCTGCTTCTGGGGGAATCAGGGGATGAGGAATAAACAGGTGGGCGCTTTCGTCCACCTGTTTATTTTAACCGGGCAAGGGACGCCTCAAAAGGATGTACAATAAGGGCGGTTAAATATTTTCAGGGAAACGCACTTTTATCGTATCACGCTGGATGCTTTTATCAGGAGAGCCAAAATGCCGACTCACGAAACCCGCCGCGCCAACCTTGAAACCCTCGCCGCCTGGAACGCCAACGCCGCCACCTGGGACGAAAAAATGGGCGAAGCAGGCAACGACTTTGTCAACATTCTGCAATGGCCCGCCATCCTGCGCCTGCTCGACCCGCAACCCGGCCAGCACATTCTCGATGCGGCCTGTGGCAACGGCCTCATGGCGCGCCGACTGGCCAGCCTCGGCGCAAGCGTCACCGCTTTCGATTTCTCCTCCAACCTGGTCGATTTTGCCCGCCAGCGTACCGCATCCGAACTGCCAATCAGTTATTACGTGCTCGACGCCACCGAACCGGGCGACCTCGAGGCCCTTGCCCATCTGCGCTTCGATTCTGCTTTGTGCAATATGGCCCTGTTCGACATTGCCAACGTTGAGCCGCTCTTCCGTATTTTGTCGCGGGTCATCAAGCCCGGCGGCGTCTTTGTCTTTAGCCTGATGCACCCGGCCTTCAATAATCCCACCTCCGTTCACATCCTCGAAGAAAGTGACCTGGGCGGCGAAATTTTTACCCAGTACGCCATCAAATCCAGCCGCTACATGAGCCATTTCCAGGCCTATGGACTGGCCTTACGCAACCAGCCCAAGCCGCAACTCTATTTCCATCGCCCGCTGGAGTATTACCTTAATCTCGGCTTTCAAAACAACTTCATCCTGGATGGTTTTGAAGAACGCGCCTTCCCGCCCGAGGTTCCTGCCAGCAACCCGCTTACTTGGGGCGGCCAGTTTCACGAATTCCCGCCCGTCCTCATTGCCCGGATGACCCTGCCCAACCGCGCATGAGCCAGTGGATTTATCTGCTCATCGAACTGCTCGATGAATTGGTCTTCGGCGCGGTTAGCGCCCTTATGCCTGTTTTGCAGGATGACTTCCAACTTAACTACATCCAAATCGGAATCCTGCTCAGCGTTCCCGGTTACATCAGCATCTTCATCGAGCCGGTGCTGGGTATTCTCTCCAACACCTGGCAGCGCCGCCGGCTCATCCTCGGCGGTGGTATTTTCTTCATTTCCGCCCTCGTCCTGACCGCTATCAGCCGTTCTTTCGAGTTGCTGCTCTTCTCCTTCATCCTTTTTTACCCCGCTTCCGGCGCGTTCGTCAGCCTGTCACAAACCGCCCTGATGGACGAACAGCCGCAGCGCCGCGAACAAAACATGGCACGCTGGACTTTCGCGGGGTCGCTGGGAGTCGTCCTCGGCCCGCTGGCCCTCGGCGCTGCAATCCACATTGGCCTGGGCTGGCGCGGCTTGCATCTCGTTTTTGCCGCCATCGCCTTGGCCGCGCTGCTGCTCGTCATCCGCTATCTCCATCCGCTCGGCATCCGCCGCGAAGAGGAAGAACCCGCTCTCAGCCCTGCAATCTTCCTCGACGGTCTGAAATCTGCCGTCGCCACCTTGCGCCGTCCCAACGTCATGCGCTACATGCTGCTGCTTGAGTTCGCCGACCTGATGCTCGACATCTTGCTGGCCTTTCTCGCGCTCTACTTTGTCGATGTCGTCGGCGTCAGCCCGCAGCTCGCCGTCATTGCCGTTGCCATCTGGACTGCTGTCGGCCTGCTCGGCGATTTCCTGCTCATCCCGCTCCTCGAACGAGTCTCTGGCCTGGCCTACCTGCGTTTCTCAGTCATCGTCAAGCTCATTCTCTTCCCTGCCTTCCTTCTCGTTCCAGGCCTGACCTTCAAGCTCATCCTGCTTGGCCTGCTGGGCTTGTTCAATGCCGGATGGTACGCCATCCTCAAAGCAGAACTCTACAAAACCATCCCCGACCAGAGCGGCACCATGCTCGTCCTCGACAATCTCAGCGCCGTCATCGGCAAGAGCTTGCCGCTTGCCATTGCCACCGTGGCCTATTTTTTTGGTCTCGAAACCGCCATGTGGGCCTTTCTGTTCGGGCCGCTGGCCCTGCTCATTGGCCTGCCCCGCCCCGATAAACATGACTGACGCCTCCATCTACCTGCACATCCCCTTTTGCGCACACCGTTGCGCCTATTGCGACTTCAACACCTATGCCGGGCAGGAAGCCCTCATTCCGGCGTATATCGACGCTTTAATCAGGGAAATCGAGACGGTTGCCGCCCTTCAGCCTGCCCCCGTACCCGCGCATACGATTTTCTTCGGCGGTGGGACTCCTTCGCTCGTCCCGACCCGCAGCCTGTCCGCCGTTATGGATTCGTTGCGCACCGCCTTTGCCCTCACCGATAACCTCGAAGCCACCCTCGAGGCCAATCCCGGCACGGTCACGGCCCAATCCCTGGCTGAAATGCGCGCCGCCGGGCTGAACCGCCTCAGTTTCGGTGTCCAGTCTGCCAACCCGTCTGAATTGCGCATGCTCGAACGCGCCCACGATTTCTTCGAGGTCATCCAATCGGTCAAATGGGCGCGCCAGGCCGGTTTTGAACGCCTTAACCTCGACCTGATTTATGGCCTGCCCGAACAAACCCTGCCGGACTGGCAAAATTCTGTCAAAAGAGTCGCCGACCTGGCCCCTGACCATATCTCCATGTACGCCCTGACTCTTGAGCATGGCACCCCCTTTGGCCGCTGGGCCGCCCGCGGATTGTTGCCCCTGCCCGACCCCGACCTGGCTGCCGAAATGTACGAATGGGCCGAAGAATTCCTGGCGGGCTTGGGATACGTCCAGTATGAAATCAGCAATTGGGCCTTCCCCGGCCAGGAATCGCGCCACAACCTGCAATACTGGCGCAACCTGCCTTATTTTGGATTCGGCGCTGGCGCGCACGGTTCAATCGACGGTCTGCGCTACTCCAACGTCCTGCGCATCAAAACCTACATCGACCGCCTGTCTGCTCAAAAATCTGCGCATCTGTTCCCATCCGCTGACAACCCTATCCGTGCATCCGCTCTCCCACCCGTTGCCAGCCCTGCCCTCGTCAACCAGACCCGCCCTTCGCTGCGCCAGTCCATGCAGGAAACCATGATGCTTGGCCTGCGCCTGGTGCAGGAAGGTGTTTCCGACGCTGACTTCCGTGCCCGCTTTGGCATGGGCATCTCTGACGCCTTCCCGCGCGAAGTGGCAGATTTGCTACGCCTAAACTTGCTCGAATGGCAGAACGGCGCGCTGCGGCTGACACCACATACGCGCCTGATTGGCAACCAGGTTTTTATCCGTTTTGTTGGGGATTGATAGCGAAGGCTATTTCTTCTTGCCCTTCTGTTTGGGCGGCTTGGGAAGTTGAAAGGGTGGCTTGAGATTCATGCCGCTGACCTGTGCGCCATTCTTGCCCAGGTGCAGGATGCTGACCGAAGCCGTATCGCAGGCCAGTCGCTGGAAGCTATCCAGGGGCATGCCCAGGTAATAGGCCAGCACCAGTTTAACCGGGTCGGCGTGAAAAACCACCGCAACCAACTCATCTTCCCCGTGTTTTTGGGCAAGCGATTCGAAAATTGCTACCATGCGCGCCTGGCAGGCCAGGAAGGATTCGCCGCCCGGAAAGATAAAGCGCGAAGGGGCCTGTTGGACAATTTTCCATTCAGGCAGTTTGCGCAGTTTTTTCAATTCTTCCGCTTGCCACTCGCCAACATCGGTATCCATCAAATCGGGAATGAGTTGGATTTCCAATCCACGCCCGGCGGCAATCGGTGTGACGGTCTCGACCGCCCGCTCCAGCGGACTGCTGTAAATGGCGGCCAGCGGCGCGTCCTTGAGCGCTTCGCCCAGGGCTGTGGCTTGTTCGCGTCCGCGCTCGTTCAGGTGGATGCCCGCAACCCGGCCAGGCAATTTGCCGGCCTTTACATAATCATTCTCCCCGTGGCGAATCAACAAGAAAATTGGCATCAATACTCCTAAACTTGAAATTACCAGTTTTGCAATAAAGCCGCCAGCAGGCGGGCGCGTTCGACCAGGCTGTCGGTGAAAATATATTCACGTTCCGAGTGATATTCCGCGCCGACAGCTCCCATGCCGTCCAGCACGGGCACGCCCAGCGGGGCGACGAAGTTTCCGTCCGAACCGCCGCCGGAGCCGCCAGCCTTGAGTTCCTCGCCCAGCACCGAATCGGCAATCTGGCAGGCCTTTTCAAAAGCCGCCCGGCTGGCCTCGCTGTAAGGCATCGGTGGCCGGTTGAGCGCGCCGTCTACTTCAAGGCTGGTTCCTTCAAGGACGGGTTTGAGCGCTTGCATGGCCGCCTGGATGCGTTCCGCTTCGCCGGGCTGCAAAATGCGCATATCCACTTCGATTTCACATTCATCCGGCACGACGTTTGGGACCGTCCCGCCGCGAATCATGCCCACGTTCAGGGTTGTGCCGCGCTCGTAGTCGGTCAGTTTTTGGATGGCGAGAATCTGGTGCGCCATTTCCTCAATGGCGTTGCGGCCCTTTTCGTGGTCGCCGCCAGCGTGCGCCGCCCGTCCGCTGACCCGCACCCGGAAATCGCCAACGCCTTTGCGCCAGGTTTTCAGCGAACCGTCCAGCAACCCCGATTCGAGTACAAAGGCCATCTCGGCGTCTTTGCAGGTTTGTTCAATCAGCGCGCGCGAGGTCAGGCTGCCGGCTTCTTCGTCCGAGGTGAAAATGCCGACAATCGGGTGCGAGGCCGAAATCCCGGCCTGTTGCAGGGCGCGCATGGCCTCCAGCGCAATCACAATCCCACCCTTCATATCCAGCACGCCCGGGCCGTAGGTTTTATCATACTTGCTGTAAAAAGGCATTTTCGCCAGTGTGCCAAGCGGGAAAACCGTGTCCATGTGGCAGAGCAGGAAGATGGGTTTGCCCTGCCCGCCGGGGAAGGCGGCGACAATGTGGTCGCCCGCCGTTGTTTGGGGGTGGATTTGAACCTGCGCGCCCAACCCGCGACAGGTTTCGGCCACGATGGCCCCGACCCGGTCTACCGCGGCTTTGTCGCTGGAGGGCGACTCAGTTTCGACCAGTTTTTTCAGCAATCCCAGCATCGAGTCGAGGTCGAAGTTCAGGTCTTTCATGAGATGTTATCCGATGAGATGCGCCGCCAGGCAGGCCGAACCGGCCAGGGCGCAGTAGGCTGCAAAGACATACAGCGAGTTTTTGCCGAGGAAGGCAATCAGCCAGCGGATGGCGAACCAGCCGCTGATGGCCGCGCTGACAAATCCGACCGCCAACAGGGGCAGGAATGCGCCTAAATCAGGCATTTGCAGGACGTCGAGCATCTCATATGCCCCGGCAGCCAGCATGACCGGAATAGACATGAGGAAGGCGAAACGCGCCGCCGAAGGGCGGTCGAATCCGCGAAACATACCGCCGCTGATGGTCGTTCCGCTGCGTGAGGCCCCGGGAAAAACGGCGATAATCTGGAAGAAGCCAATCACCAGCGCGTCGAGCCAGGTCATGGCTTCCAACTGGCGGTTTTTGCGGCTGAAGCGTTCCGCCAGGCTGAGCAGGATGGCCGCCGCGAATAGCCGGGTGGCTGCCTGGAGCATCGGCTGGAGGAACAGGCTTTCGACGGCGTCCCGCAGCAGGTAGCCCGCCAGCAGGGCCGGGATGGTGGCGAGAATAATGTAAAGGCCGAGCAGGGTGTCAGGGGTCAGGCTGTCCCTGAGCGATGTCGAAGGGTCGCGTCGTTTGAAAATGGAGAGTAAAAATTGGAAAACTGACAGGCCGATTTTGAGCAGGTCTTGCCAGTAGAACACAAACAGCGAGACAAGCGTGCCGAGTTGCACAATCACAAGAAAGGAAAATGTCGCACTATCGGCGGGAATGCCAAACACGGTCTGCCCGATGAGCAGGTGGGCGGTGGACGAGACGGGGATGAATTCGGTCAGCCCCTGGATGATGCCGAGGAGGAGTGCTTCGAGGAGGGTCATGTAGTTGCTCTTTTTGCGTTATTAGCCCACTGCGCAAGCATTTCGGGCGCTTTTTCGGTAAAGGTTCCATCAGCAGTGTAGACGCGAATTTGTTCCATCAACCGTATCAATGCCCGCAGGTTGTGGATGGAAATCAACATCCCGGCCAAATATTCTTTTGCGGCAATCAGGTGGCGGATATAGGCGCGGGTGAAAGTGCGGCAAGTGTAGCAATCGCAGGCTCCGTCGATGGGGCGCGGGTCGCGGGCAAAGGATGCGTTCATCAGGTTGAGCCGCCCCTCCGGGCTGAAGGCGGCATGGTGGCGGGCCAGGCGGGTCGGCAGGACGCAGTCGAAGATGTCCACCCCGCGCAGGACGCCGTTAATCAGGTCTTCGGGCGTGCCGACTCCCATCAGGTAGCGTGGCTTATTCTCCGGAAGGAGCGGGGTGACGATATCCAGTGTGCGGTGCATCTCGTCTTTGGTCTCCCCGACAGAAAGCCCGCCAATGGCGATGCCAGGGAAGGGCAGCGAGGCGATAAACTCGGCAGATTGGGCGCGCAGGTCGGGGTCGACTCCGCCCTGGACGATGCCGAACAAGGCCTGGTCGTTGCGTCCATGCGCATTTAACGAACGTTCAGCCCAGCGGTGGGTGCGTTCCATAGCCTGCTTGATGTAGGCGTGGTCATTTGGGTCGGCGCACTCATCGAAGGCCATAATAATATCCGCACCCAGGTTGTTCTGTATCTGGATAGAACGTTCGGGCGTGAAGCGATGGGATGAACCATCAATATGGCTTCTGAACGTCACCCCATCTTCGTCGATTTTGCGAATGTTGGAGAGCGAAAAGACCTGAAATCCGCCCGAATCGGTCAGCATGGGGTTCGGCCATTGCATGAAATTGTGTAGCCCGCCCATATCGCGCACCAGTTCGTCGCCGGGGCGCAGGTACAGGTGGTAGGTATTCGACAAGACCAGCGAAGCGCGAATCTCTTTGAGATGTTCGGGGGTAAGTGTCTTGACGGTGGCCTGAGTTCCGACAGGGGCAAAGACAGGGGTTTGCAAGTCGCCGTGCGGGGTGTGGAAGATACCCGTCCGGGCGCGTCCGTTTGTGGCGGTGATATCGAATTTAAACATGAAAAAATGCTTTTTTGCTGGAATGGTTATTTGATATTATGTAGATTGTCGGTTTTTATAAGATTATCATGGTGTTTTGAGTCTATAAATGTCATAACCTTTGACATTTTTCTCGAGTCGATAGTTTTCAATAATATAGTCAAGCACTTCATGATAATAGGGCGGATAATAATTTCGCATATGTTTGTGGGCTTGCTCAGCACGCAAGGTGGGATTAATTGACGTCAGATAGTCGGGATTTGTGCTGGACATATCAACAACCAGAACTGGTTTGTTGTTTATCAAATCCTCGTAGAACTTTTTAGAAAGTTCGGCATTGATTCTATTATCGGACGGCAATGGGTAGAAAATATGCGATGTAGGGGCTTCTCGGCGGGAAAGGAAATTCATCCCGGCTCCCCAGCCCCAAATTAAAACTTTTTCATCGGGTTTTGTGTTATTGCGAATATATTCTGATAATTCGTGCCTCTGGTCAATCCCGTAGGCCCTGTTAAAAAGTAGAACGTTAAAGGCATCAGAATAGTTTCTAATTACTGGCATGGCAAATAACATCGAGACTACTAGAACCGCGTAGTAAACCTTTGTTGTGTTGATGAAGTTGAGAACTTTTGTCGTGAAAACTGTTGGTGAAAAAATCCGATAAGCATAGGACGTTAGAATAAATATGGTTGGTATCCAACATACAAAATAATGGCTGTAGTTTCTTCCTGACAGGCTGCTAAGTAAAATTTCCAAAGGCCAGAGGGTTGCAATCAAAATTAGCGTTTCGCTTTCCGCATCAGCCGACTGCTTTTTTGTGATAAGTACATATAGACGATACAAAGCAGCAAAATAGCCCAGTACCATTAGATAGCTGGCTGCTCCGAAAAACCCCCAGCCTTTCAGGAAGCCTGAGACTATATCGGTACTCCCACTCACATCCAGAAAATTATAGGTAAATGCTGCATCTATAAAAAATTGCAGTGTTCCCCTGGAATGAAAAAATAAAAGTATAAGCAAAAGGGAGCCTATCGTTCCTGATGCCAACCCTGCCATTTGCTTGAATAGTTTAGGATAATCCTGGCGCAGCAGCCCTGCGATTAGTGTTGTAATGCCTACTGCTATCTGGGTGCCGCCATTATTTGCTCGAAACATGAAAGCCATACAAAAAGAAACGCCAATCAGCGCATATATTAAAAAGGGCTTCTTTTCTTTTTGCGTAAAAAAGAGCCATAAAGCAAAAAAATTAAACAATAGCGGATATTCTTCTGTCAAGTTTCCCTTTTCGAAGACGCTTATCAGGCTGTATGCACTGATGATTAGTCCTATAAGAGCAGCATCTTCACCCCATTTCTTCCGTATCCCCAAATATCCTAACAAGAAGCCAAAATAAAGCGCAAAAAATTCAATGAACCATACTCCCCATCGAGAATTGTTGACCAGCATCACTCCTAGCCAGTTTACAAAAAAAATTCCCGGGCCTTTATGGTCCCACACATCGACATAGAGTTCATCGCCTGCGAGCATGCGATTTCCTATATACAGGAATGAGCCGCCGTCTGCGCTGGGCAACGTAAAATAGGGATTTGCTCGGGAAAGAACCAGGCCAATAAGCCAGAGTAATAAAAGTGCCAGAGATACAGGCTTGATGTAATCTTTGATTTTTTGCTTCATGGGTTTCAGATTTTCTGATATTTTGAATTCGTTGATGAACTTCATTGTAAACGAAAACGCGGAGATTTTGGTCATCTCCGCGTTTTTCTGCTCTTGAAGCACCCTATTTTTTCTTTTTCACGGCGGCCTTGTCCGCATTTTCTTTCACCCTGAAAGCAGCGATTTTGCCAATCAGGTTGTACGGAATGGGCTTATCGAGTGGGAATTGGATTGAACCTTTGGCCTTGACATAGGGGGCAAGTTCTTCCTGGAACGCTTCGACGCCCGATGGGGCCGGGTACAGGCCGATGTGTTTTTTGAAAGCCGCAAAATGCACCAGATTGCCGTTCAGGTAGAAGGTCGGCATCTGGTAGCTGATTTTTTCCGTCGCGTCAGGCGCAGCCTGCCGGATGGTCTCCCGCACCTTCTCTAAAATCTCACGGATGTCTTCTGGAAAACCGGCAATATACTCGTCGATGGTTTGGATGGTCGAATCGGAATTCATGCTTCCTTGGCCTTTCTTAGTGCGCAAAACGCCGGGCGTTGCGTGCCTGGGCCCTGGCCGCTTCAGTCTCACGGTCTTTGGGCGGGGAATTGGTTTCGAGGGCGCTTATCAGCCTGGCAGAAATGCCAGCGATGGATTCCACCGCGGATTGGAAAGCGGCTTCGTTGGCTTGCGAAGGTTTATTCATCCCGCTGATTTTACGCACATATTGCAGCGCGGCAGCCTGAATTTCGTCGTTACGGGCAGGTGGCTCGAAGTTGAACAGGGGTTTGATGTTGCGGCACATAGCTAATTTCCCTTTTTAAGTGCAAGGCCCACAGGCCACATCGATATGGGATATGGCGAACGGCATTGATATTCATGTTGTAATTATTTCCTGTTTTGGCTCGTAATGCAGAACCACAATTCCGCAGGCAAATGACGTTGCTTTGACCAATTTCAGGTTTTGTTTGCGCTCAAGCCCTTTGAAAATGGCCATGCCATTGCCAATCGCCGTTGGATTGACGAACAAAT
>JAGVAO010000037.1 GCA_020060235.1 Anaerolineales bacterium | reverse complement strand
GGCGCGTTCCATCCAGTTGCAGGTTGCGCCCGCTGAGGCCCTGGCCCTGGTGCAGGGACGCGCGCCGCGCCGTGCCGCCACCCTGCTGACCGAGCGCTACGAACTGGCCTTGCCGCCGACGGTTGTGGTGCGCCCGGTCTGGTGGCCCTGGCTGCCTGCCCTGCCGTTTCGAATCACGGTTTCTTCCGGGTTTTAGTTTTTTTGGACGCGATGTCATTTCGAGCGATAGCGAGAAATCTTAGCCATGCGGTTCGAAATGACATGACATTAGGATTTCCTTATGCGTATTCTTGCCGTTGACCATGGTGAAAAACGAATCGGCCTGGCCGTGAGCGATGAAACTGCCCGCCTGGCGCGTCCGCTGACGGTGCTCAAACACGTCTCGCGCGCGCTGGATGCCGCCCGTGTGGCCGAAATTGCCGCGCAGCAGGGGGCCGGGCTGGTTTTGGTCGGCCAGTCTTTCGACCTGGACGGCAAACCCAACCCCGCCGGGCGCAGCGCGGCCCGTTTTGCCGATGCGCTCAAACTGCAAACCGACCGTCCCGTTCTGTTGTGGGACGAAGCCCTGACCACCCGCGACGCCCAAAATGCCGCCCTGGCGATGGGCCTGGGACGCGGCAAACGCGCCGGTCACCTTGACGACCTGGCTGCAGCCGTCCTGTTGCAGTCTTATCTCGACACGCTTGAACATCCGCCTTTGGAGTGAAATGACCCGACCCACCCGCCGACGCCGTTCAGGACAGGGTTTGTCCTGCGGCCTGCTCATCTTTTTTGTGATTGCGTTCTTATTGGTTGCTGCCGTGCTTGTTACCCCCCTGCTGGCCGAGCGCATGGTCGGCCCGTCTGCGCCGACGCTTGGGTTTGCCAAGCGGCTGCAATATTCCGCGCTGGTTTTATGGTATGACGGCCTGCTGACCCGTCCCGCCGACCCGTACGGGCTGGATGGCACGTTCAGGATTGGCCCCGGCGAGGGCGCTTCGGAAGTGGCCTATCGCCTGGAGCAGGAAGGTTTTGTGCCCGACGGGGCTGCTTTCCGCGCCTACCTGATTTACAGCGGAATCGAAACCCGCTTGCAGGCTGGCGAATTTACCCTCAGCCCGGCGCTGACCCCGCTCCAGGTGGCGACCCGCTTGCAGGATGCCACACCGACCCAGGTGCGTTTCGTCGTTCTGCCTGGCTGGCGTATGGAAGAAATCGCCGCCAGCCTGCCGACTTCGGGATTAAGCATTACCCCCGCTCAATTCCTGGCGACGGCCAAATCCCCGCCCGGTGGGTTCGACTTCCTGCCAGCCGGGGCAAGCGCCGAGGGCTTTTTCCTGCCTGATACGTACGTGCTGCCGCGCGGGGCCAACGCCGAAGACCTGGTGCGGGCGATGCTGAATAATTTCGCGCTCAGCCTGCGTTCAGACCTGCGCTCCGGCTTTGCCCGCCAAGGATTGGATGTGTACGAAGCCGTCATCCTGGCTTCGATTGTCCAGCGCGAAGCGGTGGTGGCCGACGAACAGCCGATGATTGCTTCGGTTTTCCTGAATCGTTTGAAAGTGGGAATGCGCCTGCAAACCGACCCGACCGTGCAGTATGCCATCGGCTACGACCCGTTGTGGTGGAAATCCCCGCTGGCGCTGGCCGACCTGGAAGTTGACTCCCCTTATAACACCTACAAGGTTGATGGCCTGCCGCCTGCGCCGATTGCCAGCCCAAGCCTGGGGGCTTTGCAGGCAGTGGCTTTCCCGGCCCAGACGCCGTATTACTACTTCCGCGCCCGTTGCGACGGTTCGGGCCTGCACCTGTTTGCCGAAACCTTCGACGGGCATTTACAGAACGCCTGCCCGTAACGCGCCTATAGCGCAACGCGCCAGAGCGAAAAAGACTGCTCAAACCCCTTGATTGCAGATTCAAATTTTTCGTGTTGCAATCCGCTGGAGGCCAGCCACTCCATTATCTGCGGGTCGCTGGCGGTTTGGTCGCTCATGACAACGCTTCCGCCGGTTGAAAGACCCGGCAGCCGCGCTGCGGCGTTAACGGTCGAACCGAAATAATCGAGCCGCTCATTGAGCGTTACCGCAATGCATGGCCCGCTGTGAATCCCTACCTTGAGATACAGTGGCGGCGTCCCCTCCACTTTGCCAATCTCGGCGTGTGCTTTTTGAATCGCCAGCAAGGCTGCCAGCGGATTGCGGAAGACGGCCATCACCGCGTCGCCCATTGTTTTGACGACGGCCCCGCCTTGCCGGGCTACTTCGCGCTCCAAAATCTCGAAATGCTGGCGCACCCGTCCAAAAGCGGGCGCATCGCCAATCTGGCGGTACATGTGGGTCGAATCGCGCAGGTCGGTGAACATGAGCGTGACCGAACTAATCGATAACTCCTCGCCCGCCCGTAACGCCTCGCTGGCGAAAATATCCCTGAACAATTGCAAACTGGTGACGTCTGCCGCCGTGGCGGCCTGTTTGTCCCATGATGTGCTTTCGATATAGAATTCGATATCCTGGCCGGTTGTGTTTTCCAGTACCAAGGTCGGGCTGATTCCGATTTCGACCTCGCCGTCGGGCGGTGAATCGCTGCGGATACTGACCCGTTCCGGGCCTTGCGGGACGACGCTCAGTTGGACATCCGCGGTCTGGAGATGCAGGGTGTACGGCCCCTCCTCGAAGATGGTCCTGATTTCGGTTTTTTCCCCGGCTTTCAACCCTTCCGCCAGGACGACGTGCGGCAAGTAGCGCGGACTTCCGACGCAATAAACGGCATTTTCGGCCAGAGTCCGCACGGTCGGGTTGGGCTTGAAAGTCACCTCCACCTGCTGGTCGAAGTTGGCCTCGAAATCCATCTGGCAGGATGCGCAATGGCTGTGGTCGTGTACCTCGCTCAGACTAGCGTAGCTTTCCGACGCGCCCCGGCACATCGGGCAGACCAAGTCCCAGTGGATGTCGAGCAGGCCCAGGCGGGCGGCGTGCAGGAACATTTCGAGCACCTCCCGGCGCGGGATGCCCCAATAATCGGCCAGCGCAAACGGGCGCATCCGGCCCAGGCCCAGGTCGTCGCTGGTCGCCAGCAGGCTCACCAGGCGGGCAACCGTTTCGGGCTTGAATCCGAGCGTTTCCAGTTGCGCGCGGCCTTTTTCCAGCCGCTGTCTGCCGCCTGAAGGGATGCGTACTGCGCCGGGTGTGTCCAGCGGGGTTTTGCCTGCGACTGCCAGGCTGTCGTAATCCTTGAAGGTGCGCATGAACAACTGCGCGCTCGCCAGCCCAATGACGAGCGGGATGGCGATATTCCCGATGAAGTTGCGCGGTCTGGCCCAGACTTTGTAGTTTAGCCTTGTGCCGCCATTTTCGGGGGTCATTTCGCACAAAACCCGCATTTGCTGCAAAGGACCGGTGCGGTAATTGCGGACAACCCCAAAGCGGTAAGGGTAAGTCCACTCGAAGGGATTTTCGTCCCACTCGACCCGCATCAGGGGCAGGCGAAAGCGCATATGGCTGACCCCGTTTTGGATGCCCAGACGCTCGACAGTTGGCAGCAGGGTATCGCGGTTAAAACGGTTGGTGTCGGCAACGAAAGGCCAGAGCGCCTCCGGGCTGGCCTTCAGGTGAAGTTCCCAATTGTAAAAAAATTCTTTGGTCATGCTCAAATTATACATATTTTGTCTGAATTAATATTTACAACATCATAAGAACTTGCCTTCAAAGAGTATAATCATCCCCGCTATGACCACCAACCTCGACCTTTACCGTTGCATGTACCTCATCCGCCAATTCGAGGAACGCGCCCTGGCCGAATTCTCGACCGGCAAACTCTTCGGCACCACTCACGCCTACATCGGCCAGGAAGCCGATGCTGCCGCGCTCTTTGCCGCCCTCGGCCCCGATGACGTCATCTTCAGCAATCATCGCTGTCACGGCCACTTCCTGGCCTACGGCGGCGACCCCTACCGCCTGGCCGCCGAACTGATGGGGCGCGCCACCGGCCTGGTCGGCGGGCGTGGCGGGAGCCAGCACATTCACTGGCGCAACTTTTATTCGAACGGCATCCAGGGCGGCATCGTCCCGGTTGCCACCGGCATCGGCCTGGCCGAAAAAGCCAAAGCCAGCGGCGCCATCTCGGTCGTCTTCCTCGGCGACGGTACTCTCGGCGAAGGCGCGCTTTACGAAAGCATCAACATCGCCTCCCTGTGGCAAATCCCCGTCTTGTACGTCGTCGAAAACAACCGCTACGCCCAGACCACGCCCACGGAACTCGCTGTCGCTGGCTCGATGGCAGACCGCTTTAAGGCTTTCGGAATCGAGACCTGGGAGGCCGCTTCGAGCGATGTCCTGACCCTTTTGCCGGTTGCCCGCGAAGCCGTTGACCACGCGCGCAGCGGAGGCCCCGCAGCCTGTATCCTGCATACCTACCGATTCTCCGCTCACAGCAAAGGCGACGACCCGCGCGACCCGGCGGAGATTGCAAAAATCCGGGTCGAACACGACCCGCTGACCATTCACGCCCCGCGAATTGATTCCGTTGCTCGCGCCTCCGTCGAAGCCGAAATCGACGCGCTCATCGATGACGCCTTCACCCGCGCCGCCAACGACCCCTTTCCAACGCTGAATGTAGAATGAAGAATGCAGAACTCAAATTCCCCATTCATCATTCTGAATTGAATCCATGACTACCGTCCTCGAATCCCTCAACTCCGCCCTGCACACCGCCCTCGAAACCGACCCACGCGTCTATGTCCTTGGCGAAGACATCCTAGACCCGTATGGCGGCGCGTTCAAAATCACGCGCGGACTTTCGACCCGCTTCCCGGAGCGCGTCCTGACCACGCCCATCTCCGAAGCGGCCATCATGGGCATCTGCAACGGCATGGCCCTGCGCGGATTGCGCCCGGTGGCCGAAGTCATGTTTGGTGATTTCGTCACCCTGATGGCCGACCAGCTGATTAACCACGCCGCCAAATTCCGCTGGATGTACAACGACCAGGTGCGTGTGCCGCTCGTCCTGCGCCTGCCCATGGGCGGACGGCGCGGCTACGGCCCGACCCACTCCCAATCGCTCGAAAAACACCTGCTCGGCGCGCCCGGCCTGAAAGCGGTTGCCCCCAACAGCCTGGGCAGCCCCGCCGACTTGCTTCTCGCCGCCATCGCCGACGATGACCCGGTACTGTTCGTCGAACACAAACTACTCTACACCCGCCCCTTGCTAGAAGAAAAGGATTTACTTGATTGGAAAGTCTCTGACTCTGGCGGCGCGTATCCTACCTTCACACTCCGAACATCGAATATCGAAGCATCGCATCTCACCATCGCTACCTACGGCTACAACTTCGAACTCGCCCGCGAGGCTGCCCGCGAACTGATGTATGAGTACGAGATTTTCAGCGAAATCGTCTTGTTCAGCCAGCTCAGCCCTTTTGAACTGAATCCACTCTTTGACTCACTGCGCCGAACCGGGCGTTTGCTGACCCTCGAAGAAGGCGCGGCTACCCTCGGCTGGGGCGCGGAAGTGGCCGCTCGAACCGCCGAGCAAGGCCCGAGCGAAGTCCGCATCCGCCGCCTGGGTGCGCGCGACCTGCCCATCGCCAACGCCAAATCCCTCGAAGACGCTATCCTGCCTTCAGTGCAAGACATTATCCAAACTGCCCGAATTTTGCTCGAGAAATGAAAAAGCCCGAAAGGCTTAAAAACCTTTCGGGCTGTGGTCTGGAAAGCAGGATTAAGCAGCGGGCAGTGCGGCTTTGGCGACGTTGTAGGCCTGGCCGTAGAAGTGACCCATGATGGCGTAAGCCAGCGCAGCGGTGAAGATAACACCGATGACACAGGCAATGATGCCGAGCGTGGCGACGAGCCCGGCGGCAATGCTGCCAACCAGCACAAGCACATAAGCGCCGATGGCGGCTTTGACCAGCGCGAATATTTCGGTGAAACGGAACCCTGCGGCAACTTCGCCGGTCACGGCTACCTGGGCGTAGGCGGCAGGCATGACCAGGCCCAGCGCGATGCCATATAGGATATAAAAGCAGCTGAAGCAGATGGAGACTATCATTGTGATAGTCATCATGACATCGTACATGTCGCCGCGCATATTTTCTGCGATAATCGGCAGGATGTTGCTACAACTGGAAATGAGCACAAGGGGCAGGCTGTAAGCAAAGCCGACCACAAAGGCCTTGAAGCCCAGGGTCATGTGCTCGCTAAAGTTATCCCAGCCGGGCAGCAGGTCGGTGGTCTGGCCTTCGGCCAGGCGCTTGGTAACGGCCAGGCTCCAGCCGAGTACCGTAATCGGCCCAAGCAGTGGGATAAGGAAGACCAGCGCGGCAATGCCTACTTTCTTGAGCCACTCTGAGTCTTCAAAGATGTATAGACCTCTTGCATAAGTCATTCATGTGCCATAATTAGGCGTATGAGATACGAGACAATTCAAAACCTAAAATCTGAAGAGTTCAAGCGATGCACCGG
>JAGVAO010000089.1 GCA_020060235.1 Anaerolineales bacterium | reverse complement strand
TCCACCCAGGCCGTGCTTTTTGGACTTGAAGCGCGGAAAGCCAACCTTGACACTCTTGCCCGCCTTCTTTTCCTTCACCCGGCGGAAGAAGTTGGCAAAAGCCTTGTCCAGGTCACGCAATGCTTCCTGCGGCGCGCACTTCGAGACTTCATACATCCAGGACAGCTTGGTTTTTTTGAGCGCATTCAGTTCACGGTGCAGGTCAATTGCTGTCGGTGATTTTTCGCCATTTGCAAACGCTTCCTGCTTGCGCGCCAGACCCCAATTGTAGGCAAAGCGCGCCGCGCCAGCATGTCGGGCACAGGCGGTTCTCTGCTTGTTATTCAGGTCAAGTTCGGTCTTGAAGGCGCGCAGAATAAACATAGAACAATTGTACTGTATTCTGCAAGATTCCCCAAGTTCTTTTGCTGATCGTCCAATCCCGAGCTTCATGTCAACAAATATGGAAATAAAACAAGATTTGCATAGATAAAGGAAGATATTATCCTGCAGTTACTACCCCCGTCAAGAAGACTACCTTTTGATCCAGTGCATGGTAGGCAGTTATCTGAACAATTTTCCCTATTGCAAAATGTATCCACATTCGCTACAATGTAGTTACACTCTGAATACCAAGGAGAACCTAATGACTGAAACGCGAGTTGGCACGCGCGAACTGAAAAACAAACTGAGCGAATATATGCGCCGGGTCAAATCGGGGGAAACGATTATCGTCACCGAACATGGCAAAACCATTGGGCAGATTGTCCCTGTCAAACCTACGGTTGAGGAACGCATGCTGGCAATGGTCGCTTCAGGATTAGCCGAGTGGGACGGGCAGAAACTTCCGCCTTACCAACCCAAAGCCGTCAACAGGGGAGACGGACTGGTTTCAAACCTGGTTATTGAGAACCGCGAATGATTGTTTACATCGACACCAGCGCGCTTGTCAAACGCTATGTCCAGGAAGCCAACTCCGGGGACGTCGTAAAACTACTCGATCAGGCCGACCTGGCAGGCTCCATCCTGCTTACCCGGGTGGAAATGGCTTCAGCGTTTTCGAAAGCGGCGCGAATGAAATGGCTCGATCCGCAAGCGGCGGAAGGATCCTGGCAGGATTTCCTCCTCCATTGGCGTTCCTTCTCGCGCCTGGTCATCACCCAGCCCCTGGCCGACCGCGCCTCGCGCCTGGCCTGGGACTACGGCCTACGCGCTTATGACGCCACCCACCTGGGCGCCGCCCTGCTCTGGCAGGAAACCATCGAAACCCCGGTCACCCTGGCAACCTACGACCGTGAACTATGGCTGGCAGGCCAAAAAGCAGGCCTCTTGGTCTGGCCTGAAGGACTGGCAGCCTGATTCCGAAAAAATGAAAAATCATGCCTATCCTGCACGCGCATTATTCCCCTGATGACCCCGGCCTGACCTTTTGGGCCGAAAACGCCGATGCGCTCCCGCCCAAGCCCCAGCGCGGACGGGTTGCAAAAAATCCCAAGCCCCAGCCGCACCCTTTTTGTATTTCAAGCAAAGAACTGCGCCAAAACCTGGCCGGTGAAACGCGCAAAATCGCCCTGCGCCTGCCCGCTGTGCGTGGCATTCCACTGCCCTCGCCGCAACTGATTCACAACTGGGAACTCGAAACCGAAAACCCCATCCTGGCCACTTTTGTGGTGGATGGAATCTTTTGTCCAGCCGAAACAGCCCTTGCCGTTTTACTGACCTTTGCCTCCCCCAGGCCTGATTCAAGCGCATCCTTCTCCCCCTCGCCTGTCCTCCGTTATTGGAGCCTGGCTGCCAGCCTGGTGCTGGAGAGCCTCGCCGCGCAAAAATTCATCCCAACCATCGTAGATAAGCAGGCCCGCTGGCAGGCCATCCTGGATTCTCCCAAAGACGCCGCACGCCTGACCCAACTGGCCGAAGCCATGCCGCCCATCTGCCGGGCAGAACTTCCTGAAATCTCTCCCAAGCAACTGCTCAACAATTTCATCAATACCTTTTGCGATGCGCTCATCCGCGCCTGGGGCCGGGACGCCGCGCCCAGCCTTTCCCGCACCGACGATAGCCCCGCCCACCATTGGCTCGCAGCCTTATTTGCGCCGGATGCCACCTTGAAACTGACCGCCAACCAGGCCTACTCGCTCACCTCCGGCTACCGGGCCTGGATGCGCAACCTGCACGTTGCCGGTGACGCCGCTTTTCGGATTGCCTTCCGCCTCGAAGCGCCCGCCCTGCAGAATCAAGACTGGCAATTGCACTATCTCATCCAGGCCAAAGACGACCCCAGTCTGCTCATCCCCGCTGAGGAAGTCTGGAAAAAGACTCGCGGCGTGCTGACCCATCTCGGTCATCGCCTTGAGCAACCACAGGAAAAACTGCTGACCGGCCTGGGCTATGCCTCGCGGCTCTTCCCGCCCATCAGCGACAGCCTGAAAGACAAACGCCCAACCGAATTGGCCGTCGATACCGGCGGCGCGTATACATTCCTGCGTGAGACGGCTCCCATTCTGGAAAATGCCGGTTTTGGCATTCTCGTCCCGCCCTGGTGGAACAAGAAGGGTGCCCGGCTGGGCGTCAAGGTCAAGATGAAGTCGAAGAAGGAACAGGGCGCGCCGGGACGGATGACCCTCGACAGCCTGGTGCGTTACCAGTGGCAGTTGTCGGTTGGCGAAACAGAATTGAGCGAGGCAGAGTTCCGCGCGCTGGCAAAACTCAAATCACCGCTGGTGCAGATTCGCGGCCAGTGGGTCACGCTGGATGCTGAGCAAATCGATGCGGCGATAAAATTTTGGGAAAAGCAACAACTTGAAGGTGAGATGGGTTTGATAGATGCCATGCGCATGGGCCTGGGCGGCGAAGCCCAGGTTGGCGGCCTGCCCATCGACGGGGTCGAAACCGACGACTGGCTGCGCGAATGGCTCGAAAAATTTAATCAGTCTGACAAACTGGAGATTCTGCCGCCACCCGAAGGTTTGGTCGCCCAATTGCGGCCTTACCAGGAATACGGCTATTCGTGGCTGACCTTCCTCCGCCGCTGGGGCATGGGGGCCTGCCTGGCCGATGACATGGGCCTGGGCAAGACCATCCAGACAATTGCCTTGTTGTTGCGCGAGAAAGAATCAGCCGGTAAATTATCCGCCCCGGCGCTGTTGATTGCCCCGACCTCGGTGGTCACCAACTGGGAGCGGGAAGTTGGCAGGTTCGCGCCCGGGTTGCAGACGTATGTCCATCGGGGCGCGGACAGGCTCAAGGGTAGGGCGTTCCGCGAAGCGATAAAAGACCAGGGTGTGGTGCTGACCAGTTATCCGGTGGCAAGATTGGATGCAGAATCGCTCCAATCCATCCAATGGTCAGCCCTGATTTTGGATGAAGCCCAGAACATCAAAAATCCCGACACCAAGCAGACCCAGGTCATCCGCAAAATCGAGGCAGATTTTCGGATTGCGCTGACCGGCACCCCGGTGGAAAACCGCCTTTCGGAGTTGTGGTCGATTATGCACTTCCTCAACCCCGGCTACCTGGGCGCGCGCAAGGCTTTCCGCGAGAATTTTGCCCTGCCGATTGAGCGTTACCAGGATAAAGCCGCGCTGGCGCAGTTGAAGACGCTGACGACGCCCTTCATCCTGCGGCGCGTCAAGACCGACCCGCGCGTGATTTCAGACCTGCCCGAAAAAGTGGAAACCAAAGTCTATGTGACGCTGACCGAGGAACAGGCCACTTTATATGAAGCGGTCGTGCAGGATGTCATGCAGGAGATTGAGAGCGAAGAGGGTGTCAAGCGGCGCGGGCTGGTGTTGAGTATGCTGATGCAGTTGAAGCAGATTTGCAACCATCCGGTGCAATATCTGCACCAAACCGGCAAGAATGCGGCGGATGTTGCACTCGATAATCGCAGTGGCAAGTTGGAACGGCTGGGCGAACTGCTGGATGAGATTCTAGCCGATGGCGACCGGGTACTGATTTTCAGTCAGTTTGCTGAAATGGGTGCGATGCTGGCCGAGTATTTGCCGCGCGCCTTTCACGTCCCGGCCCAATTTCTGCATGGCGGCACCTCGGCCAAAGCGCGTGACCAGATGGTCAAGCGCTTTCAGGAAGATGACAATGCCCCGCCGGTTTTCATCCTATCGCTCAAGGCGGGCGGCACTGGCCTGAACCTGACCCGCGCCAACCATGTCTTCCACTTTGACCGTTGGTGGAATCCGGCGGTCGAGGACCAGGCCACCGACCGGGCTTTTCGTATCGGTCAGAAGCGCAACGTACAGGTGCACAAATTTGTCACCACCGGCACGCTGGAAGAGATGATTGACGATATGATTGAGTCGAAGAAGGGCCTGGCGCAGGCGGTGGTCGGCAGCGGCGAAAATTGGCTGACCGAGATGAGCACCGATGAGTTGCGCAGAGTGGTGAGTTTGCGGAGATAACATGCCATACGACTATTATTACAAACCAATCAAACCGAAAGAAGCCAAAGACGGTATCAAAGCCCGCAGTCAGCGCGGGGCCTTTGCGCAGAGTTGGTGGGCCAAGCGTTGGATTGCCGCCCTGGAGCGGTTGGTTGATTCGGGACGCCTGACGCGCGGACGCAGTTATGCCCGCAAAGGCCAGGTGCTCTCCATTGACGAAACCAGGGATGGGATTGCAGCGAAGGTTCAGGGCTCGCGCTCGACGCCGTACAAAATCAAAATCCAGATGTCCCCGTTGTCTGATGCGGAATGGGAAAAGGTTTTCGACGCGCTGGCCGAGCAGGCTATTTTTACTGCGCAATTGCTGGCCGGAGAAATGCCACAGGAAATTGAATCAGCCTTTGAAGCCGCCAGGGTCAGTCTGTTCCCATCCAGGCGCACTGATTTGCAGACCGATTGCTCGTGCCCCGATTACGCCAACCCGTGCAAACATGTTGCCGCCACCCATTACATTCTGGGCGAGCGTTTTGATGAAGACCCTTTCCTGATTTTTCGCTTACGCGGACGCACCCAGGAGCAGGTGATGGAAGCCCTGCGCCAACGTCGTGCTGGAGATGATGATTTTGCCGATGGGATGGAAGAACCCGAATCTGTAACCCCGCTCGAAGAGCAAATTGCTCACTTTTGGGGGAGTTCCGTGCCCCTGGATGATTTCTCGGTATCCATCCATGCGCCCACGATTGAAATGCCTGTGCTCAAGCGGTTGGGGGATGCAAATTTCGTCCCTGCGCCTGGGCTGGAAATATTGCTGCACAGGGCTTATCGGGCTGTGAGCGAAAAAACCATCAAAGTGGCTTACCAGGATGTCGAGTCGGGTTGATAGCGGCCGAGCATTAGGCTCGCTCAAGCACTTGGTTGGCCGTCAAAATCTTGATACCTTGGTGTATTTTCAAATCAAGCAGGTGACTATCTCCTGAAGTAATCACCTCTGCCTGGGCTCCCAGAGCACAGGCCAGCACACGGTCATCATCCGGGTCAGCCAGGATAACCGGCTGAATTTTTTGTAGTCGGATGACGCGGGCGAGAGCGGCCTAGCCATAGACCAAGTCATTGACTGTTACCTGTGCCTGTTCCAATCTTTGGGCAAATTTCTCTCGTCCAAGCACATCAGCCAGTTCGGCTAATAGTTCTGGGCTGGTAAACAGAGTAATGACACCATTGCGCGCCAGGTCAAGCACTTGACGAGGCACGCCTTTCCAAAACAAGCCGGAAATCACCGTATTTGTGTCGAGAACGACTTTCATGCGGCGGTTGGCCTGCGGGATTTCTGGACTTCGGCTTCAATTTCGGCATCGCTCAAAGACGACACGTCTAGCGCGGCGAGTTTATCGGCGGCAGCGAACAGCCCATCTACGCGGCGGCGGCGAATTTCATCGCGCAACAAACGCTCCAAAGCCTTGGGGGGCAACAGCCCGGCTTTCTCTGCTTCCTGGCGTAATTTTTCCGGTAAAGAGATTTTGAAATCAACAGTTACCATATTTCACCTGCATTCAGTTGGTGAAATTATTATATCCTTTCCCCCGCCCAGACAGGTATATAGAACCTCTTAAACTGCTGTCCCCAAAATCTTCAAAAACTCGACGGTCATGTGCGCGGTTGCGCCCCACAACAACTCGCCATCGTAAGGCTGGTAGGCGATGACATGCCTGCCGGTTTCAGAGCGGGTGAAGAGCATGTAATTTTCGCGCCGGGCCAGCCAGGCAAGCGGCAGGGTGAAAACCCGCGCCACTTCGGGCGCATGAACCCGAAAAGCATACGGCCAGGCCAGCACACCGACGACAGGAGTCACCAGGTAATCGCTGATGGTGACGATTTGCGGAAGCCGCCCCAGGATTCGCACGTCCGCCGGGCGGATGCCAATCTCCTCGTCGGCCTCGCGCAGGGCGGTTTGTTCAGGACTCTCCCCAGGGTCGCTTGCGCCGCCGGGGAAGGAAACCTGCCCCTTGTGA
>JAGVAO010000022.1 GCA_020060235.1 Anaerolineales bacterium | reverse complement strand
GCGGCGCAGGATGGTTTGCGCGCCTTTATCTTCATGCGTGAAGAAGCGGATGCGCCCGCTCTCTTCGACCGTGCGGGTGGACGGCTTTTCGACATCGTGGTAAAGCGCAGCCAGGAAAAGCACGGCGCGCAGGGGCCGGTCGGTGTTCAGTTTTTCGGCCAGGTGTTCGCCCAGTTGGGCGCGATAACGTCCGAGTTTGAGCACCAGCAGGCCGTTGTATAGGTCGGCGTTGGATTTTTCTTCGTTGTACTGCGGGGCGAGCAGGTCGAGAATGTCTTCGAGGTGGCGTAAGACAGACAGGGTGTGCGACCAAACATCCTGAACGTGCGGCGGCGATTGCGTCACGCCTTTCATGGCGGCCAGTTCGGGCAGGATGTGGGGCAGGACGCCGAGCATATCGAAGGCGCGCAAGGCGGTATCGGGACGCGGCCCGGCCAGGATTTTCAGGATTTCGTCGCGGCCGCGCTCGGCAGAGACAGAAGCCAGACCTGGAACGGCGGCTTTCATCTGCTCGCGGGTGGTTTTATCGATGCTCAGGCCGTAGGATGCCGCCTGGCGCACGGCTCGCAGGATGCGGACAGGGTCATCGCTCATGGATGTCTCAGCGCAGGCGCGCAGGCGTTTGGCGCGCAGGTCGTCCAGGCCGCCGAGGGGGTCGAGCAGTTCGCCGCTGCGCAGGTCGAGGGCAATGGCGTTGAGGGTAAAGTCGCGTCCGCGCAGGTCGTCTTCGAGGGTCACACCGCGAAAACCAGCGAAGTCGAGGATGTCGCGCGAGCCATCGGCGTGGATGATGACCAGGCGGGCAGTGTCGTTTTCGACATCCAGCGGGTAGAACGCGGCGGAGAGTTTGTCGGCCAGGGCTTTGGCGAGTTTGAGGGCATTTTGCTGAACGGCAAAATCGAGGTCGTGAACTTCGCGCCCCAGAATCGCGTCACGCACCGCGCCGCCGACGAGGTAAATCGTCTGGTTGGCAGGCAGGTATTCGCGCAATTGGCGCATCAGCGGGGTATCGAAGATGGGCAGGGTTTCGTGCATGTAGCGGAGTTCCAACGGTTCTTTGGGGCGGATGGCGCGGGCGGCCAGGAAGGTCGCGTCGCGGGTTTGGCCCTGGGCAACCACCTGTCCCTTGACAAGCGCCACCCAACGCCCGGCGTAGGGAGAAGGGAGGCTTGGAGGAGGCTCGAAGGAGGACATGGGTGGTCAATGACGATTGATTACCGGTTACTGTCCATCTGGCTTATATTTCTCCAGGTCGACGATACCGATAAAAGGCAGGTTGCGGTAGTACTCGTCGATGTCGAGGCCGTAGCCGAAGACATAGGCATTTGGGATGACAAAGCCGGTATAGTCTATCGGGACTTCGACTTCGCGGCGTTCGGCTTTGTCGAGCAGGGCGCAGACTTTGAGGCTCTTGGGGTTGCGCGTGCGCAGCAGTTCGAGAACGTGAGAAATGGTATGGCCGCTGTCGACAATATCTTCGACCAGCAATACATTGCGCCCGGCGATGTTGGTTTGCAGGTCATAGGTCAGGCGGACGTTGCCGGAGGAAGCCCGCGCGCCCACCCCGTAGGAAGAAATCGCCATGCAGTCCATACCGTGCGGAACGGTGACGTGCCGCATCAGGTCAACCATAAAGGTGATGCCGCCGCGCAGGATGCAAATTAGCACCAGGTCTTGTCCGGCATAGTCTTGGCTGATTTGTTCGCCCAATTCCGCCACGCGCTTTTTTAGGGTTTCTTCGTCAATCAAGATTTCAGCGATGAATTCATGATAGTCTTGCATGGAGTTTTCTCCTGTTTGATGAGATGAAATTCATGGGCCAATGCCATGAAAATAAATCAGGCCCGCGGCCTCGTCGTGCAAAAAATACTGCTCGCCTATCCAGGAAACACCAATCCATTCCAGGGATTGATAGCAGTTCGCCTGCCCAACAGACTGCGGCGACCAGGGCGGCTCGAAAATATCGTAATCCGGGCTAGGGAGTTCGAAGCGATGCAGTATATCTTCGCAGGTCGCCTGCTTAAATTTCGATTCGGTGTAGTTTTCCACAAAAACAGAAGGCGCATGGAAACGCAGATAGATGTTATGTCCCTGCCAGGTATCGCCCGTTCCCTGCAAGTTGCCAATTTCTTCCGGCATAGGCGATTGAATCAGGGCCTCGAACATTTCTTCGGGGGTGTTGCCTGAGCGTATGTGCAGAGGCGAGAAACAGGCCAGCAGGCTGAAAGATACCGCAATGAGAACAATGAAGGAGACCTGACAGGTTTTATTGTTCCGTTTTTGTGAAATTCGCTTGCTACCGTTCATGGTTTGTCCTACAAACCCGTTCCTGGAAACCTGTCAGGTCGGGGGAGATTATTTAACGCGGCACCTGGTGATGCTCACGGCAGCGGGCTTCATACAGTTCAGACGCGCCGACGATGACAACCGGCTCATCATAACGGGCAGGTTTGCCGTTTAACAGGCGCTGGGTGCGCGAGGCCGGTTCGCCGCAAACCATGCAAATGGCCTGGAGTTTATCGACATGCTCGGCGACGGCCATCAGGGTCGGCATGGGGCCAAAAGGCTCGGCGCGGAAATCGGTATCCAGCCCGGCGACGATGACGCGAATGCCGCGCTCGGCCAGTTGGCGAACAACTTCGACAACGCCCTCGTCAAAGAATTGAGCCTCGTCCACGCCGACGACGGTGGTGTCGGGGTCGAGTTTCCCGGCGATTTCGCCGGAGTTTTCCACCGGGATGGCTTCAAAGTCGGCCCCGGCGTGCGAGGTGACTTTCTCGGCAGCGTAACGCACATCGATGGTAGGCTTAAAGACCTGCACCTTTTGGCGCGCAATCACGGCCCGGCGCAGGCGGCGGATAAGTTCGTCCGTTTTGCCGCTGAACATCGAGCCGCAAACGACTTCTATCGAACCGGTTTTGTGCTTCATATCCACTCCCAAAAAAAGATATACCCGTTTCGGGCAACAAAAAACAGGCAGATGGTCATCATCTGCCTGTTAAGTTTACCTGAAAATCGCCGGATTTAGGCCGCTGCGGTTTCAGCTTCGGGAACTTCGTAGCCGAGGGCGCGCAGTTTCTTCTTGGCGTCAATCAACGATTTGCGGCCAAAGCCTTCGATAGCCAGGGCGGCTTGTTCGCCTTCGGCCATTTTGGCAAGCAGTTGACCGACTTCCGTAATGCCAGCCTCTGCCAGCGACTTGGTCGGGCGGCTGCCGAGTTCGAGTTCGGCAATCGGACGCTTGGGGGAGACTTTCTCGGTCTCTTTGGCCTTCTGGGTTTCAACATACTCCTGGCGGGCCTGGAGTTTGCGATAGAAGCGGTCTACCTGGCCTTCCATGTCGATGATGCGAGCCTGCTCACCGGTAAAGAAGGGGTGGCAGTTCGAGCAGATTTCAACGCGTAATTCTTTTCGGGTCGAGCCGGTCGTCCAGGTTGCGCCGCATGAAGCGCAAGTGACTTTGGCATCGAAATAGTTGGGATGAGTATCAGCCTTCATGGTACCTCTTACTCCCCGGCTTCAAGCATTTCAGCCGGAAGGATGTTGACACGCTTGCGGCCATGATAGATATCGAAGACGACCAGGCCGTCTGTGGTAGCAAACAGGGTATCGTCCTTGCCCCTGCCAACATTCAGGCCGGGCTTGATGTGTGTGCCGCGCTGGCGCACGAGAATATTTCCAGAAAGGACAAATTGCCCGGCAAAGCGCTTAACGCCCAGGCGCTGGGAATTTGAGTCACGACCGTTGCGGCTGGAACCGCCACCTTTTTTATGAGCCATATCTACCTCACTTAACCAATCTTCTCAATTTCAAGGCGGGTGTATTGCTGGCGATGACCTGTCTTCTGGCGGATGCGCTTCTTGGGCTTGTAGTGGAAATTGATGGTCTTCTCACCCTTGAAGTGTTCCAGCACGGTAGCCTTAACAGCCGCGCCTTTAACCGTTGGCGTGCCTACGGCGACATCGTCGCCATCCACCAGCATCAGCACTTGCTCGATGGCAATGCTTTCGCCGGGGGTTGCTTGCAGGCGGTCGACTTCAATCGTGCCGCCTTCGACGGCGCGATATTGCTTGCCGCCGCTTTCGACAATTGCGAATTTCATAGAACCTTTCTCCTGGTCTTCGCTTCTCCGCAGACGCCGCCACCTTTGCCCATTTCTGGGGAGGCAGGGCCGCGTTACGGGTAAGCCGGGATGGACAATATTCGGCCCCGGCAAACTTTCTGCCAGGGCAGAGGCGAATGGAGATTATACCACCACAAGGCCTTTTGTCAACAAATTTTTGAGGCCAGTTTTACCTGCGCAGGGCGGGACGCCAGGTCTCGACCAGCACACCTGTGCCGTCAGGTTTGAGTTCGCGCCAGGTTTCGACGGGCAATTCAATGTGCGCCAGGCTGGAGGTGGGCATCGGCGAGGCCTGGCCGGTCAACTGCTCGACGAGGTGCTCAAGGCCGGGGTTGTGCGCCACAAGCAGCAGGCTGGATGAACGCGCCGGGGTTTTGCGAATGACCGAGAGCAGGCTGTCGGCTTCGGCCAGGTAAAGCAGGCGCGAGGCGCGCACCATGCCGTCGTAACGGATGGCGTAGAGGACCTGGGCAGCCGTCTCAAGGGCGCGGCGGGCTGTCGAAACGGCGACAAAGGCCGGGGTGAGTCCGCGCTGGCGCATGTATTCCCCCACCAGCGGGGCATCGTCGCGTCCGCGTCCGTTCAAGGGCCGGTCGTGGTCATCCAGCAGGGTGTCTTTCCAACTCGATTTGGCGTGACGGAGCAGGTAAAGGGTTTTCATAATTCAGAAAGGGAGAGGGCCAGGCTGCGGCGAAATTCGGGGCGGGTGAAGTTTTTCCAGGCTTGTGGGAAGGTTTCGGCCTTTTCGCGGCGCAGGCTGTGCAGGGAGGCCAGGTACGCCAGGACACCGCCCAGGTCGGGGCGCAGGCCGAGGGGCAGGGATTGGTGGCGCGTTTCGAGGCCGGAGAGCAGCCCGGAAAGCAGGTCGCAGGCCAGGTGGGCATCGTTGAGCTGGCCGAGGTGGTCCTGCATAATTTTCAGGTCGCTGATGACCCCCGCGGCGGGTTTGCCGAGCACATCGCGCAGGAACTCGACCGCATAACGGAATTTCTTGAACCGCACCCGCAGGTCGTGGAGTTGTTCGGGGCTGGCTTCGGCAATAAGCCCCTCACAAGCCAGGACATCGCCATAGCGCTGGTAGAGCAGGGACGGCGCGGCCTGCCAGGTCAGTTGCGGATGCGGGTCGTCGGGGTCGAAACGGCGCGCGCCCTGACCGGGGGTGCTGAGAAAGGTCTCGAAATCGGTTTTGAAGGTTTCGAAGGCCGGGCTGTCGAGATAAGCCAGCATTTTTGCGCGGGCGGTTTCGCGTTCGGCCTGCCAGATTTCGACCAGCAGGCCCAGGTCTACGGCGTTTTCTTTCTGGTAGGCCTGGGCGTTTTCGATGAAAACATCCAGGTCGCGGACGGGGCCGAGGGCCTGGCGGGCGGCTCGCAGGTCGCGCAGGAGTGGTTTGACGGCCTTCAAGCGAAAGGCCGGGGCAAAAACCTCGAAAACGGCGCGCAGGCGGCGGGTGGCAACGCGCATATCGTGCAGTTCTTCAATGTCTTCGCCCAGGCGCGTCCCGGCTTCGTGGCGGATTAACTCATCGAAGTGGACGCGCATCACAGCGCGGGCATACTCGGACAGCGGCATATCCGCCGACAGGCCGGGGCGTTTTTTCTTGCGGGCAGGCTTTTGAACAGCCTGGGGTTCAAGCGGGTCAGATTCGGGCATTTTTTAAGAAAATTTGCTGTGAATTCACTTCCGGCTGGCCTTTGGTTGGGGCAAGCCGTTTATAGGTGCCGTCCGGCTGCATCAGACGGGCCGAGACGTTATCGCGCAGGGATGTGCCGAGCACTTGCTGGCGAATATAGCGGACATGGCGCGGGTCTTCGATTGGGAAGAGAATTTCGACCCGCCGGTCGAGGTTGCGCGGCATCAGGTCGGCACTGCCCAGGTAGACCTGCGGCTCGCCGGCATTCTCGAAATAGTATATGCGGCTGTGTTCGAGGAAGCGCCCCAAAATGCTGATGACGCGAATGTTCTCGCTCAAGCCCTTGATGCCGGGGCGC
>JAGVAO010000097.1 GCA_020060235.1 Anaerolineales bacterium | reverse complement strand
CTGGTCGAATTTGTCCTGCAATCCGGCGACATCACCCCCGGCGGCTTCCAGCGCCGTGACCGCGCCCAGTTGGGCAGCAAGGGCCATCGCCAGGTGCAGCGCAACCGTCCCGAAGGATACGAATCGGAAGTGGAAGTCAGCTATCGGGTCGAAAGCGGGGATGTCCCGCTCGAGGTGCGCGGACGTATCGACGGGCTGTATCCGGCCCATGAGCCGGTCATCCTCGAAGAAATTAAAACCACCACCCTCAGCCTGGAATTGGTTAGCGAGAATCACAACCCGCTGCACTGGGCGCAGGCGCAAGTGTATGCCTTCATGTACGCCCGCCAGCACAGCCTGGACGAAATCTGCGTCCACCTGACCTATTTTCATATCGATACCCGTGAAGAAAAGACCTTTGTGCGTACTCTTCCCTTCCCTGAACTTGAGACCTTTTTCAGCGGTCTGCTGACCGCCTATCTGGATTGGTTCGGGCGGGTCAGTGCGCGACAGGCGGCGCGTGACCAATCCATTCAGATGCTCGAATTTCCATACGCGCACTATCGCCCTGGCCAGCGCGAGATGGCGGTGGATGTCTATAAGGCCATCCGCAACGAGGCCAGGCTGTACCTGCAAGCCCCCACCGGGCTGGGCAAGACCATCGCGGCCCTGTTCCCGGCAGTCAAGGCGCTCGGGCAGGGGCTGGCAGAGAAAATCTTTTACCTGACGGCCAAAACGCCTGGGCGCGCGGTGGCCGAAAAAGCGCTGGATGATTTGCGCGCCGCCGGGCTGAACCTGCGCAGTGTAACCCTGACCGCCAAGGAGAAAATCTGCTTTTGCCCGCCGGTCAACTGTGACCCGGACATCTGCCCGTTTGCGCGCGTCTATTTCGACAAGGTGAAAATTGCGCTGCGGGAAATGGACACGCACCAGGCCTTTACCCGCCCGCTCATCGAAGAGCTGGCCCGCAAACATGAAATTTGCCCCTTCGAGTTTTCGCTCGACCTTTCGCTGTGGGTGGATTGCATCATCTGTGACTATAACTACGTTTTTGACCCGCGCGTGTACCTGCACCGTTTCTTTGACTTCGACGAGACCCCCTACATTTTCCTCGTAGACGAAGCCCACAACCTGCCCGACCGCGCCCGCGAGATGTACTCCGCCGAACTGGACAAACAAACCGTACTGGAACTCCAGCGCAGTCTGAAACCGCACCTGCCCGCGCTGGCGAAAAAACTGGATGCCATTAACAAGAATTTACTGGAAACCCGAAAAGCCTGCCAGGCGGATGACAAATCCGCGCTGGTGGAGCACGAGCCGCCCGAAGTCTTGCTCAAGGCCGTGCGCGCCTTCAGCCAGCAGGCCGAAGACTGGCTGGCCTTGAATCATCCTGCCGAGTTCCGCCCGGCCCTGCTCGATTTTTACTTCGCCTGTCTTAATTACCAGCGCACCGCCGAAGAGTTCGACACCTTCTACGTCTCCTACTTCGAGCGGCAGGGGCAATCGAACCTGCGCGCCAAACTCTTTTGCCTCGACCCGGCCCCCCTGCTGGCCGCTCGGCTGGAGCGCAGCCGCGCCACTGTCTTTTTCTCGGCCACCCTGCTGCCGATGGATTACTTCATGAAACTGCTGACCGGCGCGGCCAGTCATCCCTGGCGGGTGTTCCAGTCGCCGTTCCCGCAGGAGAATGCCTGCCTGTTGGTTCACAACCGCATCTCGACCAAATACGAGCAGCGCGCCGATTCCTACGGGGGGGTGGCCGAAGCAATTGCGACTACCTGCCAAACCCGCACAGGGAATTACCTGGTCTATTTTCCCTCCTATGCCTACCTGAACGCCGTGCTGGAACTGCTTAAGGAGCGCCTGCCCGCAGACCAGCTTCTCGTGCAAGACCGCGCCATGAACGAAGCCGCCCGCGAAGAATTCCTTGCGCGCTTCTCTGCTGCCAACCAGGAGACGCTGGTCGGGCTGGCGGTGATGGGCGGCATCTTCGGCGAGGGCATCGACCTGGTGGGCGAGCGATTAATCGGCGTGGTGGTGGTCGGGGTGGGCGTTCCGCAAATTGGGCTGGAGCGTGACCTGATTAAAGACTATTTCGACAAACAAAACGGCAGCGGATTCGCCTACGCCTACCAGTACCCCGGCTTCAACCGGGTCTTGCAGGCCACCGGGCGTGTCATCCGCACCGAGACTGACCGGGGCGTGATTGTGCTGATTGACGAACGCTTCACTCATGCCCGCTACCGGCAGTTGTTCCCATCCCACTGGCGGAAACACCAGATTGTAAAAACTACCGATGAGATGAAAGAAAATTTGGCGCGATTTTGGTTGCGAGAATAAAAGGCAGTGGATGAAAATAAGTGATGGCAAGATGATTGCTCTCCTGTTCGACTTTCATCTTTTTTGCCTGCCCTTTTGCCTGTAATTGGAGGATGTGCCATGAGAACGAAAACTTTATTCATTTGTCTACTGTGCCTATCCCTGTTGGGAGCATGCTTGCCGGCGTCAGCCGGTGTCACCCCCACCTCTGTGGCAGAGACGGCCACGGTTGAGACTTCAACGGTCACACCTGCTCCCACCGACACAAAAGAACCCTGCATTCCATCCGGCAGCCAGGAGCAAATCAACGCCGCGTTGCTCGGCCCGGGCAGCGCGGCTATCCTATGCCAGGGCGCTGTGTTCGAACTGACCGCCCCGGTCGTTATCAATGCGGAGGGACAACAAATTTATACCCGGGGTCTGCCCACGGATGAACGCCGCGCCATCCTGCGAATTGTTTCGCCGGATTTGTCAACGGCAATCATCATGCGCGACTATGACAACGCTATGTTGAGCCACCTGATTGTGGATGGAAACCGCCCGGCCCTCGGCCATCGCGGCGGCGATCCGCTCATTTATGCCGGGGGCTCCTCCAGCGGCCAGGCCATTCGCAACCTGAAAATCATCGAGCCGCGCAGCTGGTCGGCCCTGCACCTTATCCAGGGACACCCATCACCTGCGCCGCCCTGCAGCAATGCGCTGGTTGAAAACAACGAGATTGGCCCGGCGGGAAGCAGCAACGAAACCTGGGCCGATGGTATTTCACTGGCTTGCACCAATTCGACGCTGCGCAACAACCTCATTGTTGATGCCACCGATGGTGGGATTGTGGTTTTTGGCGCGCCCGGCTCCGTTATCGAAGGCAATACTATCCGCGCCGAAACACGTACCCTTTTGGGCGGCATCAACCTGGTGGATTATGACCCCTACGAGGGCAATTACAGCGGGACGGTCGTGAAGAACAACGTCATTGATGCCTCCGGGGCTGTGATTCGTATTGGGCTTGGCATGGGAATCCGCGTCTGGGGATGTTGGCCCACAGGAACCGAGAAAACGCTTTACGGCGCAACCGTCATCGACAATATCCTGCGCGGGTCAAAGATGCAATACGGATTCGCGGTGGATGGCGTGCGCGACTGGACGGTAACCGGCAACCTGGACGAGGCCAGCCACTCCGGCGCCCCCTCGGTGGATTGCGGTGGAGTGGTGGCATCTGTGCCAGCCGGTTTCCAGTTCAACCCCAGCCGGGCGCAGGGCAACTTCCAGCCCGAATTCCAGCCTGCCCGTTTGGAACTGGCCCTGTGGGCCATCGTGTCGCCGCGTCCGGGTGAATGAACGCATCCTGAACTATCAGAAAATCAATCGATGCCCCTGTATCAGGAAGCGGTTCGCCGATACGTTTAAGTTTCACTATTTCGCTTTTATCCGCCAATTACATCTAGGCTGAACAGGATTTGCCAGGTCTTCGGCCCGACGTAGCCGTCTATTTCAAGGCCGTTGAGTTGCTGGAAGCGTCGCACGGCGGAATCGGTCATCTTGCCAAAGATGCCGTCGGGAACTCCGACTTCGGTGTAGCCCAGTTCGAGCAGACGCTGCTGCAAGAGCAGGACATCGTCGCCGCGCATGGGCGGGTCGGTCAGCGAGAGGGTGCGGACAAAGGGCGGCGGCGTCGGCGTGAACGTGGCGGTCACCAGCGGAGTCGCGCTTGGGGTGAACGTGGCCGAGGGGCTGGGCGTGCGCGAGGGAATCGCCGTCGGCGTGGGGGTGGACGGCGGACTGAACGAGCCGCAGCGCACAGGCGGAAGCATCCCGGCGGGGGCAGCCAGGCTGGTTTTCTGGCCCCAGATGGCGATGCGTCCGTCTTCAAAAGCGGCGGCCAGCAGGGCGCCGTCGGCGCTGAAGGCCGGGCGACTTTTGACCAGGCCGGTTTTCTGGTCGCCAAGCAACTTGTAAAATTCGCCTTGCAGGGTGTCTAACAGGCCAAAGTCCTTGCCCGCGCTGACCGCCAGGGTACAGCCATCCGGGCTAAAGACCGGGTAGGGCGCGCCAGATTTGAACACCCATCCGCGCAGCCATTGACCGCTGTCAAAACCCCAGATATCCAAATCGTAGCCATGCTGAATGAGCGCCTGTTTGCCATCCGGGCTGAGGCCCAGCAAGCGCCCCCCGGCGTAGGATAATTTTATCGTCTGGCTTGCGCTGGCAGGCGGATTTTCCCAGGCGGTAATCTCCCCGGCTTCGCTGATGACGGCCAGCGTATT
>JAGVAO010000094.1 GCA_020060235.1 Anaerolineales bacterium | reverse complement strand
AGGGTCGGGCTGTTCGCCCGTTAAAGCGGTACGCGAGCTGGGTTCAGACCGTCGTGAGACAGGTCGGTCTCTATCCGCTGTGGGCGTAAGGGATTTGAAAGGATCTGCCCCTAGTACGAGAGGACCGGGGTGGACAGACCTCTAGTGTGCCAGTTGTTCCGCCAGGAGCATTGCTGGGTAGCCATGTCTGGCAGAGATAACCGCTGAAAGCATCTAAGTGGGAAACTCGCCTTAAGATTAGATCCCTCATGGAGTTAATCCAGTAAGAACGCAGGAAGACTACCTGCTATATAGGCGGCGTGTGTAAGCGCAGTAATGCGTTCAGCTAAGCCGTACTAATGTTCGAGGGCTTCTCTTGTGGTACGGAGAACTTGATACTTTTTCTACAGAACTCATCAGTTGCTGTTCAGGACCAACCTAGTGAATTGGTCTTTTGGTGATTTGAGCGACGAGGGTCCACCCGGTCCCATCCCGAACCCGGAAGTTAAGCTCGTCAGCGCCGATGGTACTTGGGGGGCAGCCCCCTGGGAGAGTAGGTCATCGCCAACAGGCTTTTCTGTCCCTTTTTAGGGACGAAAATACCCCGCGAAAGCGGGGTGTTTTTATTTTTCGGGACATTGTCACGTGCTGTCAGCGAGCGCTTATTATTCATTCCCCTTGCGCGGCATCGTGTTATCGCCGCCTGGCCTCTGCTCGAAATTTCTGTGCATATCAGAATTTGTCTATTTTTGATTGAGTAAGGGCTGGGCGAAGCGGCGTTCGTATGCGCCATTTTTCTCGAGCATTTTGTCGAAATAAGAATGCGCAACCGGCAGGCGCAGGAAAATTCTAAAAACCGGCCCGAGGATGGCGGGGAAACGCTCCGGGTGGGCGATTTTCCCCAGGATGTCCGGGTCGAAGCGGCCTTCGGCGGCCAGACCGGCCCCGAGGGCTTGCAGGTTGGCGAACAGGCTGGCGTTCATCTCCGGCGGCATGACCCGCGTGGCTTCGCCATTGCCTTTGACTACCGTCCCCAGGTAGGGGCAGCCCAGCCGTTCAGCCAGTTTTTCGAGATAGCGTTCGACAAAGCGCGAGTGCAGGCCTTCAGGAAAACCCGATTGGACGACAAAGCCAATCGGCGGGTTGCCCGTCAGCCCCTTGAGCGGTTCGAGGGCTTCGATGAAATGCTTGACGACGCCGGGCATTGAATCGGTGTAGAGTGGGAATCCCAGGATGACGCATTCGGCTTCAGCGAAGGCCGCGACCATTTTATCGGTGTCGTTTAATCGGACGAGGTGATGCGTCTCACTGGGGCCGCCGAACCCGGCAGCGATTTCACGCAGGAAGATGGCGGTGTTGCCTTTTCGCCCGCGCGGTGAGCCGTTGAACAGGGTCAGGCTGCGGGGCGGGTTAACGGTCACACCCTCGGTGGCGGGCAGACGTTTGGGCAACGGTAGGCAGGCGGCAGCCTGGTCTGTGATTCGACGGGCGATGTCCGCAGGCGCGGTATCCGTCGTCAATGAAAACTCCAGGCGGGTCTTAAAGTTGAGCGCTGTCCGACAGTGGATGTCAGTGACGATTTGCAGGTCGCGGGCGCCGGTGTCGGCTTCGGGTTCGAGCAGCAGGCCGAGGCGCGGCGATTTGGGGTAGCGGCGCAAGTGGTGGGCCTCACCCTGGTCGACTTCCATGTAGGGGTGGATGAGCGGCAGGTGTTTGTCGTTGGCGCGTTTGAGCAGTTCGCTGGGGAAGCCCATTTTGAGCGGTGCTGCCCACAGGACGAAATCGGCGTTGATGACGGCCCGGCCCATCTCGTGCGAGTCGTCGCGGTTGGAACACTCGCCGGGCGTCTTGACCCAGCAGCCCCAACAGCCGACGCAGTAGCGCAGGGTTAGGTCGCGCAGGTCGAGTTGGCGGACGCTGTGCCCGCCCGCTTCGAGCGGTGGTTTGAGTTCGGCGAGATACCGGTCTAGCCTGCCGGGTTCGGGGCTGCCGTTTAAGATGGTGATGTTCATGATGTCTCCTTGAATAATCCACCCACCCATTTAGCAATGGCTTTCCAATTGCGCTTGTCGCCGGGCATGGCTTGGATGACGAGCAGCACAAAAGGCACCTGCCACCACTTCATGCTGAAATATTGCAAACTGCCGCCGAAAATGCCGATGGAAACCGGTTTAACCAATTTGAGAATCGGGGACAGGTAGTTTTTCGGGGTCGAATAATTTTCTTTGAAACCCAGCCGGGCAGGATTCTTTGGCGCTTTGGGCAGTTTCTCGTCGATGAACAGCGGCACACCCTCCAGACTGGTTTCGTCGGTCTTGGTCAGGTTGACGCAGGTGACGAAAATCGCCAGCGGCTTTTGTTCCAGGACGGCCTGATTGCGCTTCAGGAAGGCCAGCGCCCCGCGGTGCCAGCCGACTATCATCGGCGCGCCCAGCACGACGGCGGAATACGGCTCGAGGCTGGTCACTTTGTCGAGCGGCAGGGTCTCGACTGCGGCGTTTTTGCCCAATTCGGCGGCCACCGCCTCGGCGACTTTGGCCGTCGAACCGGCGTTTGTGGCGAAGGTGACGAGGATTTTGTTCATTTGTGTTTGCCTTTCTATTCCTTCGGAACCTGCCCGCTCTTAATCCGCTCGATGACGCTTTCGGCCCATTGCAAATTAGCGCGCAAGTTGGCCAGTCCGTTTTCGAGCGTCAGCATCCAGAAGAAATGTTCGCGCGGTGAGGGAATTTCCTGCTGGAACGGCCCAATCTGCGCTGGGACCTGGTCGTACTGGCTCAAAATAGCGCGCATGATGGCGGCATAACCCTCGAATTTGGCGAGAATTTTTTCATCGGAGAGTTGCCCGCTGAAAAAAACCTGGATGAGCGGCGCGCTGCGCGGTTCGCCCAGCGGCGGCGGGCCTGAAATCCAGCGCAGTAACTCGGCGCGACCCGTTTCGGTGATGTGATAGACCTTGCGGTCGGGGCGGTCTTCCTGGGGGATGCGTTCCATCTCCGCCAGGCCGTTTTCTTCCAGCCGCGCAAGGGTGCGGTAAATCTGACTCTGGTCGGCGGGCCAGAAGTGGCGGATGGATGTGTCGAATATCTTTTTCAGGTCATAGCCGCTGTAAGGGTGATAGTTAAGAAAGCCAAGGATGGCATGCTCGAGGGACATATTGGATTTATCCTTATAGGATTGTGTTTATATATGATTAATCATATATCGATTGTCGCAGAATGTCAAGAGGCGCATTCTGTCATTTCCCTCACTCCCCAGGCAGATTGGATATTGTTGCCCTGAATTAGCAACAAAAATTCAATCTTGATGTTATATTTGGAACATGGTTCATTCTGCTCATTTTGAGAATATCATTCGCCGTGTTGCTGTTTTCAAAACCGCTTCAGACGAAGATGTTCGCGCAATTGCAGGTTTGGGCATCGAGCGCGCAGTCGAAGAAGGCGGCTTTTTTTTCTTGCAGGGTGACAGGGCCGACTATCTTTACATCATGCTGAGCGGACGCGCCAAGCTGTGCCAGATTGGGCCAGACGGTCAGCAGGTCAACCTGCGGACGTTAACCCCCAGCCAGCTATTCGGTGCAATCGGCGCAGTCCAGCCCGGGGCGGTCTATCCGGCTTGCGCCCAGGCCCTTGAAGATAGCATTGCCATTGCCATCGAGAGTGCTGCGTTTGGCCGCTTGCTTGAAGCGCGCCCGCATCTCTCTTTTGGTATGATGAAGTTGATGACCGGTTATATTCAGGAAATGCAGGAGCGTTACCGCGAACTGGCAACTGAGCGCGTCGAACAAAGGATTGCGCACGTTTTGTTGCGCCTGGCCGGGCAGTCTGGCAAGCGGGTTGAGGAAGGTGTTTTGATTGAACTGAATTTTTCGCGCCAGGAACTCGCCGAAATGAGCGGCACCACGCTTTACACCGTCAGCCGGACGTTAAGTGCCTGGGAGAAGCAGGGCATTATTGCTACCGGGCGCGAGCGGGTGGTCATTACCAATCCGCATGGGTTGGTGCGTTTGGCCGATGGGATGTAATTGCGGGCAATCTGCGCAATTT
>JAGVAO010000012.1 GCA_020060235.1 Anaerolineales bacterium | reverse complement strand
TCCACCCAGGCCGTGCTTTTTGGACTTGAAGCGCGGAAAGCCAACCTTGACACTCTTGCCCGCCTTCTTTTCCTTCACCCGGCGGAAGAAGTTGGCAAAGGCCTTGTCCAGGTCACGCAATGCTTCCTGCGGCGCGCACTTCGAGACTTCATACATCCAGGCCAGTTCGGTCTTTTTGAGCGCATTCAGTTCACGGTGCAGGTCAATTGCTGTTGGTGATTTTTCGCCGTTTGCAAACGCTTCCTGCTTGCGCGCCAGACCCCAATTGTAGGCAAAGCGAGCCGCGCCGGCGTGACGGACACAGGCGGTTCTCTGCTTGTTATTCAGGTCCAGTTCGGTCTTGAAGGCGCGCAGCACTATCATAGAACAATTGTACTACCAAAGCGTCCGTGCATATAGATTTAATAAGATTTTTTGCAACAGTTATTAGCCCTTTCAGGTTGCCCATTTTCATTAGCCGATGACAAGCCTTGAGCGCGATTCCCGTTTCATCGAAACCGCCCTGCCCGAACTACAGGATTACCTGCTTTCGGACGAGTTGTACTGGCCTTTGGGCAATTCCCTGCCACGCCTGACGCCGGGCGCGCTGCTGCTGGCCCTGCGCTGCGCCGAAGCCCACTCCCCTCTCGAGGCGCGGAAGTGGCAACTGGAACTGGATTCCGTCCGCAGGCGGTGGCGCAGCGCCTGGGAACAGAAAGCGCTCCGGGAGATAAAAAACAGGCTCAGGCTGTGGAGCGCATCCGTTAGTGAGTGGCAATCGGCCCCGGCCGAGAACCTGGCCGATTACACCGGCGAAGTTCGCGGGCGGGTCATCCTGCAAATCCTTTTGGGCGAGGTCAACGCCCCCGCCGAACAGGCCACGCTTGGGCCGCTGGATGATTTTTTGCGCGCAAAACTCAAGCCGGGCAGTTTTTTGTGGGAAACGGGGCTTGAAACGGTCTTCCCGCAATCAGATTTTTGGTTTTTGTACGGCAAATTAATTTAAGCACCAGGAGAAAAAATGACCGAACGTTTAGCGGCGGCGCTGGAATATGCCCGCCGGCATGAAGCCGATTTTTTGAAAAACCTGCAAGATTTTGTTGCCTTCGGTTCGATTTCGACCTCGGATGAGCACCGCGAGGAAATCGAAAAGACCGCCAACTGGGTAGCCAGGAGGCTCGAAGCGCTGGGGATGCAGAAGGTGGCGGTCATGCCGACCGCAGGCCACCCGGTGGTTTACGGCGAGTGGCTGGGTGCGCCGGGAAAGCCGACGGTCTTGATTTACGGGCATTACGATGTGCAGCCAGTTGACCCGCTCGACTTGTGGCACAGCGACCCTTTCGAGGCAACCCTGCGCGGAGAGAACCTTCATGCACGCGGCGCGTCGGATATGAAGGGCCAGGTGGCGGCCTGCCTGAACGCCGTCGAAGCAATTGTCAGAACCGGGACACTGCCGGTGAACGTAAAATTCCTGATTGAGGGCGAGGAGGAGATTGGGTCGCCGTCGCTGGCCGATTGGATTGCACAGAATAGCGAGCTGCTCAAAGCCGACTTCTGCCTGAACCCGGATGCCGGGATGCTGGGCAAGGACCACCCGACCATCACCTACGGGCTGCGCGGTCTGGCTTCTTTTGAACTGACAGTTTCAGGCCCCAGTCACGACCTGCATTCGGGGGTGTTCGGCGGCACTGTCCACAACCCCGCCAAGGCGCTGGCCGACCTGCTGGCCGGAATGCACGATGAAAACAACCACATCGCCCTGCCCGGCTTTTACGACAGCGTGCGGCCGTTAAGCGGCGAAGAGCGCGCCCACCTGGCAAAACTTCCGGTCAGCGACGCGTTTGTGCTGGCCCAAACCGGCGTTCCGCAAGTCTGGGGCGAGGCAGGCTACACCTCGGTCGAGCGCGCCGGAGGACGCCCGACCCTTGAAATCAATGGGATGCTTTCCGGCTTTACCGGGCAGGGGCAAAAGACCATCATCCCGGCCTGGGCGATGGCAAAAATCACCTGCCGCCTGGTTCCCGACCAGAAACCCGAAGAAGTTTACGAGCAGATGAAACGCTACCTGGAAGAACGCGCGCCCAAGACCATCTGCTGGGATTTGAAGATGTACGGCGGCTCGGAGGCATCCATTTCCGACATCCACAAGCCCTGGGTAACCGCCCTGGCGAACGCCATGGAATCGGTCTGGGGGACGCCGCCGTTGTTCAAACGCGAAGGCGGCTCGGTGCCCGTGGTCGGGATGATGCAGTCGTCCCTGGGCATGGAATCGGTGCTGACCGGCTTTGGTCTGCCCGACGACAACCTGCACGCGCCAAACGAGAAGATGCACGTCCCCACCTGGCACCGGGGCATCGAGACCCTGGTGCGATTCTTTTTCAACCTGGGATAGAACTTTTTAGAAATAAGAGGAAAAATGGAAGACCGAATTATTACTTATGGCGGGCAAGCCCTGATTGAAGGGGTGATGATGCGCGGACAAAAAGCGCTGGCGATTGCCATGCGCGCGCCGACGGGCGAAATCGTCATCCACACCGAGAAACTGGCCGGGCTGTATCAGTCGCAGGTTGCCAAAATCCCCTTCCTGCGTGGGGTTGTGCTGCTCTGGGATGCGCTTGGCCTGGGAATGAAATCCCTGATTCGTTCGGCCAACCTGCAAACCGGCGAGGACGAAAAACTGGAAGGCCCGGCCCTGTACGGAACGATGGCGTTCTCGCTGGCAGTCTCCATTGGCCTGTTCTTCCTGGCTCCTTACGGGGTCGGCAAACTGGGCGAATGGCTGGGGCTGAACGTCTGGGCTGCCGCCGGGCTGGAGGGCGTCGTGCGCCTGGGGCTGGTGGTGGCTTACATTTGGGCTATTGGGCACATGGAGGACATCCGGCGCGTGTTCCAGTATCACGGCGCGGAACACAAGACCATCAACGCTTTCGAGGCGGGCGCGGAACTGACCCCCGAAAATGTGGCCAAATTTCCGCTCGAACATCCGCGTTGCGGAACTTCCTTCCTGCTGACGCTGGTGGTGCTGACCGTGATTGTGTTCAGTTTCCTGCATCCGCTGCCGGTGCTGTGGCAGATTGCCGGGCGTTTGCTGCTCATCCCGGTCCTGGCCGGGGTGGCGGTGGAATACATCCGCTGGACGGCGAACAACATCTCCTCGCCGCTGGTGCGCGCGATTGTGCGCCCTAACCTGGCCCTGCAAGGGCTGACCACCCGCGAACCTGACCTTTCGATGCTCGAAGTGGCAATTTGCTCCTTCAACGAAATGCGCCAGGCCGAAGACCGGCTGTAGAAGGCATTTCACCCCAAAAGAAAATCCCCGCCACGTTCTTGTGGCGGGGATTTGTGTTTACTGAAACCGGCTTACTTGTCTTCGGCGCGGGCTTTGCCGCTGTGCTTGAGCGCGGAGTGCGCTGCGGCCAGGCGGGCAATCGGCACGCGGAAGGGCGAGCAGGAAACGTAGTTGTTGCCAATCATGTGGCACCACTCGATGGACGAGGGGTCGCCGCCATGTTCGCCACAGATACCGACTTCCAGGTCGGGGCGGGTAGCGCGGCCATCGTTGACAGCCATCTGCATCAGTTTGCCGACACCGTCGCGGTCAAGCTGCTGGAAGGGGTTGACTTCGAGCACGCCCTGTTCGACGTAAGTGATGAGGAAGTTACGCTCGGCGTCGTCGCGCGAGTAGCCGTAGGTCATCTGGGTCAGGTCGTTGGTGCCGAAGGAGAAGAACTCGGCCAGTTTGGCGATTTCACCGGCGGTTACAGCAGCGCGCGGGATTTCAATCATGGTGCCAAACTTGTACTCGAACTGGACTTTCTTCTCTTCCATGACGGCCTTGCCGATGCGCTCGAGGCGCGGCTGAATCCATTCCAGTTCCTTGACGGTTCCGGTCAGCGGAATCATGATTTCGGGCTTGACGACGATTCCACGCAGGGTGCAGTCGGCGGAGGCTTCAAAGATGGCGCGCACCTGCATCTCGACGATTTCGGGCATGGCAATCGAAAGGCGGACGCCGCGCAGGCCCATCATCGGGTTGGATTCGTGCAGCGACTTGATGGTCGCCAGCAGGTTTTCCTTTTCAGCCAAGCCGGCGGTTTCGCCCTTGACGCGCATGGTGATGACTTCTTCGAGCAAGGCTTCTTCGTCGGGCATGAACTCATGCAGCGGCGGGTCAATCAAGCGGATGATGACCGGGTAGCCGTTCATGGCTTCGAACAGGCCGTCGAAGTCGGAGCGCTGGCTGGGCAGCAGCAGGTTCAACTGCTTGGTGCGTTCTTCGCTGGTATCGGCCAAAATCATCTTCTGGACGATGGGCAGGCGTTCCGGTTCAAAGAACATGTGCTCGGTGCGGCACAGGCCGATACCGACCGCGCCGTACGAGCGGGCGCGCTGGGCATCCTTGGGATAGTCGGCGTTGGTCCAAACCTGCAGGCCGCGACCCTTCGAGCCATCGGGCATAATGCGGATGTCGGGGCGGGAGCAGATTTCGTCGGCCCAGGTCAGCAGGGTCAGGAGTTCGGTCTGTTCTTCCAGCGAGGGAGCGCTGGTCGGAATTTTGCCGAGGAAGACTTCGCCGGTGGTGCCGTCGATGGAGACCCAATCGCCTTCCTTGACAAGGGTCTCGCCAACGGTGAAGGTACGGGCTTCCATGTTGATTTTGATGGCCGAAGCGCCAACCACGCAGGGGATGCCGAACTGGCGGGCCACGACTGCCGCGTGGGAAGTCGCGCCGCCTTCGCTGGTCAGCACGCCCTGGGCGGCAATCATGCCGTGAACATCATCGGGCTTGGTGAACGGGCGAACCATGATGACATCCTGGTTGTGTTCTTTCGCCATTTTCTCGGCCAGGTCGGCGTCGAAGTAGGCCTGTCCAACCGCCGCACCTGGCGAGGCGTTGACGCCCTTGGTCAGGGAGGTGCCGGCCTTCTTGGCGGCTTCGTTGAACTGCGGGTGCAGCAGGGCATCGACCGCTTCGGGGCCAACGCGCAGGACGGCTTCTTCCTTGCTAATCAGGCCTTCGTTGGCCATATCGACCGCAATCTTGACAGTGGCTTTGGCGGTGCGCTTGCCGCTGCGGGTCTGGAGCATATACAGTTTGCCGCGCTCGATGGTGAACTCGACATCCTGCATATCCTTGTAGTGCTTCTCCAGTTTGCCGGTAATCTCCATAAACTGGGCATACACTTCGGGCATAACTTCCTTCATGTGCTCGATGGGGTCAGCGTTGCGGATACCGGCCACAACATCTTCGCCCTGGGCGTTGAGCAGGTACTCGCCCATCATCTTCTGGTCGCCGGTCGAGGGGTTGCGGGTGAAGGCCACACCAGTGCCCGATTCGTTGCCAGTGTTACCGAAAACCATTGTCTGGATGTTGACAGCGGTGCCGAGGTCGTCGGAAATGTCGGTGGCGCGGCGGTAATCGATGGCGCGTTTGCCCATCCACGATTCGAACACGGCGCGGGTGGCCAATTCAAGTTGCTTGTAGACATCCTGCGGGAAATCCTCGCCGATGTGCTTCTTGTAGACTTCCTTGAAGGTGCCGACCAGGGCTTTCCAGTCGTCGCCGGTCATTTCGGTGTCGAGTTTGTAGCCTTTGGCTGCTTTGTACTCGGCCATCGGGTGCTCGAACACTTCATCGTCCAGATTGAAGACGGTGGTACCGAACATCTCGACCAGGCGGCGGTACAGGTCCCAAACGAAACGGGGGTTGTCGGTGGCTTTAATCATGCCTTCGACTACTTCGTCGTTCAGGCCAATGTTCAGGATGGTGTTCATCATGCCGGGCATCGAGAATTTCGCGCCAGAGCGGCAGGATACCAACAGCGGATTGCTCGGGTCACCGAACTTTTTGCCGGTGGATTTTTCGACAGCCTTCATTGCTTCGAGCTGCTGTTCCCACTGACCAGCCGGGAAAGCGTTTCCCTTGCGGAATTCGTTACAGGCCTCGGTGGTGACGGTGAAGCCGGGAGGGACAGGAACGCCCGCGCGGGTCATATCGCCCAGGCCGGCGCCTTTGCCGCCCAACAACGAGCGGACGCCTTCCCAACTGCCGGTCGTCTTTTCTGCTTCTGCGACTTCTTCAAATAAGTAAACCCATTTTTTTGCCATAGATGGCCTCCTGATGAAAAAGATTATGATTGATGGTATCATCGCCGCTATAGAGGCGGCGCAATTGTTCTTCGATTTTCTGTCTGAAAACAGGCAAATCCTGAGAAGTTTACCACAAACGAAACCAACTCAAAGGGAAAAAACGGCGCGTTTTCCGGGTTACTTAAGTCACTTTCCATCTTTACGGCTTTGTAAATAACTTGCAAAGTTATTTACAGCCAAAATCTGGCATAATGACTAAATATGAGAATTATCAATCTGCACCCACAGGTAAAAAAACAATGGCGATAAAAGTGCTTATCATCGACGACGACTCGGCCATGACGGAATTATTATCTTTGTTATTAAAAAGTTACGACGTCGAAGTTATTTCCACCAATGACAGCCAGGAAGCCATCCAGGTGACCAAGGCTGAAGCCCCCGATATTGTCCTGCTCGACTTAATGATGCCCGGCAAAACCGGCTGGGAAATTTGCCGCGAAATCCGCACTTTCAGCCAGGTGCCGATTGCCATCCTGTCCGCCATCGACGACCCGGCCATGATTGCCAGCGCGCTGGATGCCGGGGCGGATGATTACCTGGTCAAACCCATTCCCAGCGGCGAATTGCTTTCGCACATCAACACCCTGACCCGCCGGGCAGTCGTCGAAAAAAACGGCGGGAAGACCATGATTCACCAAACCGACTCGCTTACGCGCAAAAACGCCGCGCAAATGAGTCAAAATCCTTTGCAGGCCTGACCTCCAAGAGTACAATCTAATCAAATTTACTGGAGAATTGGAGGCTGTCATGCAAACATGCTCACGCTGTAACGCTTCTTCGCCCGACCTGGCTTCGACGTGCGCCAACTGCGGCGTGGATTTGGGCGAATTTTCGGTTAATGCGGTTACGCTTCGGCAATATCAAAACAATTCGCGGGTGTCGTTTATCCGCATCAACGCCGCCGGCGATGCCTGTCCCCTGTGCTACGAATCAAGAGGCGAGTTCAAGAAAGATGAAGTGCCACAACTCCCCCACCAAGGTTGTTCGCACGCCCTGGGCTGTCGGTGCAAGTACGAGCCTGTGCTCATTGAAATATACCCGTAAAGGTTTTACTACCTTCCGTGAAAAGTCAAAATCCCTGGCATGGCCGGGGATTTTTGCATTTGAACCAACATATTTGTATTGAATGCGTTATTTCAGCGTACGCATAGAACGATATAATTACAATATTCAGCGTCATAACCGTCAGCCGGGCAAGCAGGCCCTGTGGCCGCGCACCAGCAGGAGAAAAAATGACTTTCACACACCGCATAGCCGTCTTTTTGTTTATGGCCGTTGCGCTGGCCCTAAATGCCTGCGCCTCGGCAGACAACAATGTCGTGGCCACCCTGGCCGCCCCGGAGAATGCAGGCGGGCAAGACAGCGCCGCTTCTGCCGAAGCGACCCCAACCATGTTGCCGCAAGAACGCTATTACGTGCCTGCGTACTACTCCCAGTTTTACGACCAGATAATCGAAGGTTCGAAGGCAGAGACCGGCCTGCGTATTTACTCTTCATTAAGTGCTGAAAATTGGTCGCCTGTCCTGCAAGCCTTCCGGGAGCATTATCCCTGGGTCGAGGTCAGCCTTGTCAACATCAAGGAAGAAGATATTTTTGAACGTTACTCTCAGGAAGCGGCAAACGGAACGACAACCGCCGACATCATCATTTCGCCCGATATTGCCGCCTGGCAAGCCCTGATTGCGCAAGGCGAAGTCCTGACCTATCGCTCGGCGGAAAACTCCTATTTCCCGACCTGGGCCAGGGAAAACGCCGGAATTTACGCCCTCGCCAGCGACCCCCTGCTGGTTATCTACGACAAAACGCAGGTGCAAAACCCGCCCGACAGTATGCAGGCCATCGAAACCCTGGCGCGGGTATTTGCGGGCAATTATCGAGGCCAAATCATCACCTACCCCGGTAACGCGAGCGTGGTCGGCCTTAACGCCAACTGGTTCTGGCTGAACGCCAAAGGCGAGGCGGGATGGCAAACCCTCGGCGCAATCGGAGGCCTTTCACCCATTCTGGAAACGTCTGGCGACTCGATTGTGCAATCGGTCGGGACGGGCAGCAGCAAGGTGGGCTATTTCATCCCGGCAAACCTCGTGCTGCCCCGCCTGGGCGACTATCCCAACCTGGGCTGGTCTTACATCAAGGACGGGCAACCCATCCTGCTTTATAACATCGCCATCACCCAGGCTAATGCCAACCCCAACACCGCCAAACTGATGCTCGACTTCCTGCTTTCGCAGGAAGGCCAGTTGACGCTGGCAATGGGAGGCCTGACGCCGTTTCGCTCGG
>JAGVAO010000024.1 GCA_020060235.1 Anaerolineales bacterium | reverse complement strand
GGTGTCAGCGCGCGTACGCGCGCTGACACCCCAAAATACGGGAACTTATCACGGGAATTCCTAAAGGTCCATTCCATGGAAAAAAGAAGGCGAGTCGCCAGGGTTGGCAACTCGCCGTTATGGGAGCAAATTTTTGGGCTACAGGTTGTCGGCGGGCGGAAGAACGCTCTCTACCTCGTCCGGGCTGGCCGCTAAACTGGCTGCTTGCGTACCGAAGCGGGTCAGCGCCACTGCGCCCGTCCCCATGACCGCCAAGACAAACGGCACAATCCAACCGACGCAGGGAATGAAGTCGAACAGGCCCGCGCTCAGGGTTACCAGGAAGGTTCCCAGCGCAGCGCTGGCGGGCAGCGGCAGTTCGCGGTTGAACAGGCCGACAAGGCGGGAGCCAACCTCGGTTCCGATGGCAATCCAGCCGAAGGCCATCCCGGCGCCGAGCAACAAGCCCACAATCACCATCAGCGGAACGGTCAGGATGAGCGTCACCACCAGGATGCTGAACAGGCCCAGGGCCACCATCACCACTACAAACGCGATGTAGGTCAGGATGCCGATTCCGCCGGTCGTCAGGGGTTGTTTGACAAAAGCGTCAGAAACCCGGCGGGTGTGCTGCGGCAGGAAGAGCACAATCAGGAGCGCCAGCAGGCCATAGCCGACCGAAGAAACGAACAGCCAGAAGGCCTCCCAGATGGGGTTGGCGTTGATGTTGATATGCGGCGAGGTGGAGGGAATATTCACGCCGGGCTGGTCGGGACGGGTGGGCGGGGTCGGGTTGTCAATCAACTCGCCGTCCACGCGCGCGCCCTCATCTTTTTGCACCGGGCCGCCAATGGTCACCAGGTCGCCGCGCACGCGGGCATTGCTTTTCAACAGGGTCGGGCCGCCGATGACCACCACGTCGCCCTTGATTTCGGTATCAACCGTCAGCGAACCGCCGACAGTCACGACCGCGCCGTTGAATTCAGCGCCCTGCTGGACAGTGGCCGAGCCGCCGATGACCACCAGGTCGCCGTAAAAAACGCTGCCCGATTCGAGCAGGGCCGAGCCGCCGATGACCACCAGCCCGCCCGAGGCGGTTTCACCGTCCCGAAGCACATAACTTGAGCCGACGACCACGCCGCCATCCTGGGCCGGGACTTGCAATCCCTGTGCCTGGGCGGCCTGCAAGGGAAACAGCAGAAGCAAGAGCAAGGCCAGCACAACGAGGAAATGTCTTGGTTTGTTCATACAACCTCCTACAGCCTTACACGGCTGTATACTTTCTTTTTGTTGGCGGTTTTTCGCAGCGATGTGGCCCATAAGACGCCAAACCCGGCAGAAGAAACGAGCAAAATTGCCCAAACCGATACGGGTATCAAATCGAGCGCAATGCGTGAAAAAATGCTGCCGATTGCGCCAACTGCCTGGGCAGCCGTAAACAGGTAAAGAAGCGCGCTGACCCAGGTGATGAACAACTGGGCAGGCGAAAGGCTCAGGTAGGGCAGCAACGGCGTTACCAGCCAGGCTATCAGCCCGATGCTGACCAGGGTCAGCAGGGCCAGGCCGATAATTGCCCTGCGTTGCTGGATTTTGCGCTCCGCGGCCAGGCGGCGCTGGAAGCGAAGCGCAAATCCGTTGGCTGGCCGGGCAACCGGCGCCGCCCGCAGGGACAGGTTGGCGCGTGCCAGCGCGGCGCACTTTGCACAGGCAGCCGTGTGGCCGCGCAGTTCGCGCTGTTGTTGCGGGGTCAGGTGCTCATCATTCAACAGCCAGGTTTCAAAGGGCTGGTGTTCCATAAGGCATCCTTTCGAGACGGGGTTCAGGTGTGCCTGCTTCGATGCGACGGGCGAGTTCACGCCGGGCGCGATGCAGGCGGCTTTTTACCGCAGGAACGGTGAGACGCAGGCTTTCCGCAATTTCCACTTCGGAGAAGTCATACCAGTAACGCAGGACGATGGCGGCGCGGTCAGTGGCATCCAGTTTTTGCAATACCCGGTGCAGGGCCTGTTGTTCTTCGCGCCGCTCGGCTTCGTATTCCGGGTTGATGGCGTTTGCGTCGGCAAACTCCATCGGGCGGTCGTCATCGTCGGCTTCCTCGTCTATCGAGATGAAGCCAAATTTACGCCGCCGCAGCCGGTCAATGCAATAATGGGCCGCAATCGACAACAGCCAGGTAGGGAAAGAACGCTGCAAATCGAAACGCCCAATGTTCTGATAGGCGCGCAGGAAACTCTCTTGCGCGGCATCTTCAGCAGATTCAGGCTCACCCAACATGCGATAGCACAGGTTATAGACCGGTGTCTGGTACTGCTCCACCAGCCGGGTGAATGCCTCGTCGTTGCCTTGTTGCGCCTGGAAGACCCAGGCTTTTTCTTCGTTCACGGGTACTCCTGTCGGTCGTTCTGTCCAAATATACGCAGGCTTTTTGATTTAGTTGCAGAACGGTTAAGGGAGATTTTATCACCAGCCGGGGCAGGTCGAATTCCACTTCGATTCAGGAAATTTGTATCATGTTAGACGTGACGCATTACACTATCCCGACATCAAGGAAAAGGGGATAATAAAAAAAGCATAAATATTATGCTAAATCTTGTCCAACTTCTCAGATAAGGAGAAAGAATGCCAGCAAAAGGTTGGATCGAAGTTAGTGACTTGTACTGCAAAGGGTGTGAGCTGTGTATCAGCGCCTGCCCACAGGAAGTGATAAGCCTGGACATGGACAGGCTTACCCCAAAGGGATACCATCCCGCCCATCTACACGCTGATGGCTGCACCGGTTGCGCAATTTGTGCGCTCGTATGTCCGGATGCAGCCATAACTGTCTATAGGGAAGTTTCAAAAGCCGCCGCGCGCGCATAAGGAGGAAGTGACATGGCACGAGAAATGATTAAAGGCAACATCGCCATGGCCGAAGCCGCCGTCCGCGCCGGACTGGAGGCTTACTTTGGCTACCCGATTACCCCCCAGAATGAAGTACTCGAACATTTATCGGCCCGCCTGCCCCAGTTGGGACGCGCCTTTGTCCAGGCCGAGAGCGAAGTGGCCGCCGTCAACATGGTCTATGGCGCGGCCTGCACCGGAGCGCGGGTGATGAGTTCATCCTCCGGCCCGGGCATGTCGCTGATGATGGAAGGCATTTCGTATATCGCCGGCACCGAAGTCCCGGCGGTCTTTATCAATGTCATGCGCGGCGGGCCGGGTTTGGGCAACATTGCCCCGGCCCAGAGCGACTACTACCAGGCCGTGCGCGGCGGCGGACACGGCGACTATCACGCCATCGTCCTGGCTCCCGGCTCGGTACAGGAAGCCATCGACCTGACGGTGCTGTCCTTCGACCTGGCCGAGAAATACCGCTCCCTGGCCTTCGTCTTGACCGACGGCTCGATGGGCCAGATGATGGAACCCGCCGAACTGCCCGAAATGCGCCCGGTCAAACGCCAGGAAACCGACTGGATGGTCAGCGGCACACCCGGACGTCCGCGCCGTCTCCTGTCTTCCATCTACCTTGAGCCGCTCGAAGAAGAAAAAGCCAACCTGCGCATGCTCAAAAACTGGAAGACCATCTGCGAAAACGAAGTGCGCTATAAGGAATACTATCTCGACGACGCCGAATTTGTCATTATCGGCTTTGGCACTTCGGGGCGGGTGGCGCTCTCCGCCGTCCGCGCCGCGCGCGCCAAAGGCATCAAGGTCGGCCTGCTGCGCCCAATCACGGTCAGCCCCTTCCCTACCAAAGCCATCGAGGCGCTCGTTCCGCAAGCCCAGGCCTTCCTGGTGGTGGAAATGAACGCCGGCCAGATGCTGGAAGATGTCCAACTCGCGGTGCGAGGACGGGTTCCGGTCGAGTTCTACGGACGACCCGGCGGCGTGGTTCCGTTTGCGGACGATGTGCTGCACGAAATCGAACGCGTCAGCACCGCTAAACTGAGCGCCGATAGCGACCCGCGCATGGCCTGGCTCGACCGCGCCCTGGCGATGGGATAGAGGTGAAAACATGGTCACATTAACCAAACCCGAATTTGCAACCGAAGAAAATGTCGTTTACTGCCGCCCACAGGCCTTCAACGACGTCACCACCCACTACTGCCCCGGCTGTACGCACGGCGTGGCCCACCGCCTGATTGCCGAAACCCTCGACGAGATGGGCGTGGCCGAAAAAACCATCGGCGTTGCGCCGGTGGGCTGCTCGGTCTTTATCTATAACTATTTCGAGACCGATTTCGTCGAGGCCCCGCACGGACGCGCCCCGGCCATGGCGACCGGCGTCAAGCGCGTGCTGCCCGACCGCATCGTCTTCACCTACCAGGGCGATGGCGACCTGGCCTCGATTGGCATGGCCGAAATCATGCACGCGGCGGCGCGTGGCGAGAACATCACCGTCATCTTTGTCAACAACGCCATCTACGGCATGACCGGCGGACAAATGGCCCCGACCAGCCTGCCCGGCATGAAGACCACCTCCAGCCCCAACGGGCGCGACGTGGAAATGCAGGGTTATCCCATCCGCATGTCTGAGATGATTTCGAAGATGGACGGCGCGGGCTATGTGGTGCGCCGCAGCCTGCACGACCCGAAGAACATCCGTATGGCCAAGAAAGCCATCCGCACCGCCTTTGAAGTGCAGGTGCGCGGACTGGGCTTTTCGATGGTCGAACTGCTCTCAACCTGCCCGACCAACTGGGGCATCAACCCGGTCGACTCGCTCAAATGGGTCGAGGCGCACATGCTGCCGACCTTCCCGCTCGGCGATTACAAAATCGCCGCCGAAGTGGCCGAAATCAAGGTTTAGGAAACGGAGTGAACCCCATGCAAAAAGAGATTATCATTTCCGGTTTTGGCGGCCAGGGGTCGCTGTTTGCCGGACAAGTGCTTGCCTACGCGGCCATGGACATGGGCAAAGAAGTTACCTGGATTCCGTCCTATGGCCCTGAAATGCGCGGCGGCACGGCCAACTGCACGGTAGTGATTGCGGACGAGGAAATCGGCTCGCCGCTGGTTAAATTCCCGCCTTATGTGATTGCGCTCAACCTGCCCTCGCTTGATAAATATGAGCCGATTATGCAGGAGGGCGGTTACATGGTTGTCAACCAATCCATGGTGGACCGTGAAGCGCGGCGTGACGACATCCACGTCATCATGATTCCGGCCAACGACATCGCCGAGGAAATTGGCGACAAGAAACTGACCAACATGGTCGCGGTCGGGGCGCTGCTGGCGGCCATCCCTGAAATCCCGCTTAAAGCGGTCGAATCGGCCCTCGAAGGCCACCTGCCCAAACGCCACGCGCACCTGCTGCCCAAGAACTACGAAGCCCTGCGGCGCGGCTACGAAGCCGCGCAGGCCAGGCTGGCTGTGGCGGCCTGAGTGTGTTAGTTGTCATTTCGCAGGAGCCGCTTTGCGGCGACTGACACCTGCCCTGGCGGGTGATGCCAGGGGAAATCTTGCACACAGTGACAAAGATTTCTCGCCGCAAAGCGGCTCGAACACTTGCCCCACCTGCACTGCACCGAACGCACACCCCCGGCGTCCTTCGGGAGTGCGGTGCAAGTGTGGCGGGCAGTGCCAGGGATGACAAGCATCGCACAAAAAAGGCCCGCTCGTTTGAGCGGGCCTTTTCGTTATTGTAGCGCGAGATAGTATCTCGCGCTACGTTTTACCAGTAGTGATGCACTTCCGGCATCACTTTTTGCTCATAAATCGCGCGGATTTTTGCCATTGTCGCGGCATTAATTTCGGGCAGGTCGGCGGCAGCGACATTTTGCTCGGCCTGGGAGGGACGTTTCGCGCCAGGTATGGCGCAGGTGACAGCCGGGAACATCAAAATCCAGCGCAGGGCAAACTGGGCCATGCTCTCGCCCTCACGCACCAGCGGACGCAGTTCCTCGACCACATCCAGCCCCTTGTCATAGTCAAAGCCTGAGAAGGTCTCGCCCCGGTCAAAGGCCGCCCCCTGGCGATTGAAAGCGCGGTGGTCGTCAGTCGAGAACTGGCTCTGGCGGGTCATCTTGCCCGAAAGCATGCCCGAAGAAAGCGGCAGACGCGCCAAAATGCCAACCTTGCGGCGCATGGCCTCGCCAAAGAACAAATCTGCCGGGCGCTGGCGAAAGATATTGAAGATAATCTGCACGCTCTGCACGCCGGGGTATTCCATTGCTTTCAAGGCTTCCTCGACCTTTTCCACGCTGACGCCGTAGTAGCGCAACTTGCCAGCCTGAACCAGGTCGTCGAGCACCCCAAAGGTTTCGGGCATGTAATAAACCTCGGTCGGCGGGCAGTGCAGCTGCAACAGGTCGAGGGCCTCGACCTCCAGGTTTTTCAGACTGCGCTCGACGAAGGCGGTCAGGTTTTCGCGGTTATATCCGCTTGCAACATGCGGATTCAGCCGCCGCCCGGCCTTGGTGGCCACATAAAACGGCTCGCTGCGTTCCTTACGCAGTTGCGCCAGCAGGCGTTCGCTGCGCCCGTCGCCGTAGACATCGGCCGTGTCGAAAAAGTTGACGCCCAAATCAAGCGAGCGGTGCAGGGCGGCAATCGAATCGCGGTCGTCGACATCGCCCCAGGTGCCGCCAATCGCCCAGGCCCCAAAACTGATGGTTGATATCTTCCAACCGGTACGTCCAAGTTCACGGTATTGCATAGTTCGGCCTCCGTAGCAAACAAAAGGGGATAAGAACTGTTGTGTAAGCGCTTTCTTGAATTGCGTTGTTCATTTTAGGCCATCCGGCACGATTAGGCAAGGATTCAGCCGAAAATACAGTAAGATAAGACCATGTCAAGATTTCTTTGTGGGATGACCCGCAAACCAACCCGAATCGTAGGTGCGGCTTATGACTAACCCCCTGCTCATCGACCTGAACTGCGACCTGGGCGAATCTTTTGGCCGCTACAGCCTGGGAAAAGACGACGCCATCATGACTTATGTCACCTCGGTCAACATCGCCTGCGGTTTTCACGCCGGCGACCCGGCGGTGATGCAGGCCACCGTGCGACTGGCCAAGGCGCATGGGGTCAAAATCGGTGCGCACCCCGGCTGGCCCGACCTGCAAGGGTTTGGGCGGCGCGAAATAAAGGTCGACCCGGCTGAGGCGGAGGCGATGGTGCTGTACCAGGTCGGCGCGCTGGCGGCTTTTGTCCGCGCGGAGGGGCTGGCACTGAACCACGTCAAGCCGCACGGCGCGCTCTACAACCAGGCCGCGCAGGATGCCGCTTTGGCGGAAGCAGTTGCCAGGGCGGTCAAACGCTTCAGCGTGGATTTGATTCTCGTCGGGCTGGCAGGCTGCGGGTTGCTCGAAGCGGGGCGGGCAATCGGCCTGCAGGTGGCTGGCGAAGCCTTTCCAGACCGGGGCTACAATCCCGACGGCACGCTGGTGTCCCGTCACCTGCCAGGCGCTGTCCTGAAAGACCCGCAGGAGGTGGCCGCCAATGCCGTGCGGCTGGCCCGCGAGGGAATTCGGTTCGGCGGACAGACTGTGCGCCCCGATACGCTTTGCCTGCACGGCGACAGCCCCGGCGCGGTCGAAAACGCCCGCCTGGTGCGCGAGGCGCTGATGAAAGATTTTTCCTGAACGGTTGTATAATGCAGGCAGAGACTGGAGGCGTTGAAGATGAAGCATGAGACTGGCGAATTCCAGGGCGCGCGCGGGGTAAATATTTTTTACCAGCGCTGGCTGCCTGAAGGCGAGGCAAAGGCTGTTTTGTTCATTGTGCATGGGCTTGGCGAACACAGCGGGCGGTATATGAACCTGGTCAATCGTTTTACGCCGCTGGGGTATGCTGTTTATGGCCTTGACCACATCGGGCATGGCCGGTCAGGTGGGACACGGGTGTTCGTGGAACGCTTTGGCGATTTTACAGATACGCTTAAGACTTTTTTCGATATGGTGCGCGGCTGGCAGCCGAGCAAGCCGGTTTTCCTGGTCGGTCACAGCCTGGGCGGATTAATTGGCAGTGTTTTCCTGCTCGAACACCAGGACGAACTGGCCGGGGCGGTTCTCTCGGCCCCGGCAATCAAGATTTCAGACAGTGTTTCACAACTGACGCTGTTTTCTGCCCGGCTTTTCTCAAACATTACCCCCAAACTCGGGCTGACCTCGGTGGATGTAAATGCCGTTTCAAGCGACCCGGCGGTGGTACAGGCCTATGTGGACGACCCGCTGGTTTATAAGGGCAAAGCGACTGTCCGCCTGACCGCTGAGGGGATTAAGGCCATCGAGCGTGTGACCCGCGAAGTGGGCCAGATTCGCCTGCCGCTGTTGATTGTGCAGGGGTCAGCTGACCATCTTGTGGAACCAGGCGGCGCAAAGATGCTGTATGAGCGCGCCGCCTCAAGCGATAAAACCTATAAAGTCTATGATGGCTTTTATCACGAAATTATGAATGAGCCTGGCCATGCCCAGGTTTTGGACGATATGCAGGCCTGGTTCGAGAATCGCCTGGCGTAGCAATCGAGCATTTCAGGGTTTTTCCAGGCCATGCGCTTCAAGCATGGCCTGGTTTTCTAATAGTTCGGTGGTCGGGCCGTCGGCGACAATGCGGCCTTCATCCATGATGACCATGCGCGGGAAGAGTTCACGCACCATGGCCAGGTCGTGGGTCGAGACCAGCATGGTGATGTCGAGGTCGCGCAAGAGATGAATCAGGGCGCGGCGGGCACGCGGGTCGAGGCCGGCGGAGGGTTCGTCGAGCACGAGCAGGCGCGGACTCATGGCCAAAACGGTGGCAATGGCAATCCGTTTTTTCTCGCCAACGCTCAGGTGGTGTGAGAGACGGTCGCGGTAGGCACTCATGCGCACGTTTTCAAGGGCGGAGTCTACCCGCTGACGGATTTCGTCTTCGGGCAGGCCCATGTGCAAGGGGCCAAAAGCCACGTCTTCAAAAACCGTCGGGGAGAAGAGCTGGTCGTCGGGGTTTTGGAATACCAACCCGACGGCGGCGCGGATGAGGGGCAGGTTCTTTTCGTTTAACGGTATCCCGGCGACGGTGAGTCCGCCATTGCCGCGCAAAATCCCGTTCAGGTGCAGCATCAGGGTGCTTTTCCCGGCGCCGTTGGGGCCGACCAGGGCGACCTTGTCTCCGGCGTTAAGGGTCAGCGAGATACCGTCAAGCGCGATGTGACCGTCAGGATAGGCAAAACGCAAGTCGGAAATTTGCAGGACTTCCCCATCCAGTGGGGGGAGTTCGTAATGGGGCACGGGGTGGGTGTGGTTTGTCGGGTTCACAGGCGGGCCAGGAGTTGCAGGAATAGGAGCAGGAAGACGCCAAAGAAAAACACCAGCCAGTCGCGGCGGGTCAGGATGTGGGCGCGCAGGGTGCGTAACTGTCCCTGGTAGCCGCGCGCGAGCATGGCGTTGTAGATACGGTCACTGCGCTCGTAACTGCGCAGGAAGAGCTGCCCGGCCATGTTACCGGCAATTTTGGCGCGCCAGAAGACGCTGCGTCCGCTTTTCAGGCCGGGCAGGGCTGCGGAGCGGGCGTCACGGGCGCGCAGCAGACGCATGACTTCATCGACCAGAACAAACAGGTAACGATACAGGAAAGCGATGATGGTGGTCAGGATGGCCGGGACACGCAGGTGCTCGAAGGCGTGAATCATATCCGGGAAGGGAGTGACGGCGACCAGCAATATCCCGGCCTGGACGGAGAGCCAGGCGCGCAACATGATGCTGGCGAAACGCAGCAGCCCGGCGTCGGTAGGAACGAGTTGAAGCGGGCCGAGAGTCCATTCGGCCAGCGGCTGCCCGGCGGGCATGAAGATGGCCGAGACCGCCGCCAGCGCGAACGGCAAGGCAATGAACGAGCGCTTGAAGGAAAATTCGACGCCCAGGCTGGAAAAGTGATTGGCCAACAAAATCAAAATCCAGGCCAAGCCAAAGGCAGGCCAGGCGCCGTCAGGCAGGAGCGCGTTGGAGAGGATGAAGGCGACCGCCAACACCACCTTGACGCGCGGGTCGAGGCGGTGCAGGGGGCTTTCTGCTTGGATGTAGCGGTCGAAGGCGTCGGCGTGCATGGGTTGTCAACGGATGGTTTACGGATGCGCGGATGGCTGGCAACGGACTTTGTAACAGATTCACGGATGGGAGCGGACGGCGGGCAACGGACTTTGTAACGGACTCACGGATGGAAACAGATGTTGTCAGCGGATGTTTAGCGGATGCTCGGACATCGAATTACGAATATCGAATACCCAGTTACGCTTTCTTTTTGAGCAGGCCGCCGAGCAGGACCATGATGCCCAGCGCGACCAGGGCGCCAACGGCACCGGAGACAATGGTCGAGAGGGCGGTTTCGCCGAGGAACGGAACGGTGTAGTCGGGCAGGATTTGGTAGGGGGCATCCAGGCCGCGCTCGATGAAGCCCAGGTCTTCAGCAACGCGCTCGAGGCCGTCGGGGTCGCCGGAGGCCAGCGGGGAGATGAGAACCGCCAGCAGGGCAATGACAATGCCAGCGTAAATCCAGCCCTTGCCGCCCTTCTCTTGCACCGATTCACTGGTCAGCAGGTCGGGGCGGGCTTGCAAGATGAAGGCCAGGGCAGCAACGGTGATAATCGCTTCGCCGATGCCAATCAGGGCGTGGACTCCAAGCATGGCCGGGATGACGATTTGCAGGCTCGATGTGCCGCTCAGCCAGAGTTGCAGGGCGGTAATCAGGGCCGAGGCCATCGTCGAGAGCCAGGCGGCAACGCCGGCAACCGCCAGACGGGTGGTTTTGTTGGCGTTAACAAACAGGCGGTACATGCCAAAGCCGACCATGGCGGTCAGGGCACCCATGTTAAAAATGTTAGCGCCCATGACCAGCAAGCCGCCGTCCTGAAAGAGCAGGGCCTGCAAGGCGATGACAGCGGTCATGACCAGGATGCCAGCCCAGGGACCAAGCACAATCGCTGCCAGCGCGCCGCCGAGGAAGTGGCCGGTCGTGCCGCCCGCAACCGGGAAGTTGAGCATTTGGGCGGCAAAGATGAAGGCGGCCATGATGCCCATCAGCGGAACTTGTTTTTCGCCAAGGGCCTTGTTGGTTTTGGAAATTGCCAGGCCGACCGAAATCACCGTCAGCGCCCAGAAGATGAGCGAGATAACGACGCTCAAAAATCCGTCAGGGATGTGCAGGGATGGGGGTGCGAATAACATGTCAGCCTCCTTTTGGCTTGCAGTGCGGGCAAAGGCCCGTCAGGGTGATATGGTTTTCTGTCAATCGGTAGCCGGTTGCGTTTTCCAGTTGCGAAAAAATGGCCTGCATGGCCTCGTCGTCCAGTTCAGTTTCCGCGCCGCAGGCCTGGCAGACCAGGTGGTGGTGCGGATGGCGCGCCAATTCATATTCCAGGCGGCCGCTGCCGGTGTGGGTGACTCGCACCAGCCCGTTCCTGACCAGGAACTCAAGGTTGCGGTAAACGGTCGGCTCGGTCAGGGCCGGGGCAACCTGTTCGTAAATTTCGGTGCGTGCCAGGTGCCCCCCCGAACGATGCAGGGCGTTCAAAATCGCCATGCGCTGGCTGGTTAGGCGGAATCCCTTCTCTCGGATTTGCCCGGCAAGGTGGGTGGGGGTGCAGGTCATGTTCTTATTGTAACTTATTGCAATAAGGATAAGCAAACATTAACAAAAACAGGACTCATCATAAAGACGAGTCCTGCCAAATGCTATCAGGGTTGGTCTCGGTACGCTTTGCTACTCGACCAGCGTCTATGACAGTTTTTGCAGAAGTTCTTCGAGCGGCAGGTCAGACATTTCGCGCAGCGTCAGGCTGGCGGGCGGGAAAGGCAGGTGTTGGGTAACGGGATTGGGGATGGCGACCACGCGGATTCCGGCGCGGTTGGCGGCCAGCACGCCGTTGGGCGAATCTTCGAAGACGAGGGCCTCGCGCGCATCCACCCCCAGCCTGTTTTTTGCGGCGAGGAAGAGTTCCGGTTCGGGCTTGGTTCGGGAGACGTCCTCGCTGCATTGCACCGTTTCAAAGAGGTGGAAGAGTCCCAGGCGTTGCAGGTGGCCGTCCACCCACCCGTGCGGCGAACTGGAGGCGACCGCCAGGCGCAGGCCGAGGCGTTGGGCCGCTTCGAGGGTTTCGAGAACGCCGGGGCGGGGTTTGGCGGCGAGAATCGTCCGCATGGATTCGTCGCGGACGCGGGATTCCAGGTCGAAATCCGCGAGCGAACGGCCGGTGAGCTGTTCGAGGTGGCTGACCGGGTGAAAATCCGAGGCCCCCGTCCCGCCGACGATTTGTCCCCAATTTTCAATCGTCAGGGTCTGGCCGAATTCGGCGTAAACGTTTTGCCAGGCCAGGTATTCGGGGGTTTCGGTGTCGAGCACCAGGCCGTCGAAGTCAAAGAGCAGGGCTTTTATCATGGGCGCGATTGTACCAAAGAAAAAGTCCGCACCGGGCGGCGCGGACTTCAAGGATGCTTCGGGATTTTCAGAACAGCGCCAGTACCGCCCGGCTGGCCCAGTCGAAGAGCGGAGCCGGGAAGAGGCTGACGACGACAGTGACGACGGCCATTGCGCCGATGGTGAAGTCGAGCCAGCGTTCGCGGGTGACTTGCGGGTCGCCTTCCTGCATGTACATTTTGACGACCACGCGCAGGTAGTAATAGGCCGAGATGAGCGAGGTCAGCACGCCGACGACGGCCAGCGGGTAAAACCCGCCCGCGATAACGGCGCGGAAGAGGTAGATTTTTCCGACCAGGCCGAGGGTCGGCGGCAGGCCGATGAGCGAGAGCATGAAAATTGTCATGGCAGCGGCCAGCAGGGGTTGTCTGCGCCCCAGCCCGGCGTAGTCGTCAATCTTCAGGCCCTGGCCGTCGGGTTTTTCGAGGGCAATGACGACACCCCAGGCCCCGAAGGAGGTCAGGGTATAGGCGGCCAGGTAAAAGAGCGCGGCGGCAATCGAGAGTTCGCGCACGGCGGGGTTGCCATAAGGCACGAAAGCCATCAGGATGTAACCCGCCTGGGCAATGCTGGAGTAGGCCAACATGCGCTTGATGTCGGTCTGGGCGATGGCGACAAAGTTACCGACCAGCATCGAAAGCGCGGAGAGGACGACCAGCACCTGGGTCATATCGAGGGCCAGGGCGGGCAGGCCGAGAGCAAAAATGCGCAGCAGGGCGGCAAACCCGGCGGCCTTGGCCCCGGCGGCCATGAAGGCTGTCACTGGGGTGGGTGCGCCCTGGTAAACGTCGGGCGTCCACATATGGAAAGGAACCGCGGCAATTTTGAAGCCAAAGCCAACCAGGATGAGTCCCGCGCCAGCCAGCAGCAGCGGAAGGTCGGCCGCGCCCGAAGCGACCGCCGCGACAATGGCCGACAGCGAGGTGGTTCCGGTCGCGCCGAAGGCCAAGGCAATGCCATAGACGACAAACCCGCTGGCGAACGCGCCCAGCAGGAAGTATTTGATGCCGGCTTCTTCCGAATCCGTTTTGGGGTAGGCCATCGCGGCCATGACATAGAGCGGAATGGAGAGCAGTTCAAGGGCCAGGAAGACCACAATCAGGTCGGAGGCCTGGGCCATGAGCATCATGCCGACCACCGAAAAGAGCAACAGGGCGTAGTATTCGCCGCGCTCGATGTCCATGCGTTTGAGGTAGTTGAAGGCCAGGGCAACACCCAGCAGGCCAGTCAACAGGAACAGGCAGGCCAGGAAGGTCGAGAAACCATCCAGGGCGACCATGCCGCCAAACCCGGCTGCCGAGCGGCCAAATTGCGCAAGGCTGATGCCGAGGGTTATCAGCAAGCCAAGCGCCGAGAGCAGGGCGGTAATCCCCTTGCGTCCATGCGGGACGAACAAATCTGCCAGCAGGAGCAGGGAAGCCCAGGCAGCCAGGAAGATGACCGGAAGAAGTGCGTACAAATCGAGTTGTGTCATAAACGCTCCATGCACAAGCCGCCGCTAATATCGGGCGGCAGGTGGAGGGACTATGGCATGGCCGCCGAAAGCACGGCAACCAATTGGTCCACGCTGGGGGCCATCAGGTCGAAGAAGGGTTTGGGGTACAGGCCAATCCAGAAGATGAAGACCAGCAGGGGCAGCAGGGTGGCAATTTCACGCCAGTTCAGGTCGCGCAGTTGGTGGTGCCTGGTGACTTCGCCCGCCGGGCCGAGGAACATTTTCTGGAACATGTAGAGCATGTAAATGGCGGCCAGGATGACGCCAATCGCCGAAAGGGCGGCGAACCAGACCGAGCCGTAGACGCCTTCCCCGGCGCCCCAGGCTCCCAACAAAATGGTGAACTCGCCGACGAAGCCGTTCAGGCCGGGCAGGCCCATCGAGGAGAGGGCCACAATCAGGGTAATGGTGCCGAAGAGCGGGGTAATCTTCCACAGGCCGCCGTATTCCGACAGTTCACGGGTGTGGGTCTGTTCGTAGATGATACCGACCAGGAGGAACAACGCGCCGGTGCTCAGGCCGTGATTAATCATTTGCAAAATCGCACCCTGGATGCCGATGGAGTTCATGGCAAACAGGCCGAGCATGACAAAGCCGAGGTGGCTGACGGATGAATAAGCGACCAGTTTTTTGACATCGCGCTGGGCAAGTGAGACCGCCGCGCCGTAGATGATTCCTACCACCGCCAGCGCGCCCATGACCGGCGCGGCCTGGATGGCGGCTTCGGGGAAGAGCGGCAAGTTGAAGCGCAGGAAGCCGTATGTCCCCATTTTGAGCAGGACACCAGCCAGGATGACCGAACCGGCGGTCGGGGCTTCGACGTGGGCGTCGGGCAGCCAAGAATGCAGCGGCCACATCGGGACTTTGATGGCGAAGGCGGCGGCGAAGGCCACGAAGAGCAGCATCTGCGCCGCGGCGGGGACTTTTCCGATAATGTCGGGGGTCGAGAAGGTGCCGGTGTTGATTCCCAGCCAGATAATGGCCAAGAGCATCAAAATCGAACCGGCCATTGTGTAGAGGAAGAACTTGATGGCGGCGTACAAGCGGCGCGGGCCGCCCCAGATGCCAATCAGGAAGTACATCGGCACGAGGGTAAATTCCCAGAAGATGTAAAACAGGAATAAGTCCTGGGCGACAAAGACGCCAGTCATGCCGACTTCGAGCAGCAGGAAGAAGAGCATGAAGTCTTTGACACGCTCCTGCACGGCCGTCCAAGTGGAAAGGATGGCAATCGGGGTCAGGAAGGTGGTCAGCAAGATAAGCAGGATAGAGAGGCCGTCTGCCGCCAGGTAGTAGCGGATGTCCCAACCGGCGACTGAAATCCAGTCGTATTTGGCGACCAGTTGCAATCCGGGCGCGGCGATGTCATATTGTCCGCTAAAGAAGAAGACCCAGATTGAGATAACAAAAGTCACCAGCGATGTGGCCAGGGCCGTCCAGCGCAGCGCGTCTTTTTGCTCCGATTTCAGGAAGAGCAAAACCAGCACACCCAGGAGCGGGAAGAAGGTCACGATTGAAAGGGGTTGCAAGAGAAAGTCCATGTTCTACCTCAGTAACAAATAGCCAAGAATTGCCACCACGCCCACCACAACGCCAAGGGCATAATTGCGCACAAAGCCGGTTTGCATTTCCCGCAGAGTATCGGCGGTTTCGCGCACCCAGTCGGCCAGGATGGCGGAGAGTTTATCGACCACGCCCAAATCCACCGGGTCGGCCAGGAAGCGGGTCAGGCCGACAAAATTGTTGACAATGACAGAGTCGTGCACCCACTCGTGCCAGAAATCCCAATCGACGGTCTGGGCCAGGAAACCGGCCAGGCGTTTGTAGGGATTAATGATGGCGAACTGGTAGGCTTCGTCGATGAACCATTTATTTTCCATACCGACGAAGGCCAGGCCAAGCGGCTTCGCCAGCGGGTCCGGGTCGCCGTTTTGGATGGGTTTGCGCTGGTACAGGAACCAGGAGAGCGCAATCGCACCCAGGGCCAGCAGGGTTGAGACGCCTGCTACGACAAAATCGAAGGGCGGGAACTCAATCGCGCCGAGAGTGTGTTCGAGCCAGTGTCCGAACTGGTGGAAGCCCTTGAAGGGCAGGTTCATAAATCCGCCGAAGGCTGAGAGAACGGCCAAAATCATCAGCGGAATGGTGATAACAAGCGGCGATTCTTCGGCGTGT
>JAGVAO010000009.1 GCA_020060235.1 Anaerolineales bacterium | reverse complement strand
ACCCTCGGCCTCGAACAACACGCCGAACGGCCCTTCCAATCCCTCTTCAAGACAGACAAACGCTACGGCCTCGCCAACCAAATCGACTACCTGCTGCTGCGCGCCGAACAGGAGCGCGAACTTCGTAACGGAAAACGCCCCGGACTGCTGGACGGCGGCCTCGACCAGGATTTTCACGGCTTTACGCGCCTTTTCCATGCCCGCGGCTATCTGTCCGACCTTGAATTCGACCTGTGCCGTCGTTTCTACGAATTTATCCGCGCCACGCTGCCGCCGCCTGAGCTGGTCATTCACCTGCGCGCCCCGGCCCCCGTTATCCGCGACAGGCTGGCGCGCCGCGAACGCATCAACATCGCCAGCGCCGAAGACGCAAACCTGATAGAGCAATATTTAACTGATTGGCTACGCGATGCAGGCGAGCCAAAAGTGCTTTCCTTCGACACCCAAAATCTCTCCCCCGATTATCGTGAAATCCTGCCCGAAATCCGGCATATCATCACAAGCCTGTAAGAAGAAGACCCCGCCAAAAATGACGGGGTCTTTCAAAATCACCATGCAGCAGGCCAGGACTCAGTCCTTGGCGCTGTAGCCGGGACCTTTCGAGTAGTAATCGTAATTGGGCTGGATGTCGGCAGTCAAATCGACGATTTCACCGGCTTCGAGCGGTTTGACGGTTTCCAACACAACATCATTGCCGTGGTGGTCGGTTCCTTCGTAGTGGCCCACCAGGCCAATGCGGCTGATGAACTCACCGCCCTTGGCAGTGTAGGCCGCAGGAACCTCATCTTCGGGGAAAATAGCATTGTAGGGGCATTCGGGCACGCAAGCGCCGCAATCGATGCAGGTATCGGGGTCGATGTAAAACCAGGGCCATTCTTCTACCGGCTTGCCGGGCATAATGCACTCCACCGGGCAAACTTCCACACAACCGCTATCGCGCAAACAAAGACTTGTGATGATATGGGTCATAGTATTCTCTCCTTCTTGAATTGGCGAAATCAGGTAATTTGATTATATCCGCGCCCCGGAGGGGATGCAATGGATTTACGCCCTTTTTTCAGGTGATTTTCAAGATTCAGGCAAAACAAACAGCCGCACCGACAATTTGGCGCGGCTGTTTCGCATTATTCGGGTTAGCCCAGACGGCGGGCAACTTCATCCCAGTTGACGACGTTCCACCAGTTGGAAACGTACTCGGGACGGCGATTCTGGTATTTCAGGTAGTAGGCATGTTCCCAGACATCGATTCCCAGCAGCGGGGTCAGGCCGTCGGTCAGCGGGTTGTCCTGGTTGGCGGTCGAAACCACCACCAGTTTGCCGCCCTGTTTGGCAAGCCAGGCCCAGCCTGAGCCGAAACGTCCGACCGCAGCCTTCTCGAATTCCGCCTTGAAGTTGGCAAAGCCGCCAAAATCGGATTCAATCGCCTTGGCTAGCGCGCCGGTCGGCTCGCCGCCAGCGTTGGGGGCCATCACTTCCCAGAAAATGTTGTGGTTGAGCGTGCCGCCGCCATGATTGCGAACGATGCCGCGCACACCTTCGGGGACATCCGCCAGGCGGGCAACCAGGTCTTCCAACGACCACGAAGCCAGTTCGGGGGCTTTTTCGAGCGCGCCGTTCAGGTTGGTGATATAAGCCTGGTGATGCTTGGTGTGGTGGATGTTCATGGTCTGGGCGTCGATAAACGGTTCGAGCGCCTCATAAGCATAGGGTAATTTGGGTAATTCGAAAGCCATTTTGTAAACTCCTTCCCGGTCAGGGTTGACGATACTTTTTGGGTGATTTAAGATGTTACGATGTCATTCTAGCCCCGGCCTAACCCCCGGTCAATTGATAAATCGGACGATTTCAGTCGTCAAAAAGGGTGATGACAAATCACCACCATCCCGGAGGCAATTTTGCAAAACACCCACCCCCGCCCCGCCTTTCTGTATTTCGCCATCGCAGGCGGGATTTTGGCCGTCTCGACCGCTGCGATTTTTATCCGCTATGCCCAGCAGGACGCCCCCTCACTGGTCATTGCCGCGATTCGCTTAAGCCTGGCGAGCATCATCCTCGCCCCGATTGCCTGGTTCCGTCATCGAGACGAACTGCGCGCCTTGACGCGCCCGGCCCTGGGGCTGGGACTGCTCTCGGGCTTCTTCCTGGCCCTGCACTTCGCCACCTGGATTTCCTCGCTGGAATTCACCTCGGTGGCAAGTTCGGTGGTACTCGTCAGCACCACGCCGCTGTGGGTGGCAATTCTCTCTCCGCTCTTCCTGCGCGAAAGCCCCAACCGGGCAACCATCATCGGCCTGGCCCTGGCCCTGCTCGGCGGAACGGTGGTCGGCCTGAGCGAAGCCTGTCAATGGGAAAACGGCCTGGCCTGCCCGCCGCTGTCCGAGTTTACGCGCGGCGAGGCCTTCCTGGGCAACTTCCTGGCCCTGTGCGGGGCCTGGATGGGCGCCGGATACCTGCTGATTGGCCGCCGCCTGCGCGAAAAGATGTCGTTGATTCCGTATATTTTTGTGGTCTACGGCATGGCGGCTGTTGTGCTGGTCATCATCATGCTCGGTTTCGGGCAAACCCCGTTTGGCTACCCGCCGCTGGTCTATCTCTGGCTGCTGCTGCTCGCGCTGGTGCCGCAACTGCTCGGCCACTCGACTTTCAACTGGGCCTTGCGCTACCTGCCCGCTTCGTTTGTCGCTGTCACGTTACTGGGCGAACCCATCGGCTCGACCATTCTGGCGTTCATCATCTTAAGCGAAAGCCCCTCCGCGCTGGAAATCGGCGGGGGGCTGTTGATTTTGGCGGGGATTTATGTCGCCAGCCGGGTCGAACCGTAGCGCAAGATGTTATCTT
>JAGVAO010000058.1 GCA_020060235.1 Anaerolineales bacterium | reverse complement strand
GCGCTCGTCGTAATGCCCGGCGGCGATGCGGTCGGTGGCGTGGGTCATGGCGCGCAGGGGGGCGACGATGCGCTCGCTCAGGAACAGGCCGACGATGACGGCGACCAGCGCTGCGACCAGGGCAGCGGTGCCAAGCGATTCAAAAACGGCGTTGCGGAAGTTGGCAAACTGCATCAGGGCGCGCTCAGGCTGGGGCGGGGCCATGCCCTGACCCATGCGCATGCCTTCGCGCATCATCTGGCGGTCGTAAGCGACGCGGGCGGTGAACGAGACCGAGAGCAGGGTGACGGCCACGCCGACCAGCAGGATGATGAGGTAGGAGAGCAGCAGTTTCAGGCGGATGGATTTCATGGCGGCCTTTTGCCGTTAAAGCGGCTGGTCTTCAAAGCGGTAGCCGACTCCGCGCACGGTGGCGATTAAGCCTTCGACCCCGAGCTTTTGGCGCACATGCCCGAGGTGGACATCGACAACGCGCATTTCGCCGTAGTAGTCCCCGCCCCAGACTTTTTCGAGCAGTTGTTCGCGGGTGAGCACGCGCCCGCGATTTTCAGCGATGGCGCGCAGCAGGTCGAATTCGATGGCGGTCAGTTCGACGGGGCGGTCATCGACGCTGACGGTGCGCGCGCCGGTGTCGATGCGCACATGCCGGAAGGAGAGCACTTCGCTCGCCGGGCTGGACGCGCCCTTGATGCGCCGCAGGGCGGCTTTGATACGCGCCACCAACTCGCGCGGGCTGAAGGGTTTGGTGACGTAATCGTCCGCGCCGATGGTCAAGCCGACAACTTTGTCGGTTTCTTCGGTGCGGGCGGTCAGCAGGATGACGTACACATCCGATTCGCGGCGCAGGCGGGCGAGCAGTTCGATTCCGTCGAGGCCGGGCAGCATGACATCCAGCAGGACGAGGTCGGGTTTGAAGGCGCGCGCGGCTTTCAGCCCCGATTCGCCATCGCTGGCGGTCAGGACTTCGTAGCCTTCGGGTTTCAGGTAGGCGGTAATGAGTTTGATGATGCCGGGTTCGTCGTCGATGACGAGGATTTTGCTCATGGGCTGGTTATAGCAGGTTTGTTTATCGGGGGCGTGAAGGGTTTGTGAAGATTTGGTAAAGGAAATGGAACGCGGATTGCGTGGATTAGGCGGATAATTTGACAGACTTAATACAGGTTTGGCAGAATGTTTATTCTTCGTCTTTTACGCTACCTTTGTTTTCGCCAACATATCGAACATTATCGCCAAAAATGACATTTCCACTTACTTTTCCGGAAATATCAAGCAATCTTCCGCCCGCCCCGACAGCCTTTGCGCCATCACCCTGGGCGATTGCGCCGTCTCCTGTCAGGGTCGCGGTGTAGCGCTTGTAGGCGCGCTGGCTTTTTTCGGGACTGACTTCGCGGACGGCGGTTTCGGCGGGCAGGGTTTCTTCGGCGTCAAATGCGCCGACCTGGCTGGCCCCACGGTACAGGGCAACCGGGAAGGGGCCGACGCCTTTGAGCACGGTCAGTTCTGGTTCCTGCTCCTGGCCAATTTCTTCGGCAGCGTCTTTGGATTCATGATAGACGTGCTCGTACAGCCCAAAAGCGCTGATGTAGCCGCGATTGTTGGGCGCGCCGCCTTTGAGTCCATCAACGACGGCTTTGGTGAAGATGCTTAAATTTCCGCTGCCAATCCACGATTTTTGCTCGGGGCGGCAGGCGGTGATGGTGATGCGTCCCTCGCCGGTCGAGAGCAGGGCGTCGGCCAGTTTGCTGGGCGGGGGTTGGCTGTCGAGGGTGTCATCGCCTATGTCGAAACTGGGGGACAGGTTGCCGGAATGGCAAGCGTTGATGACCAGCAGCATCCGTTTGGTTTTGATTTGACGCAGGTGTTCGAGTAGTTCGGTTTCGCTGACGCCTGTGTCAGGCACGATGCGGCTGCCCTGCAACTGGCTGTCGTGGGCGGTCAGGTGGTAGTTGCCGTCCGTGCCGTAAACGCCATGCCCGACGAAGAACAGGAACAGGGTGCTTTCAGCGTCCAGGTGGGTCGAGAGCACATCCAGCGTGGACAGAATCGCGGCGCGGGTGGCGGCCTGGTCGGTAAGCAGGGTCACATTGCCTTCAGGGTAGCCGCAGATGGCCGGATTTTTGAGCGTTTCGGCAACTGCGGCGGCATCTCGCGCGGCAATCGGGACGTTGTATTTGCTCATGTGCTGGTACTGGCCAACACCGATGATGAGGGCGTGTCCGGTTGAGAAGGTCATGGGAGGCTCTCCTGTTGTTCGTGAGGCGGAATGTTTAATGATTACATTTGTCATTTCGAACCGCGTAGCGGTGACATCGTGCCTGTAGGGTAGAAATCCTAACCTTGACGAAGATTTCTCGCTGTCGCTCGAAATGACATACTCAGGCAATTGGAATTGTGAACGAAAACGTGCTGCCTTGATTCTCTTCGCTCTCGGCCCAGATTTTGCCGCCATGCGCTTCGACCATGTGGCGGGCGATTGAGAGTCCCAGGCCGGTGCCGCCGCTGGAGCGGGCGCGGTCGGCTTTGTAGAAGCGCTCGAAGATGCGCGGCAGGATTTCGTCGGGGATGCCTGCGCCGGTATCGCGGACAGAGAAGCGCACGAATTTGTCATCCTGCCTTGCCGAGAGGGTAATCTGTCCGCCGGGCGGGGTGAATTTAACGGCGTTGTGGATGAGATTGACGAGCACCTGCTCGAGGCGGGCAAAATCGGCCATGATTGGCGGCAAATGCTCGTCCGTTTCAATGGCCAGCGTCAGCCCGGCCCTTTCAGCCTGCAAGCGCATTCGCTCGGAGGCCGAATCAAGCAAACGGGTCGGAGCGAACGGTTTCAAATCCAGCGGCACCTGCCCCGATTCGATTTTGGTCAGTTCGAGCAGTTCATTGGTCATCTGGGTCAGGGCGTCCACTTCGGTTTCCATGCGCGACAGGAAGTGGCGGGCGGCGGGCGGGTCTTCGAGCGCGCCTTCACTGAGGGTTTCGGTCAGGGCTTTGAGCGAGGCCAGCGGCGTGCGCAGTTCGTGCGAAAGGTTGGAGATAAAGTCGCGGCGGACGGTTTCGAGGCGGCGAACGCGGGTCAGGTCTTGCAGGAAGATGAGGCTGCCGCCGGGAACCAGCCGGTCGGGAATAACGCTAATTTGCAGGAATTGGCGCCGCGCGGGCATTTCGATGGCTTCGCTGTGGGCTTCGCCGGTATTGTGGCAGCGCTGCCAGGTTTCGACCAGCTGGTGGTGGCGCAGCACTTCGGTGACGGAGCGCCCGGCCGCTTCTTTGACGTTGAACAGCCGGCGGGCTGCCGGGTTGATGAGCGCGACGCGGCCTTCGGGGTCTACAATCAGCACGCCGTCGGTCATCTGGTCGAGAACGTCGGCCAGGCGGGCGCGCTGGTCTTCGAGCGCGGCCAGTTGAGCCTGCTGCGCCAGGGCCAGGTTGCGGACGGCGTTGGACAGGTCTTCGAGGCGGCGCTCGTTTTCGGGCAGGTTGAGCACCGGCCAGTCGCCTTCGGCAGCCTGGCGCACGATTTGCGACAGGTTCGCCAGGCGGCGTTGCAGGTCGCGGTAGCGCCACAGGATAATGCCGAGGCCGATGAGCAGGAGAACGGTGATGAGGTTGAGCAGGGTTTCGAACATGGCGATTAAAAAATTAGGCCTGACATCGCTGTCAGGCAGGCAGGGTTATCCCTCGAAGCGGTATCCGCCGCCGCGCACAGTGACGATGCGCGAAGGAGTAGCCGGGTCGGTTTCGATTTTCTGTCGCAGCCAGCGGACGTGGACATCGACCGTGCGGCTGTCGCCGATATAGTCCCAGCCCCAGACGCGCTCGAGCACAAATTCGCGTGAGAGCATTTGTCCGCGATGCTGGGCCAGGAAGAGCAGCAGGTCATACTCTTTGGGTTTGAGCGCCAGGGGCTGCCCGTCGAGCATCACTTCGCGGCGGGTCTGGTTGACCAACAGGTTGCCAAAGGTCAGGATGTCGTGGGCGGCGGTTTCAGTCGATTTGATTTTTTCCAGTTCCTCGCGGATGACTGCCGAGCGCCGCAACTGGGCTTTGACGCGCGCCATCAGTTCACGCATCGAGAAGGGCTTGGTCAGGTAATCGTCCGCGCCGACCTCGAGGCCGACAACGCGGTCGATTTCGTCGTCGCGGGCGGTCAGCATCAGCACGGGGGCGTTCATCTCGCGCCGCAGGGTGCGGCAGACCTCGAAGCCGTCCATGCCGGGCAGCATGATGTCGAGCAAAATCAGGTCGGGCTTGAGTTGGCGGGCCAAGTCAAGCGCGGCGCGCCCATCGGCAGTCGATTCGACCTGGTAGCCCTGTTTCTCAAGGTTATAGACCAGGGTTTCCTGTAAGGCGGGTTCGTCTTCGACAACCAGTATTTTCTCGGGCATGGGTTTATCCAAATCTGCCGGTAATATAATCTTCAGTTCGTTTTTCTTTTGGCGAGGTAAAGAGTTCCTTGCCGTCTCCATATTCGACCAGTTCGCCTTGCAGGAAGAAAGCCGCATAATCGGCGGTGCGGGCGGCTTGCTGGACGGAATGCGGTACAAGGATAATTGTATAGTCTTTCTTTAACTCTTGCAACGAGGCTTCGACCTTGCCGGTCGAAATCGGGTCGAGGCCGCTTGTGGGTTCATCAAGCAGGATGATTTCCGGTTGCAGCGCGAGCGAACGCGCCAGGCACAGGCGTTGCTGTTGCCCGCCGGAGAGGGCAATGGCGGGGTCGTCCAGCCGGTCGTGGACTTCCTCCCACAGCGCGGCTTGTTGCAGGCTGCGCTTGACGGCCTCGTCCAGCTTGGAGGGGCGGCGTTCCCCGGCCAGTTCCAGTCCGTAGGTCAGGTTCTGGCGGATGGACATCGGCAGCACAACCGGGCGGGCAAAGACCATCCCGACTTTGCGGCGCAAGGCGGTGACGTCGGTTTTCGGTTCGAAGATGTCCTGTCCGTCAATCAGGATGCGGCCAGCCATTTTCTGCACATCGGCCAGGTCGTTCAGGCGGTTCAGGCAGCGCAGCAGCGACGATTTTCCGCCGCCCGCCGGGCCGAACAGGACGGTGACGGCGTTGGGAAGAATCTCAAGGTTGATGTTGCGCAGCGATTCGGTGCCGTCCTGGTATTGCAGGGAAAAATTCTCGATAACGATTTTCATTTCACTACCACTGGCGGCGTGCCCGCGCGCGTGAACGGATGAAGTTGGCAAGCATGTTCATGGTCAGCACAAAGGTAATCAGCACCAGGGCAGTGCCGTATTGAATCTGGAAGGGCATTTCGGGGATTTGGGTCGAGATGACGAACAGGTGATAAGGCAGGGCCATTGTCGCGTCGAAGGGCGAACCTGGCAGGCGCGGCAGGAAGAAAGCCGCCCCGGTGAACAGGATGGGCGCCGTCTCTCCGGCGGCGCGATTCAGCCCCAGGATGATACCGGTGATGATACCAGGCAGGGCTTCGGGCAATACAATGCGGCGGATGGTCTGCCAGCGGGTTGCGCCGACCGAAATCGAAACCGTCCGAAAGGCTTGCGGAACGGCCCGCAGGGCTTCTTCGGATGTGCTGATGATGACCGGCAGGGTCATAATCGAGAGCGTCAGCGAGGCCGAAAGAATGCTGGTGCCGAATTTCAGGAAGAAGACAAACAGCCCCAGCCCGAAAAGCCCGTACACCACCGAGGGGATGCCCGAAAGGTTGATGATTGCCAGGCGGATGATGCGCGTCAGGGTGTTGTCGGCGGCATATTCCGAAAGGTAAATTGCGGCGGCCACGCCCAGCGGCACCGAGAAAATGGCCGTGCCAACCGTCAGGTAAAAGGTGCCGACGATGGCAGGCCAAATGCCGCCGGAGCGCATTCCGCCGTAGGGCATGGCGGTGATAAATTCCCACGAAATGGCGGGCGCGCCCTGGGTAATGATGTAGCCCAAAATCAGCAGGATGGGCAGCACGGTCAGGAAGGCGACGGTCGAGAGCAGGCCGAAGCCCAGGCGTTGCACAAGGTTGCGGTTCATTACGAGAGCACCCTTTCTGCGCGTTTTTTCTGCCGGAAGACCACGCTCGAAGCGGTGACGTTGACAATCAGCGAGATAATGAACAAAACCATGCCGATGAAGAACAGGGTGTGATAGTGGACACTGCCGCTGGCGACTTCGCCCATTTCGGCGGCGATGGTGGCGGTCATGGTGCGAACGGGCGAGAACAGGGACGCCAGGCTGGTTGCCAGCACGGGCGCGTTGCCCGTAACCATCATCACGGTCATCGTCTCGCCGATGGCGCGTCCGACCCCGAGCATGATGGCCGTTAAAACGCCCGAACGCGCCGCCGGGAGCGTCACCCGCCAAATGGTCTGCCAGCGGGTTGCGCCGAGGGCCAGGGCGGCGTCGCGGTATGAGCGCGGGACCGAGTCGAGGGCGTCTTCGGCCACCGAAACCACGGTCGGGATGGAAATCGCGCCCAGCAGTAGAGAACCGGCCAGGGCGGTCAGCCCGGTCGGCAGGTCGAGCAGGATGCGCAGGTTGGGGGCCAGGACTAGGATTCCCAGAAAACCGAGCACGACCGAGGGCAGTCCGCCCAACAATTCCACCAGCGGCTTGAGAATCTCACGCGCCCAGCGCGGGGCAATCTCGGCGATGAAAATGGCTGTCCCAACCCCAAACGGGATGGCGACCATGGCCGCGCCGATGGTCACAATCAGCGAGCCGGAAATCAGCGGCAGGATGCCATAATACGATTCGATGGGATACCAGCGGGTGCTGAACAGGTTGCCCAGTTCCACTTCCCCTAGGGTGGGCAGGCCTTCGCGCAGCAGGAAGTAAAAAATCAGGGTGACAAAAACGATGGCCGAGTAGCCGGATGCCTTAATCAGGCGCGTGATGATGAATTCGCCGAGCGAAAGGTCTTTTTCCATGATAGGGTTGTTTTCACCTTACGGATAGTGTGGCTTATCGACGGGCACAAACCCGAGGTCTGCAACAATGGTTTGGGCTTCTTCCGAGAAAAGCCAGTCGAGATATTCTTTGACTACGCCTGTCGGCTGGCCGGCGGTATAGATGTACAGGTCGCGGGCAATCGGGTAGGTTCCGGTGTTGACTGTCTCAATCGATGGGCGCACATAGACGCTGCTATTGACATCGGCAACCGCCAGCACTTTCAGGTCGTGCGGCACGTATCCCAACCCGTCGTAGCCGATGGCGTTGGGGTTCTGGCGCACTTCATGAATGATGCCCTCGGAGGAGGGTAGGAGGAGCGTGTTTTGGGCGAAGAGAGTCTTGTTATCGCTCTGTCCCAGGCGCAGGACAACTTCAAGGAAGTAAACATGCGTGCCCGAGTTGGTCTCGCGTGAAAGGCGTACAATCGGGCGGTCTTCGCCGCCGACCTCGTTCCAGTTGCTGATTTTTCCGCTGTAAATGTCCGAGAGTTGTTCGAGCGTCAGGGCGTTGACGGGATTGTCGGGGTGGACGATGACTGCAATTGCGTCGCGCGCCACCACAAACTCGATGGGTTCGGTGCCATTGGCGCGGGCTTTGTCGATTTCCTCGTTTTTAATCTGGCGGGAGGCATTAGCCAGGTCAACTGTGTTGTTCAGCAGGGCGGCAATCCCGGTTCCCGACCCGCCGCCGGTGACGGAGATGCGCACATCCTGGCGCAAATCCTGGTAGCGTTCGGCCCAGGCCAGGGCCAGGTTGACCATCGTATCTGACCCCTTGTTTTCGATGTAAACGGCGTCACCGCTTTTCGCGGCAGCCTGCGCAGGGGTATCTGCGCAGGCGTTTAAAGACAAAAGCATCAGGAACAGCAAAATTGTCGCAAAAAGTTGTTTTTTCATCGACCTGAATTATACCCGCTTCAAAAGGGCATAAAGCACAACAAAATGGTTAGGCGGCCATAAGAGTGGAAATTCTCTGTTAAAATGAGCGCATGACTGCGCCCGTCTTCTCCATCCAAAACATGAACTTTTATTATGGGGCCAAACCTGCCCTGATGAACATCAGCATGGATGTTCTGCCCAACAAAGTCACCGCACTGATTGGCCCTTCGGGCTGCGGCAAGTCGACCTTCCTGCGCTGCCTGAACCGCATGAACGATACCATCGACGGGACTCGGGTCGAAGGCAAAATCCTGCTGGACGGCCAGGACATCTATGCTCCCGATATGGACGTGGTTGACCTGCGCCAGCGGGTTGGGATGGTCTTCCAGAAGCCGAACCCATTCCCTCAGTCGATTTATGACAACGTTGCCTTTGGCCCGCGCGTTTTGGGGATGAAGACCGACAAAACCAGCCTGGAAGAGAACATCCAGCGCAGTCTCGAATCTGCCGCGCTGTGGGACGATGTCAAGGACAAACTCCACGACGACGCCATGAGCCTGTCGCTCGGCCAGCAACAACGCCTGTGCATTGCCCGCGTCCTGGCCGTCCAGCCGGAGGTCATCCTGATGGACGAATCGACTTCGGCCCTCGACCCAATCGCCACCCTGCGCATCGAAGAACTGATTGCCGAGTTGAAAGAGAAATACACCATCGTCATTGTCACCCACAATATGCAGCAGGCCGCGCGCGTTTCCGATTTTACTGGCCTGTTCTGGTTGGGCGAACTGGTCGAATTTTCTGACACAAATGAAATGTTTACCCGCCCCAAACAGGAACTGACCGAAGCCTACATTACCGGTCGCATGGGGTAATTTATGGTATAATTTCGCGCTTGTGACTGGTCCTATCACGCGGTTCAGGCTGCGGATATGGAGACCTGCACCATCTTGAACGAAAGGAGAAGCATACGTCATGCCACTCGAAAAAGAAGTTAAGACTGAGGTAATTGGCAATTTTCATCGCCACGAGACCGACACCGGCTCGCCCGAAGTGCAAATTGCCATTCTTAGCAAGCGCATCACGCAATTGACCGAGCACCTGCGCGCCAACAAGCACGATGAGTCTTGCCGCCGCGGCTTGCTCAAGTTGGTTGGCTCACGCCGCCGCTTGCTGGCCTACCTGCGCAAGACCAACTACGAGCGCTACCTCGAAGTTACCGAACGTCTCGGCCTGCGCCGACTGAAATAAGCCATGGAAGACCCTGAAGGTCTCGCTGACCTTTGGGGTCTTTCTCAAAACCACGTCCGTCGGTTGGGAATTGAAAGGGGCTAACAACGGCACACAAACGCATCGCAGACAAAAACCGTTGTTCATCGCTTTCAGTCCCTGACCAGGCGGGAAACTCAGTGGCGTGGGATGTTATCCCGCGTAAGCCACAGCAAGGCGGAATAGCATTCCGCCCCACAGCAACAGGAGACAAATTTAATGAAACCCGAAGTAAAAACCTACTCCGCACAAACCGGAGGCCGGACAATTACGTTTGAAACCGGCAAACTGGCCCACCAGGCGGGCGGCGCTGTCACCATTCGCCAGGGCGATTCCGTCGTTTTTGCATCCGCCACCATGGGCGGCGTGCGCGAAAACCTCGACTTTTTTCCACTTAGCGTTGATTACGAAGAGCGCATGTACGCCGGCGGCAAAATCCCCGGCTCGTTCTTCCGCCGCGAAGGCCGCCCCAGCACCGAAGCCATCCTGACCGCGCGCCTGACCGACCGCCCGCTGCGCCCGCTCTTCCCCAAGGGTATGCGCAACGAAGTCCAGGTCATCATGTTCTCGCTCTCGGCTGACACCGAAAACCCCCTCGACGTGCTGGCCATCAACGCCGCCTCCGCCGCCGTCATGATTTCTGACATCCCCTGGAACGGCCCTGTCGGCGCAGTCCGCGTCGGCCTGGTCAACCGTGAATTCGTCGTCAACCCGACCTTCTCTGAAATGGAAATCTCGGCCCTTGACCTGCGCATCGCCGGAACCCGCGACGCCATCCTGATGGTCGAATGCGGCGCGCGCGAAGTCCCCGAAGAGACAATGGCCGCCGCCCTCGATTTCGGTCACAAAGCCATCCAGCCCCTCATCGACGCCCAACTGAAAATGCAGGCCGAAGTCGGCAAGGCCAAGCGCGAAGCCCAGTTCTTCCCTGAGACCCCCGAACTCGACCAGAAAGTGCTTGATTTTGTCAGCGGCCCGATGAACGAACTGCTCGACAAACCGCTTAGCAAGGCGGAATTTTATGAGGGCATGGACGCCCTCGCCGCCGACGTGGTCGCCAAACTGGCCACCCCCGCCGAAGGCGACGACCCGGCCAACTACCCGACGCCTGCTTCCGTTAAATCGGCCTTCGGCAAAGCCGAACAGGCCATTGTCCGCGAGCGCATCCTGGCTCAGGGTAAACGCCCCGACGGACGCGGCCCGGCAGACATCCGCCCCATCTGGTGCGAGGTGGATTTAAGTCCGCGCGCGCACGGCTCCGGCCTGTTCACCCGCGGCGAAACCCAGGTGCTTACCCTGGCGACCCTCGGCACCGTCGGCGAGGCGCAGGAACTCGACAACCTGACCCCCACCGACACCAAACGCTACATGCACCATTACAACTTCCCGCCCTACTCGACCGGCGAAGTCAAGCCCCTGCGTGGACAGTCCCGCCGCGAGGTTGGGCATGGCGCCCTGGCCGAACGCGCCCTCGAGCCGGTCATCCCCGCCGAAAAGGACTTCCCCTACGCCCTGCGCCTGGTCTCCGAAGTGCTGGCCTCCAACGGTTCCTCTTCCATGGCCTCGGTCTGCGGCTCGACCCTCTCGCTGATGGACGCCGGTGTGCCGATTAAGGCCCCCGTCGCCGGTGTGGCGATGGGCCTCATCACCGACGAATCGGGCAGCCGCTACAAAATCCTGACCGATATCCAGGGCACCGAAGACCACCTTGGCGATATGGACTTCAAAGTCGCCGGTACCGAAGAGGGCATCACCGCCCTGCAAATGGACATCAAAATCAGCGGCCTGAGCGCCGACATGATGAAAGAAGCCCTGGCCCAGGCCCGCGAAGCGCGGCTCTTCATTCTCGGCAAAATGCTCGAGGCCATCTCGGCCCCGCGTCCCGAACTCAAACCGCATGCCCCGCGCATTATTACCGTCAAAATCCCGGTTGATAAAATCGGCGCGCTCATCGGCCCCGGCGGCAAGAACATTCGCGCCTTGCAGGAAGAGACGAACACCAAAATCGACGTGCAGGAAGACGGCACCATCTACATTGCCTCCACGGACGGAATCGGCGGTGAACTGGCCCGCGAGCGCGTCGAAGCCCTGGGCGAATCGGCTGAAATTGGCCGCATCTACACCGGCAAGGTCGTGCGCGTGGCCGATTTTGGCGCGTTTGTCGAAATCCTGCCCGGCCTGGATGGCATGGTGCATATCTCGCAGCTCGACAGCGAGCGCGTTAACAAGGTCGAAGACATTGTCAACCTGGGCGACGAGATTACCGTCATGGTCATCGACATCGACCCGGCGGGTAAAATCCGCCTGTCCCGCCAGGCGGTGCTCGAAGGCTGGACTGCTGAAGAAGCCCGCGAAAAAGACGCCAAACGCGGCGGCCCGCGCCCTGGTGGCGGCGGTGGACGTCCCGGCGGCGACCGTG
>JAGVAO010000250.1 GCA_020060235.1 Anaerolineales bacterium | reverse complement strand
TGCTTATAAAGTCTTCCGTTGCTGGGTTTCTGAATTTCAAGCCTTGCCCGACCTGGATGCCAACGCCAATGCAATCGCAATCCAAAACATCAAACTCGAGAACGAGGGCTGGGAGCGCGATTACGAAGTGGCCGAACCAAAAGAACCCTCCTTCCTCGAACCGGCCTGATCCTGATCCATGTACCCATTCTCCGCTTCTACCCTGCTTGAGATTTGGGAACGCGGCTTGGGTAAGGGTCCGGTCGAACAGGCGTTGGTCATTCTTGCGGCGGCCTTTCCACAGGCTGCCCCGGGTACGCTGGAAAATCTTACGATTGAGCAGCGTGATACGACCCTGTTCCATTTGCGCGAGCAAGCCTTTGGCCCACAACTCAAGGGGCTCGCCGATTGCCCGGCATGCGGCGAAAGGTTGGAACTGTCCTTTACCGCAGACGACCTGCGCGCCAAAGGTTTGTTGCCCAGCCCATCCCTTTCATTGCCTGACACCAACCCGGCGATTACACGATTTCGAGTTAATGGCTACGAAGTTGAGTTTCGGCTACCCAACAGTGAGGATTTGCTTAATATTGCGCGCCTGACGGATGGTGAGCAGGCCCAGCAACGTTTGCTGGAAGCCTGCATCGTTTCGGCCAGACATCGCAAGAATTCTCTATCGGTTGGAGAATTGTCAGACAAGATTATCCTGGCCGTTGTTGAGCGGATGGGCCGGGCTGCCGTACTGGCGAACCTGACGATTGCATCTACCTGCCCGGATTGCGGACACCAATGGAACATAGTTTTTGACATCGTTTCCTACTTTTGGAGTGAGATTAATGCCTGGGCCATGCGCATGATGCGCGAAATTCATTTAATGGCTTCTACCTACGGTTGGAGTGAGGCGGACATCCTGGCGATGAGCGCATGGCGCAGGCAGCGTTACCTTGAATTGATTGGCGGCTAATGTCAGATTTTCTCAGCAACCTTTTCTTAAGAAGCAATTCTCCGACTTCGGCAGCGGTTCTGCAGCCGCGCTTGCCCTCGCTGTTCGAGTCTCCGCAGGGCAGGGAAGGGTTTTCTACGCGGGTAGTTGAGGTTGCTACAACACGAGATGTCCTGGCTCGCGAGGGTTCCGCTTCTGATGCTGAAGAGTCTGCAAAGCAGGCTCCGGCTTTGCAGGGTAAACCTGTGATTGAGCCGATTCGGTCCGCCCAACATCGCCAAACAAAACCAACGATTGAAAGTAGTACGGTGATGACCCGGACTGAAAAAGGTTTGGATGCGACGCAGGAAGAAGCGACTGCTCGCATGGATTCCCGCCCAGGCCGGGCCGCCCTTGCAGACAAGCAATCGGAACCGGTCTTTGACGCCTCACCGGTCTCGATTCGTAAAAAGCCTCCATTACGAGGCGGGATACCATTGGAGCCGCAGGAAACAACCCTCGGCGCAAGACCTGCCCTCGAGGCGGATAAAGGCTCGCTCGTGCAAGAAAACGGGGACAAGCCGCAGCGGGAATTCCGCCTTTTTGATGAAAAACAGGCCGTTCGGGCAATTGCGCAGCGCCAGCCGGCCGGGGACATCCCCCAACCGCTCGTCCATCCAACCGTCTCGGCCAGCGCAAACAAACCAGTGTTTACACCGTTGACCATTGAGCCGCCTGTTCATAAGAATGGCGCCCAACCCGAAAATCTTGCTCAGAACGAAACCGTGGTTCAGGTGCGCATAGGGCGCATTGAAGTTCGCGCGGTGAACCCGCCTGCCTCATTGCCCCCGCCAACTGCCAGAACTGTCCCTGAAAAACCCAAAATGTCTCTCGAAGATTATCTCCGCCAGCGGGAGAAGAAACAATGAGTAATTTCTTGTCGATTGCGACTGTGACGGAGGCCTTCCGCCAGGTCTTGAATGAAGCCGCTGCCGATTCGGGCATTGCCGGGGCTGTCGCCACGGCTGTGCGCCCCACCTCGGGGAGCAACAACGGCCAGCCGGGCAATCCTCCGACAGTGGGGGTTAACTTGTATCTCTATCAGGTGACCCCGAACGGCACTTTTCGCAATATGGACGCACCCACCCGTCGCAGCGACGGGTCGCTGCTCCAGCCATCGCGCTCGGCCTACGACCTGCACTACCTGTTGACTTTCTACGGGAGCGATACCAACCTTGAACAGCAACGCATCCTGGGCAATGTGTTGCGCGTCTTGCACTCGGTGCCGGTTCTGACGCGCAAACGCATCGAAAGCGTCAAAATGTCGTTCCCTTTCCTGGCGGCGGCAAACCTCGAGACCGAGGTCGATACCGTCAAACTCAATATTATCCCGCTCAGCCTGGAAGAGCTCTCGAAAATCTGGTCGGTCTTTTTTCAGACCACCTACAACCTGTCGCTGGCTTTCCAGGCCTCGGTGGTATTCATTGATGGCAAGGAAATTTCGACCCCGGCGCTGCCAGTACTCAGCCGCAATGTTTATGTGCAGCCTTTCCAGCAGCCGGTCATCGAGCAGGTGCTGACACAAAAGAATCCGGCTGACGAGCCCCTGCCGAACCTGCCTAACCTGGTCGGCGATACTGTCGTGCTGCGGGGCAGACAGTTGCGCGGCGACGTAACCCGCGTTCGCATTGGCGGCCAGGAAATTACGCCCGACGAAGTCAGTGAAAGCCAGATTAAATTTAGCCTGGATATGCCGCCTTTTGCGGCCCAGAGCTTGCGGGCAGGGGTACAGGGCGTCCAGGTTGTTCACCCGTTGATGATGGGCACGCCGCCCACCGAACATGCCGGGAAAGAGTCGAACGTGGCGGCCTTTGTTTTGCTTCCGGCCATCACGGCCAGTGCCGCGCCGGTTTCAAATCATGTTGTCGATGGGGTCACGCTTTGCACCAACGACATCACGCTCAACTTTATCCCCCGGGTTGGCGTCAGCCAGCGCGTGGTGCTGCTTTTGAACGAGTTCGACCCGCCACCGGCGAGGCCCGCTTTTGCATACCGCTTCGATGTGCCGTTCACCCCGCCTAACCCGGCAGACACCTCCGTCGTCAGCATCGTGACGCGTGTCGCCGACGTGGCTGCCGGCGACTACCTGGTGCGTGTGCAGGTGGATGGGGCCGAAAGCCTGCTCGACCCTGGAACTGACCCCGACAATCCATTTTTGAGCGACCCAACGGTGACGATTTCATGAGTCAAGATTCCGCCGCAACCTGGTTCGAAACCAACCAGCGCTACCTAACGCTCAGCCTGGCACGTATTCGCGGGCTGATTCAGCGTCAGGCTGGCGGGGAACCGGCATCCCTTGATTTTGCTGGGGAGACGGAGTTGCAATCTCTGGCGGCTTCGATGTCTGCGCCCCCGGCCCTGAATGTGTTGTGCTCGCTTTTCGGGCTTTCGGCTTTTGAACGGGACATCCTGCTGTTATGCGCGGGGATGGAGTTGGATTCGCAATTTGCAAGCCTGATTGCGCCGCTGAACGCGCCGACCTTCAGCCTGGCACTGTCTATTTTGCCTGAAGCACACTGGAGCGCCCTGACCACAATTGCGCCGCTGCGCCGTTGGAGACTGCTCGAAGTCGGCTCGGGTACCGGGCTATCCCAAAGCCCGCTTCGCATTGACGAACCAATACTGCACTATCTGACAGGCACAGGTTACATGGACGAACGCCTGTCTGGTTATGTTGAGATGCTGCCTCCGGCAGGTAAAATGGTTCCATCGCATCAGGCGGCCGCAGAGCAGATTGCCAATGCCTGGTCGAAAGGGGCCGATGGCAGGGCGCTGCCCATCATTCAGTTGTTTGGCATGGATGGCGCTGCACGGCAACAAGTGGCCGGGTTGGCCAGCGCCATGCTGGGCCTGGGACTGAATAGCATGCGCGTAGCCGTTATTCCTTCCAATCCTGTGGAGATGGAGGCTCTGATGCGTTTGTGGGAGCGCCAGGCTATTCTCGGAAGCCAGGCTTTGTTGCTCAATTGCGAGAATGGAGAACTGACTCACGCCATGCGCTGGATCGAAGCGGCCCGTTTTCCGCTCATCCTTTCCACCCGTGAGCGCATCCCGGTTAATGGGCGGGAGGTGTTCATCTATGAAATCCGCAAGCCGACCCCGGCCGAACAGGTTCACTTGTGGCGGCAAGCGCTTGGTCCGGCGGCCACCCGGCTCAATGGTTACATCGACCAGTTAACCGGGCATTTTGACCTGGATGTCAACAGCATCGAGACTATTTCCACCAATATTTTGAGTGCCAATCCTGGCCCAGACAGCGACCTCGGTGATAGTTTGTGGCAGGCCTGCCGCGACCAATCGCATCCGCGCCTGGGAGAACTGGCCCAGAACATTCAATCCATGGCTGTCTGGGACGACCTGGTCTTGCCTGCGACCCAGTTGCAAACACTGCGCGAAGTTGCCATCCATGTTCGCCAGCGGATGAAGATTTATGAGGACTGGGGTTTTGCCGCCAAAAGCGCCCGCGGCCTGGGAATCAGTGCGCTCTTTTCAGGCGCCAGTGGAACCGGCAAAACAATGGCGGCAGAGGTCTTGGCCAACGAATTGCGACTCGACCTGTACCGCATCGATTTGAGCCAGGTAGTCAGCAAGTACATTGGCGAAACCGAAAAAAACTTGCGCCGGGTTTTCGATGCCGCGGAGCAGGGCGGAGCAATCCTGCTCTTTGACGAGGCCGATGCTTTGTTTGGCAAACGCAGCGAGGTCAAAGACAGCCACGACCGTTATGCCAATGTTGAGGTCAGTTACCTGTTGCAGCGCATGGAGTCCTATCGTGGGCTGGCCATCCTGACCACAAATTTGAAGGATGCCATCGATACCGCCTTCCTGCGCCGTATTCGTTTTGTGGTGCAGTTCCCATTCCCCGATTCCGACCAGCGCGCCGAGATTTGGCGGCACATTTTCCCGCGCCAAACCCCCACCGAGGGTCTGGAAGTGGATAGACTGGCGCGCTTGAGTGTGGCAGGCGGCAACATCCGCAACATTGCCTTGCATGCGGCCTTCCTGGCCGCCGACTCTGGTGAGCCGGTGCGCATGAACCACCTGTTGCGCGCTGCCCGCGCCGAGTATGCCAAGCTTGAGAAGCCCTTGAGTGAAGCCGAAATCGGAGGCTGGGTATGAATACCAAGGCGCACGTCGAGTTTCTGATTGACGAACTCATCCTGCATGGTTTTTCAGCGGCAGACCGGGATGCTATCGGCGACTCATTGAGCCGTGAACTGGAGCGCCTGGCCGCGGCTGGCGATATCGCAGTGCTTACTGGCCTGGCCGACACCTCTACTTTGCGAACGGCGAATATCAGCCTGTCGGCTGGAGCCAGGCCTGAAACCGTAGGCGTACAAACAGCCCAGGCGGTTTTTGGCAGTCTAGGCGGCGGTGTCGGGGAGCAGAAAAAATGATTGCTCAAGCAGGCATCGCTTTGAAGAACGTATCAAAGACGGCAACGGGTTTTTCCCCGGCTGGCGGCTTGCTGCAGCGTAAATGCGCCTGCGGCGGCAGCCCCGGGCCATCGGGCGAGTGTGAAGAGTGCCGCCGCAAGAAGATGCTTATTCAGCGACAGGCGCAAAATCCCGTGACGCCGCAGGGTATTCCACAGGCGGTGCATGATGCCTTGCGCTCGCCGGGCCGGCCGCTGGATGCAGAGTCGCGTGCCTTTATGGAACCGCGATTTGGACATAACTTTGGAAATGTGCGCATCCATACCGGCGCACAGGCTGCGCAGTCGGCCCAGGCAGTTAACGCGCGGGCTTACACGGTTGGTCGGGATGTCGTTTTTGGGAGCGGTCAGTACAGGCCTGAGACAACAGCCGGGAAAGAGTTGCTGGCGCATGAATTAACCCACGTTGTACAACAATCTGCTTACAGCACCCTGGCACTAAGTGACTTGCGCGTGGGTGGC
>JAGVAO010000164.1 GCA_020060235.1 Anaerolineales bacterium | reverse complement strand
CTAGGTGGGTTGCCCTGATTATATTAAAGTTCACGCCTTTTGAGGAGGCGCAATTTGGATATGATTTATCTGGTCGTTTTTGCAGTGGAGTCATTCATAAAAAAGGATTTTTCATTCATGAACACTGAACACTTTCACACCATCGTCATCGGTGCTGGCTCAGGCGGCATGACTGTTGCCATCGGCCTCGCCGGTCTGGGTAAACAAGTTGCTTTGATTGAATCCAACCATGTCGGCGGGGATTGCACCAACGTTGGTTGTGTGCCATCCAAAACATTGATCCACCTTGCGCGTGAGTTTAAGCCAGGCGATAACCCGGACGAAGTTCTGCGTGAAGTCATCCGAAAACGCGATGCTCTACGTGACAAAGAAACTCATGAAGTGCGTGAGACAAAAAACGTGACATTTATCCAAGGCCTGGCAAAGTTTAATACGGCGAAGGAGCTTGAAGTGGCGCTCAAAGACGGCGGGATACGTAAAATAACAGCCGATAATATTGTTATTGCCACCGGCGCCCGTCCGCGCTTGCTCGACATCCCAGGTTTACCCTCCGAAATGGTTCTAACCAACGAATCTCTTTTCGACTTGCGCGATGCGCCCAAACATTTGGTCATTGTCGGTGCAGGCGTAATTGCCCTCGAGATGGCTTTTGCCTTCCAGAAAATTGGAACCAAGGTCACAATGTTTGCTTTGGACAGACGCCCACTGACGACCTCCATCCCCGAAGCCTCAGAAGCTATTCAGGCAGAACTGGCAAAGCGCGGCATCACCCTACACCTTGGCACGGTTGCCAAAGCCTGCGATGTCTCGACCCAGTCGCTCATTTTGCAATCTGGCGAAGAAGAAATTGTCCTGCGCGATGTTGACAAAGTACTCGTTGCAGTCGGACGCATTCGCAACCTCGAAAAACTGGATTTGGAAAAGGCAGGGGTAAAAGTTGACCATCGGCAGGGCATCTTGGTAAACTCCTACGGTGAGACAAATGTCAAGGGTGTGTACGCGATTGGGGACGTGACGCCTACTTCTGCCTTCACCCATTCCGCCAATGCCCAGGGACGGCGCGTCGTTCAGCGGATAGCTTTCCCGTATCTGCCGATTGCCAAAAACGAGCCGCTTTTCCCGAACGCGACCTTTTCCGACCCGGAAGTGGCCGCCGTTGGTCTGACCGAGCAACAACTGAAAGAATACTGTCATCCCGGCGTGATCAAGCGTATCCGGGTGGATTTCAAGACCCACACCGACCGCGGCTACACGGACGGAATCGAAAACGGTTTCATCATTGTGGACGCTGTACGCCTGACCGGCCGGATTTTGAGTGTGACCATCATCGGCCCGCGCGCTTCGGAGATGATTTCGTTCTTTACGCTGGCCATCAGCCAGAAAATTTCACTCTACAAGATTTACCGGCTGGTTTTCCCCTACCCGACCTATTCGAGCGGGATTTTAAAGGTAGCCGACTTTTTTATGCGCGAGACGTTGACAAACCTGAAGGGCGAGTTGGCGGCGTATCTCAAGTATCGTTTTGCAAAACCTGCATAGGTGATTTTGTATTTCATTAGGAGACCCCATGAAACAAATTTCTTTCCTTCTTATAATTTTTGCGCTTGTGCTTTCTGCTTGCGCTCCCGCAGCACCCGAACCGGCCTCATTAGGCGAATTCGACCTCAACGACTGGGACAGTGTCCTGGCAGCGGCGCGCGGCCAGACCGTCAACTGGTATATCTGGGGCGGGGCCGACAGCATCAACGCCTATGTGGACAATTTCTACGGCAAAGCCCTGCAGGAGCGATACGGGATTACGCTCAACCGCGTACCGCTGGCGGCCACCGAAGACGCTGTCAACCAGGTTTTGAGCGAAAAACAGGCCGGCACCGACCCTGGCGCGGTGGACTTAATCTGGATTAACGGCGAAAATTTTTTCACCCTCAAGCAGGCCGGAATGCTCTACACCGATTGGTCGCAGGCGCTCCCCAATGCCACGCTGGTCAACTGGGATAATCCCGCAATTAATCTTGATTTTGGCACGCCAGTGGACAACATGGAAAGTCCCTGGTCTTCAGCCCAGTTCCAGTTTGTCTATGATTCCGCCCGTATCGACGCGGATGACCTGCCGCGCTCGTATGCCGAACTGAAAGATTGGGCTTGCGCCCACCCCGGGCGTTTCACCTATGTCGCTCCGGGTCCGGGCGGGTTCATTGGTACGCGCTTCCTGAAAGGCGCGCTCTACGAGTTGAGCGGCGGCGAAGCGATGTGGAAAACCTTCGACCAGGCTACCTGGGACGAACACGCCCCCGCGCTGTGGGCTTACCTCAACGAACTGGAACCCTGCCTGTGGCGCAATGGCGAAACCTACCCCGCCAACGAACCGGAGATGGTGACGCTTTTTGCAAACGGCGAGATTGATTTCAGTTTCACGCAAGACATCAGTGGCGCGGGGCGTTGGATTGCCGACGGTCTCATGCCGCCCACTGCCCGCACCTTTGTCTTTGAGCAGTACATGATTGGCGACTTTAACTACGTCGCCATCCCGGCCAATGCGCCCAACAAAGCCGCCGCACTGGTGCTGGCGAACCTGCTACTCGAGCCGGAATTCCAGGCCGCGCAGATTTTGCCCGAAAACGGATTTGGTTTGGGCTATGCCATTGACGTGACCCGTGTTACCGACCCCGAAGCCAAAGCCCAGTTGGAAGTCGCCGCGGCCAAATTGGGCCAAGCCGCCACCCCCGCCGCCGACCTGGCCCGCTCCCTGGCCGGAGATACCGCCCCGCAGTATCAAGGGCTGGCCGAGCAGGGTTGGTTGGAGTTTGTGGTACAAAAATAGGTGTCAGGTTATTGGGTGTCAGGTACCAGGAAAAACATCGCCGCGCACCTTACACTTGATACCTGGCACCTGAAACCCTCCCCCATGCGCGATCGTCTCATCTTCTCCCCCTGGCTGGCCCTTGCCCCCGCCCTGACGATTATCCTCCTTCTTCTGGGGGCGAGTCTTGCCTATGGCGTTGCCCAAAGCCTGGGTCTGATGTCTGGGCTGGATGAATCCACCCTCAGCCTGCGCGCCTACGCCGACCTGTTCGGCGGACAGGGCATCGCCGGGCGCGAGTTTTGGGGCTCGCTCGGTTTTTCGCTGTGGGTAAGTCTGGCTTCAACACTGATTTCCGCTGTTCTCGCCTTGGTCCTCGCCTTCTGGATTTCGGGCAGCCGCTTCGATACGCTCGCCCTGAACAGCAATCTGGCTTTCCCGCACATGATTTGGGCAATTGGGCTGCTACTCCTGCTCTCGCAAGGCGGACTCCTGGCGCGCTGGGCAGCCTCTCTTGGATTGATTTCCATACCCGCCGAGTTCCCGGTGCTGGTGCGCGACAAGTACGGCATCGGCATTATCCTCAGTTACATCGGGAAGGAAGTGCCGTTTCTGGCCCTGCTGGTGATTTCGGTTTTGCGCACCCAGCCCGAAGGCTACCAACTGGTGGCCGAAAACTTGGGTGCCAGCCGATGGCAGCGTATCCGCTATGTCACCCTGCCGCTGGTCGCCCCGGTGCTGCTCTCCGGCTCGCTGCTAGCTTTTGCCTACATTTTCAGCGCCTACGAAGTCCCCGCCCTGTTGGGAGTCAACTATCCGCGTATGTTGCCGGTGCTGGCACTGCGCTTCTTCAACGACCCCGATCTCTCTGCCCGCGCCGGCGGCATGGCGATTAGTCTGGTGATTACGGTTATCACGCTCGTTGTGGCCTGGTTGAGTTTGCGAAATGGGGAGAAACAATGAGTAAACAGGTAGAACGTACACAGAGAAACACGGATACCTGGCTACGTGTTTCCCTGTTTCCCATGTTACGCCGCTTTCTCCCCCGCATCATCATCTACCCTCTCCTCGCCGCGCCCCTTGGCGTGTTCGTCCTCTACGCCTTCTCGCAGGGCTGGTTCTTCCCCGCCCCCTTCCCCGAAACCTGGACAAGCGCCGCCTTCCAGCGCGTCCTGTCTGACCCGCGCACCATCTCCAGCCTGCGCGACAGCCTGTTGATTGCCGCCGCCGTCAGTTTGCTTTCGCTCGTCATCGGCTTCCCGGCGGCGCGCGCCCTGGGCTTGCGTCAGTTTCGCGGGCGGCAGCTGGCCTGGCTCTTGCTCTATCTGCCGACCGTCGTCCCGCCGCTGGCGATTGGCATGGGGCTGAACATCCTTTTCCTACAAATCGGCATGGCCGGAACCATCCCCGGCATCGTCCTGGCGCACCTCGTCCCGACCCTGCCTTACGTGGTCTTCACCCTGGCGGGGGCTTTCGCCCGCTACGACGAAGCCTACGAGTTCCAGGCCTGGGTGCTCGGCGCGGGCGCCTGGCGCACTCTCTTCACAATCACCCTGCCGATGCTCGCCCCCAGCATGGCCGTTGCCGCCCTGTTCGCCTTCCTCATCTCATGGAGCCAATACCTGCTGACCCTGCTGATCGGCTCCGGGCGAGTCATCACCCTGCCGGTGCTGTTATTTTCGGCGGCCAGCGGCGGGAACCCCGTCACGATTGCCGCGTTGGCGCTGGTTTTCCTGGCCCCGCCCGCGCTCGTCATCCTTGCCACCGTCCGCCAATTGCACGGCGGTGAAATTCGCGAACAATACTAACCATGACCCAAGTCAACCTGCTCAATCTCACCAAACGCTACCCCAGCCAGCCCGCCCCGGTGCTGAAAGACTTCTCCCTTTTTGTGGAAAATGGGGAATTGGTCGCCCTTTTGGGGCCGTCCGGCTCCGGGAAATCGACCCTGCTCAAGCTGATTACCGGGATCGAACGCCCCGACGCCGGGGACGTGCAATTTGACGGTATTTCTATTCTGAATCTTCCTCCCAGCCAGCGCGGAGCAGTGTTCATGTTCCAAAAGTCGTATTTATTCCCCTTCCTGAGCGTGGAGGAGAATATCGGCTTTGGGCTAAAGGTCAAGCGCGCCCCGCGCGACGAGATTCGCCGCGAGGTGAGCCAAATGCTGAGCCTGATTGGTTTGCCCGGTATCGAAAAGCGCAAACCGTCCCAACTTTCGGGCGGGGAACAGCAACGCGTGGCGTTGGCGCGGGCGTTGGTGACGCGCCCCAATCTGCTCCTGCTCGACGAGCCGCTCAGCAGTCTCGATACCGAAGTGCGCCTGAACTTGCAGGAAGCCATTCGGGGCATTCAGCGCGAGTTGGGGATTACGACAATTTTGGTGACGCACGACCTGGGCGAAGCGATGGCGATGAGTGACCGCATGGCGTTGTTGTTAAACGGTGAAATTGTGGCGGCGGGAAAGCCCGAAGCGTTGTTTCACCGTCCGCCGAGTTTGGCGGCGGCGCAGTTTATGGGCATATCCACTTTCTTAAACGGGAGCAAGGCGGGGGGGAGTCTGGTCACGCCCTGGGGGGCGTTAAAAGTCACTTGCGCGGAATCCAGCCCCAGCGCCACGTATGCCATTCGCCCCGAACATATCCGCATTGAAAAAGAAGCGGCGGAAAACAGCCTGCCGGGCAAGGTGAGCGATTGCGTTTTTCGCGGCGAGTATGTGGAATATGTGGTGGCAGTGGGCGATATGAGCGTGCGGGCGCGCATGCCCATGCCCGCGCCCATGTTCGCGCACGGGGCGCAGGTGTATGTGAAACTGCCGTCAGAGAAGTTGTTTGAAATATCTTAATGTTAACTCAAGTTGCTACCTTGGGATGAACTTTGACAAAAATCCATGAAAGTCTGCTAGATTTGGGGTATCCCGACCACCAAAGAAGGAGACCATCATGGATACCCAAATTATAGTTGTTTATTGTCTGTGCGACGACATGCTCAATGCCTTGCATCATTACGAAGACAAACAGCGCAAAATGAGTGATGCAGAGATTATGACGACCGCCATCGTAGCCGTGTTGTACTTCAAGGGTAACTTCTGTATGGCGAGCCGGTTTCTATATGACGGCAATTACATTCCGAATATGTTGGGCAAGAGCCGTTTCAATCGCCGGCTACACAATATTGCTGATTTGTTCTTGACTTTGTTTTTGCGTTTGGGCGAGACCTGGAAACAGCTCAATGAGAAGTCGGTGTATGTGATTGACAGTTATCCAATCGCGGTTTGCGACAATTATCGCATCTGCCGTTCGAAAATCTATCAAGGTGAAGCCTGGCGAGGCTACATTGCCAGCAAAAAACGTTACTTCTACGGCCTCCGCATCCACATTATGGTCACAGAAACCGGTGAACCGGTTGAATTCTTTCTCGAACCGGGTGCATTCAGTGATACAAGCGCGTTAGGACTTTATCAGTTCGACCTGCCAAAACATTCCTGGGTGATTGGTGATAAAGCCTATAACGATTACACCATTGAAGATGTTATGCGCGAGGCCGAAATCGAATTGCTGCCCTTGCGCAAAAAGAACTCTCTGCGTCCAGTGCCGCCTTACACGACCTATTTGCGAGCCAGTATCAGAAAAACCGTCGAAACCACTGGAAGTCTCATTGAACGATTATTGCCCAAATCTATTCATGCCGTCACTGCGAAAGGTTTTGAGTTGAAAGTCGCTCTTTTCGTTCTCGCCTGCTCCATCAACTTCCTTTGGTAGCAACTTGGATTAATGTTAAGGAGACGAGCATGAAAACAAGAAAAACAAGCACAAAAAGTGAACGCCGGGGATTCCTGGCAGGCAAGAAATCAGTATTCCGTTGGTCTGTTGTGATAGTTTTACTGCTTGTGGGGTTTGTTGGCGTATCTTTTTACCAATCGTTGCCGCAGCCAACTGCGACGCTCAGTGAGGAACGCCTGGCCCAGGACCCAAGTTTTGGGTTTGACGATGCCCGGATTGTGATTGTCGAATATGCTGATTTTGGCTGTTCTGCTTGCCGCGCCTGGCATTATTCTGGCATTATTGAGCGAATTTTTATTCTTTACAGCGAAGATGTGAAATTTGTTTGGAAGGATTTTCCAGTGATTACAGCGCAATCTCCAAAGGCCGCTGAAGCCGGTCAATGCGCTTTTGACCAGGGTAAATTTTGGGAGTATCACCGCGTTGTGTATGACAACTACCCGTCTTTGGGCGTTGATAAACTGAAAGAATATGCGGAAAAGGTGGGGTTAAATATGCAAGAGTTTAACCAGTGCCTTGATTCAGGAAAAAACCGCGCCAAAATTGCGCAGAGCCTGGCAGAGGCGCGTTCGCATGGCTTCCCAGGCACACCCTCTTTTTTGGTTAACGGTCGTCCGCTGGTAGGGCCGCCCAGTTTCGAGACATTGCAGGCCATCATCGAAGAAATTCTGGCGGAAGATTAAATTGAGCGTTAAGTTATGTATTTTTGTTGGCGTGTTTGAACAAAATTTTGGGCAAAAACAAATACGCCAACAAACTAACATTTAGCAATGCTTCAAAGACCATGAATTGGATGCCATAATAATTGAGGTCCCAATAACTCACCGGGCTGTTGAAGCGGGCTTGCCAGTTGAAGGGGAACAGCAGGAGCGGGCCGTCCCCAGCGTGGGTGGGGATGTCTAGCAGGGTGTGCGCTAAACATCCCGCCGCGAACCACAGCCCCCAATGACCGACAGTCCCGGTTTTCTGGCGAAATCCCCACAGCGCGGCAATGGCGGCCAGCAAAAGCAGGGGGGCGTGCAGGAAGTTGTGCGCGGCAATCCACCAGGGGTTTTCGTAATAGGCGGGGTGAATGAATGCGTCCATCAAGTTGGTCGTATCCTGCCCCAGGATGAATCCGTAGTAGGCATACGAGCCTAACATTAGCAATCCCAGCGGGATATCGGGCAGGACAGCTCCAAATAAAAAAGCGGATTTGGCGATGTTTAATTTTTTGCCAAACTTTTTCTCGATGGCGGCGTTAATGACCAAATGGGATGGGATGGTGTTCATGGGGCTTGCAGCCACCTGGGGTCGGCATGAACGCCGCCGCTCAGGGCGCGCAGGAAGGCGATGAGTTGGGCAATTTCGCCCTCGGTCAGGTCGAGCGGTTCGAGTTCGGTGTGTCCGACCGGAGAATCGGGGGCCTGGTTGTAATGCCGCAGTACTTCCTCGAGCGTGGCAAATTGACCGGCGTGCATATAAGGCGCGGTTTCAGCGATATTTCGCAGGGTCGAAGGTTTGAACGCGCCTTCGAGTTCTTCACCTTCCGAGACGAGGAAACGCAGTTCGAGGCAATCCGTCTCCCCGGCATCGCTCCAACGTCCTAGACAGTTGAATTCGTCGTTGAGCAGGGCTTGCACGCCTGCGGCACGACCCATATCTAATGACAACCCTTGCCCGGTGGGAACGCCGGTGTTGTGGAAGTCGTTGTTGGTGAACAACGGCCCATTGTGGCACTGAATGCACTCGGCTTTGCCGATAAAGAGGCGCAGTCCGGCGACTTCATCTTCCGTCAGGGCGGTGTTCAGGGCGCGCCGGTCTTGATTGAGCAATGCTTCCACATATCGGTCAAACCGCGAGGGGGCAGGCAGGAGCAGGCGCTCATAGGCAGCAATTGCTTTGCCGACGTTGACAAAGACCTGCGTCACGGCGTCCTGGTCTTCGGGAGTCATCGCGTCCCAGGCGGAGCGGGCGGCGGGGTCATCGACTGGCCCG
>JAGVAO010000258.1 GCA_020060235.1 Anaerolineales bacterium | reverse complement strand
GTCTGGTACATGTAGGTTTTGGTCCACTTCCAGATGCGGTCGAATTCTTCCTTCTTGTTCATCTGGACGGCAATCATCATGCCGTAGGACATGCCCTCGGAGCGCACATCGTCGTTGCCGGTGTCGAGCATATAGCCCATGTCGCTGCCAACCGGGTAATAGACGCGCTCAGAAACATCGTCGCCGTAGAAAAGTTGTTGGAAAGCGGCATCGATTTTGGCCTGAATTTCGGCATCCGATTTGCCAAGCGCCTCGGCGAACAGGTTGCGATACTCGCCGCTCTCGTAGGCGCCAAGACTAGGCGTTGGTGTAGGGACCTGGGTCGGCATTTTGGTCGGCTCCGGTGTTACGGGAGAAGGGCCAGCACAGCCTGCCAGCAAGGCAAGCAAGAGAAGATGGAAAAACACACGCTTAAATAGGTTTCGCATAAAAAGAAAGCCTCAATACTATTTTTATATATCCTTCGACTACGCGAAAAACGCTCCGGCTTCGATAAACTCAGCCCGGCGGCTCAGGACTGGGGTAATTCCGCATATTCGAACCAGTCAAAATCGGCCCGGTTATTGCTGGCCTGCCCATTGCTGCTGGCATACATGCCCAGATACGCGCCCAAAAATCCGCCCGCAACCGGCGTACTCAAGATGCGTCCGTCGACGCCTTCGAGGAGCGCCTGCCAGTCCCCCGCCTTGTCGGCATAATAAAAACCGTAGTCTTGCTCGCGGGCTTCGACTTTCAGGCGAATGCGCGGGATTGAAATCGGCACTCGGGCGAGAATTTCTTCCACGCCTGCTGTGCGTTTAATCAACTGCACAACCGGCTCACCCTGCAAGGTGACAACAAAAAGGTAGTGAAAATCCGGGCTTTGGGTCACAGCCAGGCCAGCGCATTCGTTAGACGAAGCGGGAGAGAACTCGAATTCCGTTTGGGCAGAAAAATGGATGTGCTGCTGCCTGCGCCCAATGAAACTCGGGCTGGCGTTTTCGGCCAGGCTTTCAGGCTGCAAACGCAAGCGCAGGAATCCGGGACGTTCCGACAGGCTGGCAAATCGCTCCGGCGAGGCGCGCAGGGCATTCCATTGAAGCGCAAGGGAATCGGCATCGAAATCGTCGCGGGCCGGGGTTTGCGGCCAGGGCTGCTGCGGTAGGTTGGGAACGCGATATTCGAACTCGACTTTTCCTGTGCCAGGGCTGAAGACCGGCCAGTCCTCCTCCCAGCGAACCGGAACCAGGAAGGTTTCGCGTCCCAGGTTGTAGTAATAGCCGCCATACGGACGCATGCCCAGCAAGACCGCCCACCATTCCCCGGAGGGGGTATCGAACAAATCGGCATGGCCGGTGCCGACAATCGGGTAATCGAGGCCAAGATGGCGGTGGGAGAGAATGGGGTTGCCCGGATTGGCCTCGTAGGGCCCGGCAACATTTTTGCTGCGCGCAACCGTAACCGCGTGATGCTGCCCCGTTCCACCTTCGGCAATCAGCAGGTAGTAATACCCGCCAATTTTGTAAATATGCGGGGCTTCGGCCCAGCGCGCGCCTTTGAGCGCGCCTTCCCACAAAACCAGCGGCTCACCGATGAGTCGCATGGCTTGCAAATCCAACTCCTGGAGCCAGACTTCGGTATGTCCTTCAAATTGCGAATTGAGCGCCATGCGGCTGCCGACATACCAGGTGCGGCCATCGGCGTCGAAAAAGAGCGAGGGGTCGATACCATCCGCGCCGTCGAGCCAGAACGGTTCAGACCAGGGCCCGGCCGGGTCAGTGGCGGTGACGATGAAGTTGCCCGATTGGGCTTTCCCGCCGACCAGGGTGTTGATGATGGTAAACGTGCCGTTGTGGTATCGAATGGTCGGCGCATATAATCCACCCGAAGAGTGGACTTCTTGCAGAGGCAGTTGCGATTCGCGGGTCAGGGCGTGTCCGATTTGCCGCCAATGTACCAGGTCGCGGCTGTGAAAGATGGGCAGACCGGGGAAATACTCAAAGGTCGAAGTCACCAGGTAAAAATCGTCACCAGCCCGGCATATGGAGGGGTCAGGATAACAGCCGGAAAGGATTGGATTGCGAAAAGTATTTTTCAAGGCAGGCTATCCTTTTATCGCGCCAGCGGTCAGGCCGGAAACAATTTGGCGTTCGGCAATGAGATAGAAAATAACTGTGGGCAGGGCCGAAATAGCGACAAAGGCTGAAACAAGGGCAAGGTCTTGCCCATACTGGCCCTGGAATTGCATGGTGCCAAGCGGGAGTGTCCAGAGTTTGTCGCTATTGATGATGACAAGCGGTACGAGCAGGTCATTCCAACTCATAATCATCGTCAGGGCGGCGACGGCGGCCAGGGCGGGTTTGGCAAGCGGAAGGAGGATTCGCCAGAAGAAATCGAAAGCGGTACAACCGTCAATGTAGGCTGCGTCCTGCAATTCGGTGGGGATGGCGGTGAAAAAACCCCGCAATATTAAGATATTTCCCGATAGTTGGAAGGCAATCTGCACGATAATGACCCCCCACAAACTATCGATTAGAGGCACATAGGGATTCAATTGTCGCAGGACAAAATAGACCGGCAGGATGGCAATCGTGATGGGGAACATCAGCCCGAGGGTGAAGAGCTGGAAGATGGCGCCCTTCATTCGGAAACGCATACGGGCAAAGACAAAGGCCGCGAGGCTGCAAATGACAACAACGCCTGTTGTGGTTGCCAGCATGACCATCAAACTGTTGCGCAGCATGGCCCAAAAAGTGTAAGAGGGTGAGGTCAGGACGGCGATGATATTTTCCCAGCGCGGGGGCATCGGCACAGTATAGGGGCTTGTCATCAATTCGCCGCGCGTCTTTAGTGCGCCAAAGACCAGGATGGTTATTGGAACAAAGACGGCAACGAGAACGGTCACGAGCACAAAATACTGCAAAAAACGTTGAAAAATTTTTCGTGTATTCCAGGAAGAGCGGTGAGGGGTAGTTTTTTGCATGGGACTATCCTTATTCGATTCCAGAGAGGGGGTCTGGTTTGCGGGTAAGATGCAGGTAAATGAGCGAAAATATAAGGCAGAGCAGGAACATATAAATGGCAACTGCCGAGCCGTAACCCAATTGGAAGCGGACAAAACCGAAACGGTACATGTAAGTCGCCATCGTCTCACTGGCATTGACCGGGCCGCCCCTGGTCATAATCCAGACCATAATAAATTGCTGTATGGAGCCAAGCACCGAGATATAAACCGAGGTGCGAATGGTGCTGGCAAGCAGAGGCAGGGTAATGAAGAAGAAATTCTGGAAAGCGTTTGCGCCATCGACAACCCCGGCTTCCTCGATTTCTTTGGGGATATTTTGCAGGCCGGTCATGAAGAGCAGCATGTGATAGCCGAAATATTTCCAGGTGAGGGCTGCGAAAATGGCAAGCAGGACAAGGTTGGTACTGCCCAACCAGGGCTGGGCATCACCGCCAAAAAAGACAATAATGGCGTTGACAAAACCGCGGTTGGGGTCAGGATTGAGAATGAAGAGCCACATAAGCGCGGCGATAACTTCAGACAAGACATAGGGCAGGAAGAAGATGGTGCGAAAGAAGACCCGTCCGGGCAGGTCGCGCCCTACCAGCACGGCCAGCATCATCGACAAGGGCAATTGCACAAACAGGGAGAGCGCAATCAGCAAAAAGGCGTTGCGCACCGCAATCATGAAGACCTTGTCATTGAGGATATTCTTATAGTTATCCAGGCCGACATAGTCCACTGCCGGGCCAAAGCCCTTCCAGTTAAAAAAACTGTAGTAAATGGACGAGAAAATGGGGAAAATGACAAAGAGCAGGAAAAGTATCAGGGCAGGCAGGAGGAACAGGAAAATCATCAGGTTTTCCTGGAACCTGTGCGGAGCGCCATCGCCCGGTTTCTGTTTAAAGATGTTTGGAATAGCAGGCAGTGATTGCATGTCAAGACTCCCTGGGAAAAAACGGTAAAAAAGGGGGTGGGGATGAGCCTATCGGGGGACTCAATCCCCACCCCAGAAAACCGGATGTTTAGGTTATTTGATTTCCTGCGCGGCAGAATCTTCGATGGCCTGGGCAACCTGTTCGGGTGTCAACGAGCCAGCCAGGAGAGCCTGGACGCTGTCATTGACGACGGAACCGACCGCAGGGGGCAGGTACTGGTCGTAGTACAGTTGGAAGTACTCGGCCTGGGACAAATTCTGCTGGATGACGAGCAGCAAGGGGTCAGAAAGGCCCGCTTCGCCGCCCTTGACAACCGGGATGCAGAAGCCGGCTTCGGCGCAAGCAATCTGAGCTTCAACGCTGGTCAGCCACTTGACAAAGTCAATTGCTTCGGGAGAGGCGTTCTTGCCAATGGCGAAGCCATTGCCGCCGCCGAAGGCATCACCCGCGTTGCCGGCGCCGCCAGCAACCATGGGGAAGCCAAAGAAGCCGAGGTCGTCGCCGATGCCCATCTTGTCTTCGCTGTTATCCTTCTGAACCGCCGGCGCCCACTGGCCCATCAGTTCCATCGCGGCCTGTCCGTTGCCCACCAAGGTAGCCTGGTCGCCATAGGTCGCGCCCAGATAGCCGGACTGGAAGGGTTCAAGCGCGTTCAGTTCGAGGAGTTTGTAACCAGCCTGCACAAAGCAGTCGTCGGTGAAGCCGGTAACGCGGGTAGCAGCGCTCACGAAACCTTCACCACCGCAAAGGCGGGTGGCGAGATAGCCATACCAGAAGTGGCCGGGCCATTTGTCGCCTTCGCCCAGGGCAATCGGGATGATGCCAGCGGCTTTGAAGGCGGTCACAGCGGCGAGCATGTCGTCCCAGGTTTCGATGGGAGCGGCAACGCCAGCCTGCTCAAAGAGCGCTTTGTTGTACCAGAAACCAACCATGCCCATATCCCACGGCACGCCGTAGTTCTTGCCGTC
>JAGVAO010000047.1 GCA_020060235.1 Anaerolineales bacterium | reverse complement strand
AATTCTCCTATGGGGCGCGTGAAAACTTCATGGGATAGATGCGCCGCCAGTTGCCAAACGCAAACGACAACAATCCGGCCGATTCAAACAGGCGGGCAACCAACATAGCCCCCTCAACCCTGATAAACGGGAAAATCGCCGCCAGCAAAATCCCAAGATTTAGCAGGCCAAAAGCCAGCCAGCTCCAGCGCTCGTCGCCTCGCGGCGCGCTCCCGCCAAGCCGGGGTAATATCCAAAAAGCGACACCCAGTGCAAATTGCGTCATCCAGCCCAGAAACATAATATCAATATGGGCGGGGAGAAACAACCATACCAGCGGGGCAAACATAATCCCCTTGTTGGCAAGCATCAATGCCCCGAAAGTTATCCCGACCACCAGATAGACAAGTGACAATCGCACAGCAAGGCGACTCAGCAGCGGCATTTTAACGCGCCCTCACGCGAAACCAGGCCTGAACCGAGAACAATAAACCGGCCAGCCACTGTAACACAGCCGAAGCAACCAGCGCGGCCCCGCTCCACGGAATTGTTTCCGCGCTGTGCAACGGCTCCAGAATGGCGCGCAGACCCAGGCCCAGGTTAAGGCTGATATAGGTCAGCCAATTAACCCATTCATAACCTCTCGGATTTTCGCTGGTAAATTTTGGCAGCATCCATATGGCGATTCCAAAAATAAGCTGGGTTAGCCAGCCAACCGTCAGCAAGTGTGTATACACGGGTGAGAAGGCGCCCTTCGGCAAACCCGGAATTTGCTGGTAAAGCCCCAGCACCAGCGCAATCACGAGCCACATCAAAGAAGTCTTGACAAACCAGCGGGTAACAGACGGCATATTTTTCCTATAGTTGAAAAATGTCTGACTTGCTCCTAAAACAATGCGGCCCAGCAGCCTGAACTTCCGGCAAGCAATTCCAGACCCTGCCTGTCCGGCGGATTGCATCCTTCGGCTGAGAATGCCCGGGCTGTCTCGGCTGCCGCAGGCGAAAAATAGGCAATCACCTCGCAATGCACCGTTCCGCGCTCCTGACGGGTAAAGACGGCCATATCGTCCGGGCAGCCTGCCAAATCGAACAAAGGCTGGAAGATGCGATTGATTTCATCCGTATAAATCGAGGCCGAAAGTCCGTCGCCAAGAGAGATGCAGTACCACATAGTTTTATGTTTCCTCTGTGTGCTTTAATATACCATGCCCAAGACGGCGAACCTCGGCCAAAGCGCACAGACAAGGACTATAATAAACACTCCACCCAATCAAAGGAGAGCAACCATGCCTGAAAATATCACCCTGCCCGCCCGCAGCGAAGTCCCGCTCGAGGAAACTTGGGCGCTCGAATCCGTTTTCGCTTCCCCCGCCGAATGGGAGGCCGCCTGCGAAACCCTTGAGAATTTGCTTCCATCCCTTGCTGCTTACCAGGGGAGGCTGAAAGAAAGCCCCCAGGTGTTGTTGGAGGCCATTCAAAAGTTCGAGGAGGTCGGCGCACTGTTCGGCAAAATTATGACCTACGCCAGCAACGCCACCTCGGTGGATACATTCGACCAGGACGCCAATGCCCGCGCCGGGCAGTCGCGCAGCCTGGGGGCCAAAACGGGAGCGGCGATGGCCTTTTTCGACCCGGAATTGATGACCGTTGGCTTCGACACGCTCAAAAATTGGATGAAAACAACGCCCGAACTGGCATTTTTCGCCCAGTACGTCGACCGGCTCGAAAAGCGCAGCGCCCACGTGCGCTCGGGGGAAGTGGAACAAGTCCTGGCCCTGGCCGGCGACCCGTTTGGCGGCGCTTTCAACGCTTTCAACATGCTCAACAACGCCGACCTGAAATTCCAGCCGGCGACCGCCTCCGATGGCGCCCAACTCGAAATCGGCCAGGCCAGTATCGGTTCACTCATCACCCATCCTGACCGGCAGGTGCGTCGCAGCGCATGGCAAAACTACGCGGACGGCTACCTGGCTTTCAAGAACACATCCGCCGCCATACTGACCACCGCCATCAAGCAGGATGTCTTCACGGCTCGCGTCAGAGGCTACACATCGTCGCTACACGCATCGCTTGAGCCAAACAATGTCCCGGTCGAGGTCTTCCACAATCTCATCGAGGTCTTCAAACAGAACCTGCCAACCTGGCACAAATACTGGCGCGTGCGCCGAAAAGCCCTCAAACTGGATACTTTCGGCGTATACGACATCAAAGCCCCGTTGACCAGTTCCAAGCCGGTTGTCCCCTACCGGCAGGCTGTCGATTGGATTTGCGAAGGCATGGCCCCGCTCGGGGAAGAATACGTTGCCATCATGCGCCGTGGCTGCCTGGAAGACCGCTGGGTCGACCGGGCGCGCAATCGCGGCAAACGCGAGGGCGCATTCTCCAGCGGTTCGTATGGCACCCGACCCTTCATCATGATGTCTTATGCCGACGACCTGTTCAGCCTGTCGACCCTGGCGCACGAACTGGGGCACTCGATGCACTCCTACTACTCGCGCGCCAACCAGCGATTCATCTATAGCCGCTACGGGCTTTTTGTGGCCGAAGTTGCCTCCAACTTCAACCAGGCCACCGTGCGCGAGTACCTGATGCGCACCCAGACCGCGCCCGATTTCCAGATTGCGCTCATCGAAGAGGCGATGTCCAACTATCACCGCTACTTCTTCATTATGCCGACATTAGCGCGCTTCGAGTTGGAAATGCACGCCCGCGCCGAAAAGGGTGCGCCGCTGAATGCCGACATCCTGATTGGCATCCTGGCCGACCTGTTCAAAGAAGGCTATGGCGACGAAGTCGAGTTCGACCGTGAGCGCACCGGCATCACCTGGGCGCAGTTCCTGCACATGTACATGAACTTCTACGTCTACCAGTACGCCACAGGGATTTCAGGCGCGCACGCCCTGTCACATGGCGTCACATCCGGCCAACCCGGCGCGGCGGAACGCTACCTCGACTTCCTCAAGTCTGGCGGCTCACGCTACCCGCTCGAAGCGCTGAAAATGGCCGGGGTCGATATGACCAGCCCTGAGCCGGTTTCCGATGCATTCAGCGTACTTGCAGAGTTGGTCAACCGGCTAGAAACGCTGCTGGGCGAATAACACGCTGCAAGCGAAATCCTGGCTTTCTGTGTGTATTTCACATACGGGAATATTAAACCGCCCAATGCTTGAATCTTTTGGCGGCAATATATGATATAAATACGCCGAATACTCCCAATATGTTTAAGTATCTGCGCCTTCGACCCGAACCAGACCGGCGCGACCCGTTGGCGAACATCCCTATTACCCAACTGGTCGGGGATGCCAGCCTGCCTGTTACCCTCAAGGCGCTCAACAGCCTGCCGGAAAACCCGAAACTGCGCCTGTACCGAACCCTGCTGCCGTTGCAGGTATTGGCGGCTTTCGACATCAACCCGCGCACCTGGCAAAATCCCGAAAAACAAATTCAGGTCAGGCTGCAAGCCGACGAAGGCAGCGAAAAAGTCAAAATCTCGGCCTGGTTCGGCCAAAACCCGGAAAACGAATTTTTCTATCTCGAACTGGCAGACAATCCTTATGGGGGCATCGACCTGAACTTCCTGATTGCCAGCGACCCGCACAGCCCAAAATTCAACACCGATTTCGACGAGCAGGGCCGCGAGACCTTGTTTGGCACGGTTCACCGCAACCGGGCGGAAGAAGAGCGCGCCATGCACGCCGGTCTGGCCCCCGGACAAACACGTGCCGGACTGCGCTGCTCGCAAATCATTTTTACCCACGTCGAAACCTTCCTGACGCTCCTGGCCCACCACGCCCTGACCCTCGAACCGATGACCTACGCCTCGGCCTGGATTTTTGAGCGCCGTGGCTTTGCCTACGCCCGCGGCCACCAGTTGATGGACATCATCCACCGCGAATTCCAGCCCGGCGGCGCGCTGCACAAAGCCCTCGATGGCAGCAGCCCCTTCCGCCAGCCTGAACAGTGGCAAACCGTGCGCGGACGCGCCTGGGCCATTCACGACGGCATCCTTGAAACCATCGAGCGCAAGTGGGACAACCTGAAAATGATTAAACAGGTCGGACGCCAGGCCGGTGTAAATACCTGCCCCAACACCCTCTTTTAGGAGCTGCGATGTCGCAACGTTTCCAAATCACCCGCGCCGCCGAACTCGAATCCCTGCAAATGTTCCGCGATTTTATCGCCGAGTGTTGCGCCCACCACAACATCCCGAATGAAATCGTCTTCGAGTTGAAACTTGCAGTCGACGAAGCCTGCACCAACATCATCCAGCACGGATACAAAGGCATGGACCCCGGCTCGATTGTCCTCGCCTTTCGCATCGAACCCGACCGCATCCTGGTTCAGATAACCGATTTTGGCCATGCCTTTGAGCCTGCTTCCGCTCCCGCGCCGGACCTGAACGCCGCGCTTGAAGACCGCGAACTGGGCGGGTTGGGCCTTTTCCTGATTTACCAGACGATGGACAACATCGATTACCAGGCCTCGCAAGACGGCAACACGCTCACCTTTACCAAATATTACCGGCCCTGACACCCAAAGGAGAAATGCAGCATGAACATTCAGGACATTCAAAAGAACGGCGTTACCGTGGTGCAGTTTTCGGGCAGCATCGACGCCCTGACCGCCCCGGCCATTACCGAACACCTGGGCGGCTTGATTTCATCCGGACAGATTCGGCTGGTGGTCGATTTGGGCGGCGTCGATTTCACCAGCAGCGCCGGCCTGCGCCTGCTGTTGGGCGCGGTCAAGGACGCCCGCGCGGGAGGCGGCGACCTGCGTCTGGCCGCCGTCCAGCCAGATGTAATGAAGGTGTTGAAAATCAGCGGGTTCACCAACATTCTCAAATTGTTCGAGAATGTCGATGACGCCGTCGCCAGTTTCGGATAAATCGGGGCAAACCATGACAACCAACCGGATTGCGCTGGTCATCGGCTCTGGCAGCGTCAAGTGCGCCGCCGCCCTGGGGCTGATGAAAGTGCTCGAACATGAAAACATCGCCGTCAACATGGTGGTCGGCTGTTCGGGGGGCGCGTTGTATGCCGCCGCCATTGCGCTGGGCTGGCCGGTCGAGAGAGCGGTCGAAGCTACCCTGCGCATGTGGACAAATGACATCACCGCAAAGAAAAACCGTCGCGCCCTTCTGCAACTCGTTTTGCCGGGTCTGTTCAAATTCGATGAGACATTTGGCCTGATTGACGACGGATTGATTAACCGCCGCCTGCGGGAGGGCTACCAGGGGACCACCTTCTCCGACGCAAAAATCCCGCTCTACATCACCGCCACCGACCTGTATAATGGCGACCAGGTCGTCCTATCCGAGGGCGATATCGCAAACGCCATCCGCGCCAGCATCTCCATCCCATACATCTTCCCCCCGCACAAATTAAATGAGCGCTACATGGTGGACGGATACCAGAGCGACCCGCTGCCGATTGGCGTGGCCATCAGGGAAGGCGCCGACTTGATTATCGCCATGGGTTTCGAAAGCCCCTACCAGGAGCGAATCACCTCGCTGATGCGCTACAACCTCCAGGTCAGCAGTGTGACATCCAACAACCTGCTCAAAACCAACTTCGCTTTTCATAACCTGGCGCACCACGCCGAAATTATCCCCATCCTGCCTGAGTTCAAACACCGCATCAAGCTTTTTGACACCGATAAACTGCCCTACGTTATCGAAGAAGGCGAACGCGCCGCCGAAGCGCAATTGCCTTACATCAAAAAACTGCTCAACGGGTAAATCAGATGCCTCCAAAAAACAAAAGCGTTACCCTCGTGATTGGGTCGGGCGGTATCAAATGCGCCGCCGCGATTGGCTTGTGGAAAGTATTACAGGAAAACGACATTCACGTCAACAGCGTGGTCGGGTGCAGTGGCGGCAGCCTGTACGGCGCGCTGATTGCCAACCATGCCGACGTGAAAGAGATGGAAGAGCGCTCGTACCAACTGTGGACGAATGACCTGATGCAGGGCTACATTACCAACCTGAAAGCCAGCCAGGATGGTTCACTCAAATTCAACGAACGCAGCGGACTGGTGGACGATTCGGTGCTGAACAAAACCCTGCAGGGCGTTTTTGGCGATTGGACTTTTGACGGCTTGAAAACCCCGCTCAAAATTGCCGCCACCGACATGCTGACCGGCGACAAAGTGATACTTTCTGAAGGGTTGGTTTTCGACGCCGTTCGGGCCAGTTCGGCCATCCCGATTATCTTTCCGCCCTGGGAAGTGAATGGCCGCCTGCTCATCGACGGCGCGGCCTCCAATCCCCTGCCCATCGATATCGCCATCCAGGACGGGGCCGATATCATCATTGCGATGGGATTTCCGCTCAGTTATCGCTCCCGCTTCCGCTCGATGACCGCCGTGCAGGAACAACTCAACAATATCTACATGAACAATATCTTGAACGCCACCTATGCTTTTTATAACCTGGCCCATCACGCCGAGATTTTCACCATCCTGCCCGAGTTTGAAGGCGCAATCTCGATGTTCGACGTGGACAAAGTCCCGCATGTCATCGAACGCGGCGAACAGGCCACCCGTGAACTGGTTCCACACATCCGCCGCCTGCTCGAACAGGGTTGATGCTGGTGAAAACACGCGCCGCCCTTTCCCTGGCTGATATTCCGCTCTTCAAAACCCTGCCCGCCGACGAGTTGGCGCGCTTGCAAGCGGTTTTACCCGTCCACGAAGCGTCTGCCGGGGAATGGGTCATCGAGGAGAACCAGCCCGGCGACCATTTCTTTGTCATCCTGCAAGGCAGGGTCGAAATCGTCAAAGCGGCGGGCAGTTCCGAAGAATCGAGACTTGGATTTCGCCGCGCCGGGGATTTTATCGGCGAGATGGGACTGCTCAACCAAAACAGCGCCCGCACCGCCTCCGCCCGGCCCGTCAGCCGATGCCGTTTGCTGGTCGTTCCCTACGCTGAAATCAACGGCCTGCTGGCGCGTCACCCGGCCCTGGCCTATGAACTGGCGCGTGTTCTCAGCGAACGCATGACCGACGGGCAGAACAAAACCATCCGCAGCCTGCGCCAGAAAAACATCGCGCTGCAAAAAGCCTACGACGAACTCAAAGCCGCCCAGGCACAAATCATTGAAAAAGAGAAATTGGAGCGCGAACTGCAACTGGCGCGTGAAATCCAGTTCAGCATTTTGCCCGAAAGCCTGCCAACCCTGCCCGGCTACGATTTTGGCGCCCTGATGGTTCCGGCGCGGGCGGTTGGCGGCGATTTTTACGGTATTTTCCCGCTCGACGAAAACCGCATGGTACTGGTGCTGGGCGACGTGACCGATAAAGGCGTCCCGGCGGCCCTGTTTATGGCCCAGACCTATGCCCTGCTGCGCGCATCCAGCAACCCCACGGACACACCTTCCCAGATATTGGAACGAGCCAACAGTTTGCTCTACAGCATGAACGCGCGCGGCCTGTTCGCAACCGTTATCTACGGCATCTTGACAAAAGATACCGGCGATTTTCACTACGTCCGCGCCGGGCACGAACTGCCGATTCTCATTGCGCCAGATGGCAAGGCGCAACTGGTCGATTCGACCGGCGGCCTGCCGCTCGGAATCTGGGACGACCCGATGCTGAGCGAAAACCACATGCTTATCCCACCCGGCGGCCTGTTGTTGCTCTATTCCGATGGGGCAACCGATTGCAGCAACCCCAAACAGGAGCGTTTTGGCGACGAAGCCCTGTGCCGCCTGATGGAAACTTTCGCCGGCAACATCCCAGCCCAGGCCGTTTGCGAAAAGATTTTTGCATCGCTGGAAGATTTTCAACAAGACACCCCCCAGTTCGACGACGTTACCCTGCTGGCGGTACGCAATACAGGCCAGTTTTCGCCGTAAGCATCGTCAGGTTGACATGGCGGTTGCCGCTTTCCTCATGCCGTGATGCAAACAGCCGGGTTCAGCCTGGTTTGGCTGTCAAATACTCCGCTGTCTGCCGCAATAACAGGTCGGGGGAGTGCAGGGATTCTTCGAGCAGGCGGGCGGCCAGGGGCGACATGAGATTTACAGCCGCGGAGAGTACCCGGGCGCGGACATCGCTGCTCGATTCGCGTTGAAAGCCCTCGAGCAGGACAGATTCGGCCTCGGGATGCCGAATCCAGCACAGGGGCAGGAAGGCGCCTAGGCGGGTTTCGGGCAGGGAATCGCCCAGGGCAGTACCCAGCGCATTAATCAGCCTGACGGCGCCGGGCGCGGAGCCGGTTTCTATCCCCATGTAATTGGTAGCATGGAAAAATCCACGCAAAATGGCGCGGCGCTCAAGGCCTTTAGTCCGGCTGATGAAGTCCGCCAGTTCGGCAAGGCAAGTCTCACGCGCCAGTTCGACCCACGAAAGCGTGGCGGCATATTGGACGTCGGCATTGGGGTCGCCCAGGGCGGTCTTGACGACCGGGATTGCGGCGGGCGATTCGGTCGCGCCGAGCACTTCGAGGGCCAGTTCGCGGATTTCGGGATTTTCGGCCCGCAGGGCCACTGCCAGCACTGGCACGGCGGCAGGGTCGGGGCGGCTGTACAACCCCCAAACGGCCGACATGCGCAGGGCGTCGCTGCCGTCCATCAGGATGTCGGTGACAAGGTCGTAGGCTTCGGGCAGGCGCATTTTGCACAGGGCGAAAATGGCGGCCTCGCGCACGCGCGGGTCGTCATCGGCCAGGGCGCGACGGTAGAGCGGCTCAGCGGCAAACCACGAGAAACGATACAAGTGCCCGGCGGCGCTGGCGCGCTGGTGGGACGTGCCCGCCCGGAGCACCTCCTCGAAGGCCAGGCGGGCATCACGGTCGGCGCGGCGGGCGAGTTGGTCGGCGGCGTTGAAACGCACCATGCAATCGTCCGAGCGCAGGGCGGCGGCGTAGGCTTCGACCGAAATTTGTTCAGGGGGAAGCAGGTTCAGCATGGATGCCAAGCCATTGAGCGAAAGCCGGAACCCGGCTTTTTTCCGTTTAACCAGGGATGGCTCGCGCCCCGTTGGACCGTTCTCGCCATTGAATTCGCTTTTTTCGACCCGCAGTTGGGCGGCCACTTCGTCCGATAGCAGGGTTTTGCGGGTTTTCGGGTCGGTGACGGTGACGCGCAACTGTCGCAGCGCATCGACGCGAAAATCGGCGCGCAGGCGTTCGCTGCCTGGGTCGGCGGGCGGCTCAAGTTGGACGGTGAGCGGCTCATTCGGGTTAAGCGCGATAATTTTTTGGGCGTTTTCGCCAGCCTGGGCGACAAAAACAGCCTGCCCGCCTTCATAACGGACTTCGACCGAGGCGACCGCGTCAGTGTCAATCTGCCCGATGACGAACTCCACCGCCGCCTGCTTCGGGCGCGAGACGCCGAGTGATACGCTGACAGGTTTTCCGCCGGGATACTTGCTGCCCATCGGGATGATTTCATCGAAGCGCAACTGTCCATCCTCGTCGAGGTAGCGCAGGCCATAGCCGTGCGCGAGTTGGTCATCCAGCCCAAACCCGGCAGAGATTTGCAACGCGCCCTCGACCACAGCGGTGAAAGGTTTATCGACCCGAATGGAGGTGTTTTCAATGTCCCAGGTCGTGGCAGGCCAGGCTGGCATTTGGGTGATGGATTTGCGCTTGCGGTCGGTGATGGCGCGGAAGAACTCATCCAGCGCCTGCTGGACAGACGGAATGAGCGAGGTGCCGCCCACCAGCAGCACATGGCGGATGTCTTCGCGGTAGACGCCTTTCTGGTGCGCCAGTCCCATCACTTTTTCAAGGGCTTGTTTCAGGGCGACGTAAAAACCGTTGGCGGCCATCAACGCTTCGAGGTCGGCGCGGGTCATCGAATATCGAATATTCGAATATTCGATATTCGATACTTCGGCGTTCGAGAGTGCAATTTTGGCTTTTTCGCAGGCGGAGAGCAGCCCCGCGTACTCCGAACCGAGTTCCAGTTGAGAGATTTCCGCGCGCTTTAGCACTTCCTGCAAAATCCACTGGTCGATATCCGACCCGCCCAGCGAGACCCCGGCTTTTGCCAGCACCCGCGCTTTTCCACCATCCTGGCTTTTCTGGTCGGTAAAGAGTACCTTGCCGGTCTTTTCGCGGCTTTCGGGCAGGCGCACCAGCGACAGGTCGAGAGTCCCGCCGCCGAAGTCGATGACCAGCACAATTGCGCCGGGTTCGGTGACAGCGTAACCGAGCGCTGCGGCGGTGGACTCATCCACAATGCGGATTTTCTCGGCGGGCAGTCCCTCCAGCGAGCGACTGAGCCACGCAGTGTAGCCCTCGAAAGCCGCCACTGGCACGGTGATGACCAGTTGTTCGATGTCTTCGGGTTTGTAGGGGAGTGACGCCAGCAGGCGACGCAGGAAGGTTTGCCCGGCCTGTTCCTCCGTCCAGGGCGCGCCGTCGATGATGCGTGACTCGAAGATGGATTCTGCCCCAATCGTCCGCTTGAAGTTGCGGAACAGGCGGTTGCCGGGCTGCCGGTCGAAGCCCCCGGCGCGGACTTCCTGCCCCAGCACGACTTCGGGCGCTTGCCCATCCTTAACGAACAAAAGCGTCGGAATGAGAAATGTCCCGGAGCCGGTTTCCAGGCTGAGGGGCGGGACGGGCAGGGTTCGCCCGGCGGCGAGGGCTTCGTCCCAAAGGGCAATGACCGAGTTGGTGGTGCCGAAGTCGATGGCGATTTTGCAGGGCATAACTAATCAGACTCCTTGGGCGATTTTCAACTACTCCAAAATCACCTTGACCCGCCCCACCTGCCCATTTACCAGCCGGACTTTTATGCCGTGCGGGTGGGTGGATGAGTTGGTCAGGATATTCTGGACAATCCCTTCGGTCAATTTACCGCTGGCCTGGTCTTGTTTCAAAACAATCTGCACCCGCAAACCGGGGCGGATGCTGGCGCGTTTGGTGGAGTCCATGTCACAATTTTCCTCTTTGGCACATCACTGTCGCCATGCTGTTAAGTATAATCCTTTCCTCACCGTCGCCCAAGAAACATCTCAAAAATATTATGGCTTTATTGGTCATGAAATTGGCCACTTCCAACAATTTAACATCTTGACAAAGATGTTAAATTGTTATACTATAGAGGCGAACGTTCGCGCGAACGTTCGCCTCTATAGTATAAGAGATAACAAGATGCCATCCAAAGTCACCCTTAAAGCTGTTGCAGCGCACGCCGGAGTCAGTTATCAGACCGTTTCGAAGGTTTTGAACGGGCAATTGCGGGTTTCGGCAGAAACCCACCAGAGAATTATGGATGCGGCCAAGGCATTGGACTATCACCCCAACCAGATTGCGCGCAACATGCGCGTCCGGCGCAGTTTCATGATTGGCTATTCCTGGGTGCAAACTTCCCCCGACCAGGTTAACCACATTCTTGACCAGTTCTTGAGCAGCATGGTGCATGAAGCCGAGGCAGCAGGGTATCACCTGTTGCCTTTCCCTTTTCGTGAAGGTGATGAGCAGGTGGATGATTACAAAGAGTTGATTGACACCGGGCGCGTGGATGGGTTTGTGCTTTCCAGTGTCAATTACAACGACCCGCGCATCGAGTTTTTGATGCAGCGGGGATTCCCGTTTGTAGCTTTCGGACGTTCCAACCCTGAACTTGACTTCCCCTTTGTCGATGTCGATGGCGCAGATGGTCTGCATCAGGTGACCCGGCACCTCGTCGAGCGCGGGCACAAACGAATAGGGGTAATCGCCTGGCCGCACGATTCGCGGGTGGGCAACGAGCGTATGCGCGGCTATTTCGATGTCATGCAATCTGCCGGGCTGGAAGTCCGTCCTGAATGGATAGAGCGCGGGCAAGGCACGTTTGAGTTTGGGCGCGAGGCGGCTTTATGTTTGATGGATTTGCCTGCTGAGCAGCGTCCGACAGCCCTGGTGACTCTAAACGATACCCAGGCCATCGGCGCCATGCACGCTGCGCGGGAACGCGGCCTGGAAGTTGGCCGCGACCTTGCCATTGTTGGTTTCGACGATGCCCCAATGTCGCAATACCTCTTCCCGCCGCTTACCACGGTGCGACAACCTATTCGCGCAGCCGGGCGCAAGTGCGTCGAAATCCTGGTTACGCAAATGGAAGGCAAGCCCCTTGTTGAAAAAGGGACTCTCCTGTCTCCAGAGTTGATTATCCGGGTGTCGGGATAGAAAAAACCCCGGCTCGGCTATTGTAGGACAGCGCAGGTCACTTCGCGGGCGCCGCGCGCTGCCCTCCTGAACGAAATCCACAGCCCCAATAAGGAGGTGATTTTCGATTACCAAAACCAGGGTAACTCATTTTTACCACAACTTTGCCAATTTCGTGTTCATCTCATAACTTTAAATAAGGAGCAAGAAAATGAAATCGCTTTACCGTGTTCTCTCTTTCACTTTCGGTTCGGTCATTTCAAGTAGCGAATAAAAGATTGTCCGGAAGCGCCTCGTAAAGCGAGGCGGGCAGTTCGCAGAGGAGCAGGATTTGGTTTT
>JAGVAO010000170.1 GCA_020060235.1 Anaerolineales bacterium | reverse complement strand
GGCGATGGCGAATATCGAAAAAATCCGAATATCCGCTTCTACGCTGATATTGTTTACACGAATACCCCGCCCGCCGGGGCCTTCCGCGGCTATGGCGTGCCGCAGGGATACTGGCCGCTCGACCGCCACCTGGAGAAAATTGCGCGCAAGATGGGCTTCGACCCGCTCGAATTCCGCCTGAAGAACGCCATCCGCCCCGGCGAGTACCATCCGTTTTCGACTGCCTGGAACGAAGGCCGCGAGCCGCGCCCCGAAATCATCCACACCGTCGGGCTGGAGCAATGCGTGGCGCAGGGCAAAGCTGCGATTGGATGGGATGATAAGTTTGGGAATGAGGAATGGCGGAATTTGGTGTCAGGTGTCAGGTATCAAGTGTCAGGGAAAGACCTGACACCTGATACTGCAAAACCTGACACCCGCAGCGCGAAGCGCAAAGGCATCGGCGTGGCGCTGGTCATGCAAGGAACCGCCATCCCCTACCTCGATATGGGCGGCGCGTCCATCAAACTCAACGACGACGGGTCGTTCAACCTGCTCGTCGGCGCAACCGATTTGGGAACAGGTTCAGACACGGTGTTAGCACAGATGGCCGCCGAGGTGCTGGGCGTGCCGGTCGAGGACATGATTACTTACTCATCCGACACCGATTTCACCCCCTTCGACAAGGGCGCGTATGCGTCTTCGACAACCTATATTTCAGGAACAGCCGCTGTCAAGGCGGCAGAGATTGTGGCAGAGAAAATCAAGAAACGCGCGGCAGGGATGTTTGGTTCGGATGTCGAGTATTCGAGTATTCGATTATTCGGGCGCGCCGCGCACGCCCCCGATGGCCGCTCCATCCCCTTGAGCGAAATCGCGCTCGAGTCGCTCCATCGCAGCAACCAGGAGCAGATTATGGGCGTGGCGTCCTACGTTTCACCCTCCTCCCCGCCGCCGTTTGCGGCGCAATTTGCCGAGGTGACGGTGGACACCGAAACCGGGGCAGTGACGGTCGATAAACTGGTCATGGCGGTCGACAGCGGAATCATTGTCAACCCGCAGACGGCCTCCGGGCAAATTGAGGGCGGCATGACCCAGGCGCTGGGCTACGCCGTGTGCGAGGAGATGGTCTACGACGAGAAGGGCCAGGCGCGTGAAAAGGATTTCCGCGACTATCACATCTTCCAGGCCAACGAAATGCCCGAACTGGAGACGATTTTCGTCGAAACCTTCGAGCCGACCCATCCGTTTGGCGTCAAGGCGGTGGCTGAAATCCCCATGGACGGGGTTGCCCCGGCGGTCGGCAACGCCATCCGCGACGCGCTGGGCGTGGATGTGGACGTCAACCCGGTCACGCCGGAGCGGGTCTGGCGGGCGATGAAAAAGTCGAAGGTTGAAGGTTGAAAAAGTTGAAGTCCCGGTTTATGACCGGGACTTCTTTATTTTTTCTCCGCCGCTTCGACAAAAGCCTTGAACAGGTTGCGGGTTGGCTGCTGGTCGGTCAACCATTCGGGGTGCCATTGGACGGCGTAGCCAAAGGGGTGGCCGGGCAATTCGACGGCCTCAATCAGGCCATCTGGCGCATAAGCGACCGGTTTGAGCGCGGGGGCCAAATCCCTGATTCCCTGATGGTGCAGGCTGTTGACCTGCAAAATCGGTTCGCCAAAAATTCTGGAAACCTGGCTGTCTTCCTCGACGCGGACGGGGTGGGCGATGTGGGTGCGCGGCAGGTCGGGGTAGCAGTCGTGGCGGATGTCTGTCCGGGTCTGGTCGGGGATGTGGGTGTGGAGCGTCCCACCCAGGGCGACGTTGACCACCTGGCAGCCGCGGCAAATGCCGAGGAAGGGCTTCCGCTCTTCGACGACGAAGCGTAGCAAAGCCAGTTCGAGAGAATCGCGCTCCTCGTCCACATCGCCAACCCTGGGGTGGTGCGCCCCGGAGAAATGCACCGGGTCGATATCCCCGCCGCCGGTGAACAGGATTCCGCCCAGGCGCGGGACCAGTTCCATCCAATCTTCCCGACTGAGCTGGTTGGGCAGCAGGACAGGCAGGCCGCCAGCCTGCAAAACGGCATGGACATAAGCGGTGTTGACGGCTACGATGGGCAGGTCGTACGGGCTTTTTCCGTCATAGGTGGTGACGCCGATGGTGGGACGCATAAGACTCCTGTCGCTGCAACGAGAAAAGGGCACAGCGAACGGCTGTACCCTTTTGGTTTGTTGCTCGATGCAAATTAGTTGAATTTCTGCTTGAGGCGGGCCGATTTGCCGGAAAGCCCGCGCATGAAGTAGAGCTGGGCGCGGCGGACTTTGGAGTGGCGCTCGACGACGACTTTGTCGACGCGCGGGGAGCGCAGCAGGAAGGTGCGCTCGACGCCGATGCCGTTGGAGGCCACGCGCCGGACGGTAAAGTTGCCATCCTGGCCGCCCTTGCGCAGGCGGATGATGGTGCCTTTGAATTCCTGGATACGTTCACGTTCACCTTCTTTAATACGAACATGCACGGAAACCACATCGCCGGGGCGCAGCTGGGGGATGTTGGGGTTATCGGAGGCTTCGACAGACTTCAGGAGGTCGCTCATTATTTTATTTCCTTACGGGTTTGAAAATACTGCTTCACAGCAGCCGGATTAACGCGAGGGCGGATTATAGCATAAAAGGGTTGAATGTTGAAGGTTTTTTCGGGCGGGATTTTGGCTTTTTTCTTGCGATTCTGACGGGTATCCTGTATAATTTCGCCCGTTAAACAAGCCACCATAGCTCAGTTGGTAGAGCAGACGATTCGTAATCGTCAGGTCAAGGGTTCGACTCCCTTTGGTGGCTCAT
>JAGVAO010000222.1 GCA_020060235.1 Anaerolineales bacterium | reverse complement strand
TTGTGCGAAGATATAAATCTAAATTCTCTTGATGCTCGGCTCTTTTTCCTGGAAAATTGATTACATAAAGCGAGTGACAAGCAAGTCATCTCAAACTGCCAGACAGCAAAAACTACCTGGCGGTTTTGATTTCTTCGACCGCTTGCGGGTTGACCAGCGAACTGGTGTCGCCGGGTTCCTGACCGAGGTAGGCCGCCCGAATCATGCGCCGCATGACTTTGGCGTTGCGTGTTTTGGGCAAATCTGAAACAAACAGGATGGCTTTGGGCGCAAGCGGTTTGCCCATTTCGGCGATAATCATCCGGCGCAACTCGCCGCGCACCGCCTCCAAATCCGTTTCATTTCCCCGCTTGTCCGCTCCCCAATCCGCTTTCAACACAGCAAAGACCACCAGCGACATCCCCTTTACGTCATCCGGCGCGCCGATGGCTGCCGCCTCGACCACGGCGGAATGAGCCACTACAATTGACTCAATCTCCGCCGGGCCGAGCCGCTTGCCGGCAATTTTCAGGGTGTCGTCTGAGCGCCCCAGGATGTACCACAGCCCGTCCGCGTCGATGGCGGCGAAATCGCCATGCACCCAGGTGTCGGGCCAGCGGCTCCAGTAGGTTTCCAGATAACGTTGCCTGTCTTGCCAGAAGCCGCGGGTCATGCCAATCCAGGGGGTCTTGATGACCAGTTCGCCGACCGCGTTGCGCAGCGATTTGCCGTCTTCATCGACCACGTCGGCGGCCATGCCGGGGCAGGGTGCGGAGAAGGCGCAGGGCTTGAGCGGAAGGAGGGGGTTGCCCATGACGATACCGCCGCTGATTTCTGTACCGCCGGAATAGTTGATGATGGGGCGCTGCGATTTGCCGACCCGCTCGAAGAGCCACATCCACGGCTCGGGGTTCCAGGGCTCGCCGGTCGAGGCAAAGAAGCGCAGGCTGGAAAGGTCGCAGGCCTCGAGGTGAGCCTCTCCATGGGGAATCAAGGCGCGGATGAGGGTCGGGGAAACGCCCAGGTGGGTGACGCGATGCCGCTCCGTCAACTGCCACAGGCGGGCCGGGGTCGGGTAATCGGGCGCGCCGTCGTAAATCAGCATGGTCGCGCCGAGCAGAAGCGTCCCGAACACCAGCCAGGGGCCCATCATCCAGCCCATGTCCGTCATCCAATACATCCTGTCTTCCGCGTGGACATCCGTGCCGAAGGCCATGTCCTGGGCTGCTTTGACGGGAAATCCGCAGTGGGTATGCACAGCGCCTTTCGGCTTGCCGGTCGTGCCGGAGGTGTAGATGAGCATGAGCAAATCTTCGGCGTCGGTCACTTCGGTCGAAGCCTCGTCAGGCTGCGGGTCGACCAGGTCGTGCCACCAGAAATCGCGGCCCGGCTGCATGGGCGCATCCTGCCCGGTGCGTTTGAGCACAATCACATGCTTAACGGTTGGGGCGCCCGCCAGGGCTTCATCGGCGATGGATTTCATCCCGGCCATTTTGCCGCGCCGGAAGGCGCCGTCGGCGGCGAACAGAGCTTTTGCGCCCGCATCGGCCAGGCGGGACGCAATCGCCCCGGCGCCGTATCCGCTAAAGAGCGGCAGAATCACCCCGCCGATTTTGGCGACCGCCAGGAGCGCGATGACGATTTCGGGGGTCATGGGCATGAACAGGCCGATGGCGTCGCCTTTGCCCAGCCCGAGGCTGCGCAGGGCGTTGGCTGCCTGGTTGACCTGTTTGTAAAGTTCGGCATAGGTCAGTTTGCGTATCGCGCCTTCCTCGCCTTCCCAAATGATGGCGGTTTTGTCGCGCTCTGCCGGGGTCTGGCGTTTGTCGAGGCAGTTGTGGACGATGTTCATTTGGCCGTCCACGCACCAGCGCGGAAACTGGATGCCGCCCGAAAGATCGAGCACCTGCGAATAGGGCCGGTAGAACTGAATGTCCAAGTAAGCCAGGACAGCCCCGGTAAACCAGGCCACATCTGCCGTGGAGCGGCGCATCAACTCGCCGAAATCGCCGATGTCGTGACGGCGCATGAAGGCCGTCAGGTGGGCGCGTTCACGGATTTCGGGCGTGGGTTCCCAGACAATCGGGCCGCCGAAACTGAAGGAATCGCTCAAAATAGCCTCCTGGCTGAACAAGCGACGTGGAGCGGGATATCTCTCGCTTTTCTCTGCCGGACAAAATGATATGAACTGTAATTCACTGCTTATTCTTGTCATTTCGAGCCGCGTAGCGGGGAGAAATCCTGCGCAAAACGGACAAGATTTCTACCCTACGGGCACGATGTCGCTGTCGCTCGAACACTTGCCCTGGCGGGCAGTGCCAGGGATGACAAACTATAGTGAATTTTGTCTGAGATAACATCCCGCCCCACGCGACCTACGGCGCGAAGTGGAGGATGTCCAAAATCGAGCCGGTTCGTTGGGTCTTGGGCTTGAGAACGGCTTTCAGCGTCATGCCAATCTCCAGCGCATCCAGGTCGACATCCAGTTTATGAATGATGCCGCCATCGCCAAAGGTGACCAGGCCGACCAGTTCCGGCTCGGCCAACGGCTGGCCGTTATTGTTCACGAACAGCAGGGTGAAGGTCTGCAACGTGCCTTTCAGGCCCACATCGACCCAGTCGGTCAGTTCGGACAGGCAGCGCTCACAGAAGGCTGCCGCCGGGACATAGGTATGGTCGCAGCGGGGGCAGTACGCGCCCATAATCTTGCCCTCGTCCTTGAGCGTCCGAAAGAAGCGTTCCCCGGCCAGGCCAAAGGTGTAGCGGCTGGTGACAGGCAGGTTGCCGCGCCAGGCTTGCGGGGCTTGCAAATCGCGTTCAAGCAGGGTCATCTCAGGCCTCCTTTTCAGTCAGCGGTTTGAAGTAAAGGATGTCGGTAATCGCGCCTTCGCGCTCGGCTTCCGGTTTCCAGATGGCTTGCACGCGCATTCCTATCCTGACTTCTTGCGGGTCTACTTCACCGAGTTTGTGCATGATGCCGCCCATGACCACCGATGCCGGCCCAAGCTGCGATGCGCCATCCAGCACGATAACCGCTGGAATTTCAGGCTCTTTGATGCGCTGCACATCCCAGGTAACATAACAAAGCGAAAAAGTATTGACCGTGCCGGTGTCTTTCACGGGGACATACTCGCTCATGGGGCGGAAGCACCATGAGCAGACGGTGCGCGGCGGGACAACCGTCTTGCGGCAGTGGCTGCAAGACGCGCCGAGGATGACGCCGCGCTTGAGTCCGGCCAGGTAGGCCCCGATGCCGATGCCGGTGTCCCAGGCGAATTCTGCTTTCAACTGGTCGTGAACGAAGAGCACTTTGCCTTCGGCGAAGTCTTTTTCGCTCAGGGATGTTCCGGGGAAATGTTTGATTCTTGAAGTCATAGGTTACTCCTTGAATTGACTGTGGACGATAGACTGTAGACCGTTTCCAACTGTCCACCGCCCGCCGTCTATGGCCTAGCGACCCATCACCACAACGGTGCCGACTTGCATCAGGTCGCCCCAGGCCTGGGCTACGCCGCGCCGGGGCTGGCCCGGAACCTGGCGCCCGCCTGCCTCGCCGCGCAACTGCCAGAACAATTCGGCAATTTTCATCAGCCCGGCGGCGGCAATCGGGTTGCCGACCCCAAGCAGTCCGCCGGAGGGACAAATCGGCAGGTTGCCGTCCCGCGCTGCCGTGCCGTCGAGGTACATTTCGACCGCTTTGCCCCGGTCGGCCAGTTGCAGGCCTTCCAGGTGATGAAGGGCTTTGTAGTCGAAGGGGTCATACGGTTCGGCAATGTGGATTTCCTTGCGCGGTTCTTTGATGCCCGCCATTTCATAGGCCATCTTGGCCGCGTATTCGACATAGCGCGGATAAACCAGGTCGCGGTTGGTCCAGTGGGCGGTATCCAGGTTCCAGCCGACGCCTTCAATCCAGACGGGTTTGTCGGTCAGGCGTTTGGCGGCCTCCTCGGATGCCAGCACAAGGGCCACAGCCCCGTCTGATACCGGCGAGACATCGAAGCGCTGCACCGGCCAGGCCAGGGTCTCGGAGTTGAGTACGTCTTCAACCGTAATCCCCGCTTCTCCCAACAGGGCGCAGGGATGCTCCGCCGCGTTGCGCTTGTGCTGCACCGCGACACGGGCGATGTCCTTTTTTTCGATGCCGTAGGCCGTCATGTAGCGATTCATTTCCAGCGCGAAAATCCACAGCAGGTTGGGCTTGAGCGCCCGTTCGGTGGTGTGGTCGAAAATGGTGACGAAGGCGGCCTGCGCATGGGGATAAAAGGACGACATTTTCTCTTCGGCCACCACCAGGACGATATCGAACAGGCCGGAAGCGACGTGATACCAGCCCTGGATGGGGGCAAAGATGCCCGTCCCGCCGCCGACGTAGGAGCGCATAAAGGGTTTGCCCCAGGCTCCTGCGCCGTCGCTGCAATATTCGCCATTCATGTGGACGCCGTCGAAGGCATCCGGCGCGGTGCCGAAGCACACGCCGTCAACGTCATCCATTGTCAACTCGCAGGAGTCGAGCGCCATCTTCGTCGCCTGCCAGGATAGTTCCTTGGGGGTTTCCAGGGCGCGGCGGACGAATTTGGTCATCCCCGCGCC
>JAGVAO010000023.1 GCA_020060235.1 Anaerolineales bacterium | reverse complement strand
CTGGCGCGCTGGATGGGCATTTACGGCCTGGCCTGGGGCGTGGTCATCGGCTCGGCGCTCTATCTCATCATCCAGATTCCATCGCTGATGAAGTTAAAGGCAGACCGTAGACTGTTGACCGTAGACCGTTCACCGTCCACTGTCCCCGGTCCTCCATCCAAAATTGAATACTGGTCACTGATTACCGATTTAAGAAATCCCGCCGTCCTGCAAGTCCTGCGTCTGATGGGCCCACGCGTGCTTGGCGCAAGCGTGGTGCAGTTGAATTTTTGGGTCAACAACAACCTGGCCTCCCAAATGGGAGACGGGTTTGTCAACACCCTGGCCTATGGCTTTGCCCTGATGGTCATGGCCCAGGCGGCGATTGCCCAATCGGTGGCGATTGCCGTCATGCCGACCTTCTCGGCGCAGTTCGCGCTCGGCAAACGGGACGAAATGCGCGCCGCCCTGGCCTCGGCCCTGCGCGGGGTGCTGCTGCTGGCTATCCCGGCCAGCCTGGGGCTAATCCTGCTCTCCGCGCCGATTGTTGCCATGCTCTACCAGCGCGGCGCGTTCGACTCCGCCGCCGTCGAGATGACCGCCTGGGCGCTGGCCTGGTACGCCGCCGGGATGGTCGGCCACTCGCTGCTCGAAGTGCTGACCCGCGCCTTTTACGCCCGGCAAGACACCAAGACCCCGGTGCTGGTCGGCATCGGCGCGATGACTCTCAACGTTGTGTTGAGTTTCGCCTTTTCGGCCTGGTTCCGCCAACTCGGCTGGATGCCGCACGGCGGCCTGGCGCTGGCCAATTCGCTGGCAACCGCCCTCGAAGCGGCGCTGCTGTTCGCACTGATGCGCCGCCAGTTGCAGGGCATCCAAGGGCGCAGCATTGCCGACGGTTTTGCGCGTTTCAGCCTGGCCGCGCTCGGCATGGGACTGTCCCTGTGGGCCTGGCTGGCCTTCGCCGGGGAAATGAATCCCTGGCTGGCCGGGCTGGGCGGGGTCGCCATCGGCGCGCTGGCCTACGGGGCGGGCGTCGCCCTGCTGCGGGTCGAGGAAGTTTCGCTCGTTTATCAGACCCTGAAACGCCGCCTGGTTCGCTGACGGCCCGGCGTCAAAACATGGTATAGTCAGCCAAATTTTCCCCAACCGGAGGCCCAAGCCATGCCCAAACGAGAAATTTACCTGCTTTCGCCCAGGTCGCTTTCGCCTGAAACCATCGCTGTCGCCTTCGCCAAGACCTCGCGCAGTCCCGAGTCCTTTCGCGAAATCGCCGCCGAACTGACCGACGAAAAAAGCGCCCAGTTCCACGAAAAATGGGTCGTCGGCTACGGGCACGCCTCGGTCGCCGAACATGCCATCCTGCACATCGCGCTCGAAAACGTCTCGCGGGTCGCCATCGAAGCCATCGAATCGAACCGCCTGGCCTCCTACACCGAGAAATCGACCCGCTACCAGAAGTGGGGGTCAGACGATTTCACCATCCCGCCCGAACTGGAAAACCACCCGCTCAAGGACGAATTTGCCGCCACCGTGCGGATGCTCTTCGACACGTATGCCCGCTCGCTCGAACCGGTCAAGTCGCTGGTCACAAAAAACGCGCCGCGCCGCGAAAACGAGAGCGACGAAGCCTACGACCGCCGCATCCGCTCACAGTATGTCGATGCCTGCCGCTTCATCCTGCCTGCCGCCGCCAACGCCAACGTCGGCATGACCGCCAACGGGCGCGTCATCGAGAACACCATCCGCAAGATGCTCTCGCACCCGCTGGCCGAAGTGCGCCAGATTGGCGAGGAATTCAAGCGCGAGGCCAAAGGCGAAATCCCGACCCTGGTCAAATACGCCGACGCCACGCCCTACTTGACCGAAAGCCTGCGCGACCTGGCCGGGCTGTCGCTGCCGCCCGCCGAGCAAAAATCGATGTTCTGCGAGTTGATTGATTATGACGAATATGGGGAGGAGAAAATCCTGGCGGCGGCTTTATACCGCTTTAGCGGCGTCCCATACCTGCAAGCCCTGCGCGCGGTGCGCAACGCCCCCGACCCGCAGCGTCGCCAGTGGGCCGAATCCCTGCTCGGACGGCTGACCAAATACGACATCCCCCTGCGCGAACTGGAATACGCCACGTTTACCTTCGACCTGCTCATGGACCAGGGCGCCTATGCCGAATTCAAGCGCCACCGCATGATGACCCAGACCCCCCAGCGCCTGACCTGCGGCCTAGGCTACGCCACCCCGCGCCGCATTGTGGAGGCCGGATTCGAGGCCGAATACCGCGCCGCCATGGATGCCGCCACCGAGACCTGGCGCAAACTGGCCGACTTCAACCCGGACGTGGCCCAATACGTCGTGCCAAACGGCTACAACCGGCGCGTGCTGGCCTCCTTCAACCTGCGGACGGCTTATCATTTCTGCCAGTTGCGCTCGGCGGCCAACGCCCACTTCTCGATTCGAAAAATCGCCCAGCGCGTGGCCGAAGAAATCCGGCGCGTGCATCCGCTCCTGGGCGAGTTCATGTTCGTCAAAGACGACGAATCCTGGCGGGACGTGGACGAAGGCTATTTTGCTTAGGGTTGGATAGTATCGAAAGACCCTGCACCGAAAATAAGTGCGGGGTCTTTTTTTTGTTCAAATTACTCATTCTTCTTGACACTGCCGGCCATAAACGCTACAAGCGCTGAATCCCTTCAAGCGCGGTTTTTGTAAGACGGTTTTGGCTTTGTTCTGCCACGCCTGCTCATAAACTCGCTTGTTGTTTTAGTTCGCTATCTTTTATTTTTTCAAGAATGAACTTAATCATATCTTCTTTTTCCTGATCATCTCTACCTTGAAGCCAAAAAACAAGATGATAGCCATGTTTATTTGTCTCAAATACAACATAATTGTGTTTAACGAATCCAAGAATAGTTGGTATTGTAATTGACACTACAACCACTGTTGTTAATAACCAGTGTGGCGTATCAATCAAGAATAATAAGATGAGACTAAAGACTGCCAGGAAAAAGGTGAGACTAAACCAATCTGAATTTGCCACCCTTCCACGGACTATATTAGAATGAATTTCACTGTATTCAAATTCAACATGATATTCCCTGAACAAGTCTTTATAGTCAACTTTCAACGCTTGATTGTTTGCTTGAATTCTTTGCTTTCCAAGTCTCGTAGGGAATGATTGAGTAATTTCCATAAATTCTCCCAACTTAAGTTAGTTTATTGTGTTGACACTTGCCGCCCAATGGCTGACGCTATTTCTGTTTATTTTTCAATAGTTGCGAAAATCGAGAATAAGCCCAAGTAAAAATTATCATGATTACCAACACGGATATAAAAACTAATATAATTTTGCCAAAATACAAGATGACTTCAAATAGAGGTATGTTCCTAAAAAAGAAAAGATAACTCCCTATGGAAAGAAACATAAGAATTAGAAAAATTGACGAGGCTGTTAATCTAATTTTTTCATATCTCATAAACGAAAAAATCCTGTTTATCAAGGGCCTGCCAAACGGCAGGTTTTACCGGGGGATTCGGCTAGAAAACGCCAAAAGGTGAACACGCTTTCGGGGCTGAGGACTACGACCGCACGGCCCCGCCTTGATGATTTACAGAGTCCGATGCGAACGACGTTGGAGGGCTTTTTGTTGCACTCCACAACTTTGCTATGAAAGTTGTTTAAAGACTTCAGGTTTTTGCTCGGCAATTCGCAACAGTGCTACCGCAGGGCCACTTGGTTTACGCCGCCCTTGCTCCCAATCTTGAACAGTGCGCAAACTGACACCCATCAAGCCCGCAAAAGCCGCTTGCGACAAACGCAACTTCGCACGAATTGTTTGTACTGGCGCAGGCTCTTTGAGCGTGTGAACACGCAGTGTTTTCTCACCAGCCTTGTGAGACTTAATTTCCCGAATACCTTCTAGAATTTCCTGACCAATATCACGCCTGGACATTTTCGATTTCCTTTGCAATTTGACGTAAAACATGTGAGGGAATGTTCTCTACTTCGTTTTTACTATAAATAGTCAGCAACCAGATTTCATCATCCTGGCGTTTGAAGTAGTAAATCACCCGCACACCACCACGTTTACCTTTGCCTGACATCGCCCAACGAACTTTTCTGACGCCACCTGAGCCAGGGACAACTTTGCCCGCTTCTGGGTATTGAAGGAGAAAACTCTGCAAACCCGCATATTCATCATCGGACAAATATTCGTAAACGTGTTTGGTAAAAGCGGTGGCTTCGATGAATTCCATGAATTTATTATACGGCTAAGCCGTATGTTTTGCAATCCTTGTTCCTGCTTTTGACGAAACCTTATTTCAAAAACAGCAACTCAACGACTGGTTTCGCACTCACTGCCTTATTTCCTTCTGAACCTTCTCCCACTCTTTGACTCTTTCGAACAACTCGGTCAGCGGGCGCAGGTCGGAGACCGGCACCGACATGTTCTTGGTCTGGGTCTTGCTGTACTGGAAGACCCGGCTGCCCGCAAAAATGGTGCTGGCCTTGCGCCTGAATTCCTCGCGGGCCATGTAACCCGTCAGCCAGGTTTCCATGCCGTAAATCCAGATATTGCCCCAGTCATGCGGCTGGACGAGGTAAATCTCGCCGCGGGTTGTGCTGTGCAGGCCAATCCGCGCATTAGGGATGCAGTCCACATGCAGGTAGGCGACGCTGTAAAGCGGCAAATCTACCACCACACGGGTCAGCGGTTCGAGGGTGTATTTCTTGATGATGAACTCGCGCTCCGCGTCCTGCCCGCCGACCTCGACCGTCACGGGCACACTGCACTCGCTTTTCAGGCTGAGTTTCCCCAGCGGCGCCCAGACCGCCGGGCGCGACCACTCCGTCCGCAGCGGGTGAACCAGGTAAATCGGCTGCCCGGCCCGGACGGCGGTTTGAATCTCCTCGCTCGAATTGGTCGTCAGCCCCAACAAAAAAGCGAACAGGTACAGGTCCTGGTCGCTGTGGTTTTCACCGGCAAACTGGTCGGCGGGGATTAAGGCCGGGGCGCGCAAGACAAGCGCCGGGTCGCGGCGCATCGCCGTAATCTGGTTGCGCTTCGAGGTCACAAACGTCTTCAAGTCGCAGCGATGCCCGCCCAGTGAAACGTCGTATTTATCCGGCTCGGTAAAGGGGGTCAGGCCTTTTACGTCGAAAGGCACCTCCCGCTCGCCCAGGTGGCGCCGAAAGGCCAGTTCGACCGCCACCCCGCCGACGATGCGGCGCATGCGCGAGTAAAGCGAACCGCCCATGCGGTTGTAAGTGTGCGGCAGCGAGCGCAGGGCGTAGGCAATGCCGCCTTCGGTCAGGTCGGGCGTATAGGGCAGTTTAATAAAATCTTCAGGGCTAATCATTTTCTATGCGGGCAAGTCATTTCGAAACTGCAAACAATAATGGTGAAACGTATTGCTGACCCAGGCGCTGCCTAACCCAAAGGGGGCCAGCGGCTGGTTGTCCTGCATCCAGATTTTCTCATCCTTGAGCGTGTACACCTTGCCCAACTCGCGCGCCAAGTCCCAGGCCAGCGGGTATATCCTGCCGCCCTTCTTGACGTTTTTGACGATAATCGTCAGGTAGGCGCGTTCCTTCAAAAGCGGCTTCAGCCCAGCATAAATTTCGACCAGCAGGGCCAGGAAGGCCTCGTAATCGTGGATGTTGCCCAGGTCGCGCGGGTCGTCCGAATAGACCACGTCCAGCGCGTCGGTTTCGCGGCGTTTCTTCTGGTTTTCCGCGCCCTTGGCGTGCAGCATGTCCCAGTAGGGCGGGGAAGTCAGGACGTAATCGACGCTAGCAGGCGGGATGTCATACTCAGCGGCCCGCGCCGCGTCGCCGTGGATGAGCCGGGCGAACAACCCGCTGCCTGTCTCGCCCAAAGCAGCCTGTTCCTGCCCGATAATTTGGGCCGCTATCTCAGCGTATTTGGCGTTTAACTCGATGCCCCAGGCGTTGCGCCCGGCCCTGAGCGCCGCCACCAGCGCCGAGCCGGTTCCAGCCATCGGGTCGAGAATCGTCCCGCCTTTTTTGGTGAAGAACTCGATAAAGTCCTGCGCCAGCGTTTCAGGGAATTTGGCCGGGTGAACCAGCACGCCCTTCCTGCGCGGCGGCGGATTATGCACAAACCAGGATTTCTGAAACTTCAGCCAGGTTTTGGGTTCGAGGTCGTTGAGTTTGTTGACAGGCATGCGCCGATGATACCAGAAAAGAAAGGAGCGAGAGTGTGACTCTCGCTCCAGAATGTTCTATTTACAGCAGGGTTGCGCTCAGGGTGATTTCAGGCCCGGCCAGGGCTTTCGAGACGGGGCAGTTCTGCTTGGCGGCTGCGGCGTGTTCCTGGAATTCGGCCTCGCTGACGCCCGGCACGCTGGCCTCGCATTTGAGTTCAATCAGGCTGATGGTCGGCCCCTCGGTCAGGTGGACGGTGGCGCTGGTGTTGATGCGTTCGGGGGTGTAACCGGCCTTGGTCAACAGGGCCGAAAGGAACATCGAAAAACAGCCGGCCTGGGCCGCGCCAATCAGTTCTTCGGGGTTGGTGCCTTTGCCTTCTTCAAAGCGCGAGGCAAAGGTATATGCGCCTTCGTACGCACCGCTGGCCAGTTTCATGGTGCCGGAACCTTCTTTTAACGTGCCCTTCCATTCGGCGGATGATATGCGAGTGGTCATAATGGTCTCTCCTTGAATATGTAAAATGAATTAGACAAGTTATACACGACTTGCAGGCGTAAATCAACCCAAAAATGTCCTATTTTAAGCACCTCCTT
>JAGVAO010000021.1 GCA_020060235.1 Anaerolineales bacterium | reverse complement strand
GCGGTAATGCCATCCATGTCTGGCATGTTAATGTCCATCAAAATCACATCCGGCTTGATTTCGAAGGTCAACTGAACGGCTTCCTTGCCGGTGCGGGCCGCGCCAACCACTTCGATATCGGTTTCGAATTGAAGTAGCTTGCGAACGTTTTCTCGCGTTTCAGATACATCGTCTACAATTAAGACGCGAACTTTTTCAGCCATCAAAGTCACTCCAAGGAGTTTATTTGCAATACTCTCAAGATTACGGGAAGAAATTATCCAGCGGGTCAACCAACAAGTCAAGGCGCGGGTTCAGGCCATAGGGTAACTTCGCCGGTAAGGCAATGTTGTACTGGCTAATCAGGTATTGCAAAGTGACCGACTCAATATTATCAAAATAATTGGGGTCATCCGGCGCACGCAAGGTCAGGGTAATCCTTGCCTGACTGTGTATCAGGTAGGTCAGCGCAATTGCGTCCTGCGGTGTAACAATCAGAGTGACAATATCCGGAGCAGGCGGGGCTTGTTGTCCTTCTTCCTGCTGCTCTTGCTGCTGCTCCCCCTCCTGAGGTTGTTGCGTTTCCGGAACAGCCGTCTGGTCGCCGCTCAAGTTAAACTGACCCACGCGCAAGACCTGAACATTCTGCAATATCATCTGGGAAACTAGGCGCGGACGCTGGGCCTCGGACGGCACCATGTAAATGGCCTGGTTGAGGGTGGGTTCCAATTCCGCCCGCCCCAGAGAAGCGCCTTCGCCACCAGAGACAGTGAGTTTTGGCAATTCTTCATCCTTGGTGCCCAGCGGCGCAGGGCCAACTATCTGCACCAAGCCGTTGGGCAACAGGCTCTGGAAGGATGTATCCAAATCGACAAACGTGGTCGTCACAATGACATTGACCTTGTCCCCGTCCCGAATGGCAAACCCGACCGCGCCCAGGCGCGAAATCGGCAAACTGATGGCGGTCATGCCAGGCGGGATGGTTTTGGAGACATCAGAACCTTCCTGCAAAATGCCGGGGCGTTCAGAAACCAACTCACGGGTTAGCGGCTGGCCTTGCACCAGGGGATATTTGGCATAATAAACATCGGCCACATCAGCAATCTTGCGGAACATTGACCCGGTAATACGCTCTTCCGGATACGGAATTTCCTCAAGCATTGCTTCGACAATCAATTCGTCGCGCGGCACGGGCTGAGCCAGCACCACAATGGTCGCAAGTTGGGGAGTCGGCGCGGCTGTCTCAACACCGCCACCGCCTCGCAATAGGAAAAAAGCCGCCACACTCAACGCCAGGATGAGCAGGATAATCAACAGGAGCAAAGCGCCGCCACGTCTCATAGGAAAAATCTCCTTCTCTGCAAAGATATTGCTTTTGATTGATTATACAGTAAAAATGGGCAATCAAAAGCAAGTAAAATTATGCCACAGCACAAGCACAAAACAGCAGATAACAAAAAAGGAACTCCTTTTCAAGAGTTCCTTTTTTGTTAGGCTGGATGTTCAGGTGAACAATTAATTACTCACCATCACTTAACCACCAAGGGTTGAACTAACCTGCGAGAAGATACCAGAAATCTGCGTACCCATCACGCCCATAATAACGATAACCACGATGGAAACCAAAACGAGAATCAGAGCGTATTCAACCAAACCTTGGCCTTTTTCTTTGTTTGCGAACAACATGTCTTTCACCTCCTTTCCGTTCATAAATTTGATGTAAATAAGACTATGCTTATTATATATAAAACAAGGCAAAAGACAAGCGGTTTTTAATTACAGAAATGTTAATCAGGCGGCCGGCAGCGAGAAGGTGACGCGCGCGCCTTTGCCCACTTGGCTGGCAAGTTCAAAAGCGCCGCCGAGCATCTCGACCCGCTCCCGTATCAGTCCCAGGCCCAGGCTGGCGCCCTGGTTGATAACTTCAGGGTCAAATCCTTTTCCATTGTCGTCCACCACAACCTTGACGGCGCTGTCGCTGATATCCACCTGCACTTTTACTTGGCTGGCCTGGCTGTGGCGGGCCGCATTGCCCAAAAGTTCCTGAACAGCGCGGAATACCAGCACCTCGATGTAAGACTCCAGCCGCCGCTCCTGGCCTGTTATGTTGGCGGTAATTTCAAGGTTATTTTGCTCCTTGAAAGATTCGACATAACGCTTGATGGTTGGCACCAGGCCGAGGTCGTCGAGCATCATGGGGCGCAATTCAAAAATAAAATTACGCACCTTCTGGAAAGTCCCCATGGCAGAGGCCTTCAAGCTCGAAAGTTCCTCGCGGGCCTGGGCGGCATCCACATCCATCAGGCGCATGGCAATTTCAGTTTGCAGGATAAAGTTGGAAAGGGCCTGCGCCGGGCCGTCGTGCATCTGGCGCGAAAGTCGCTGGCGCTCCGCCTCCTGGGCCTGGATTATCATATCAATCCCGGCAGAGGAAGATTTCTGCGGTGCGCTTCCGCCTGCATCCCCAACCTGAAGCGATTCAATCACTTTTTTCATCAGGCTGTTGTATTGCTCGAGGTGAGACTGGTCGCTCTGGAGTTTTTCAAGTTGGCCACGCATGACAAAAAGACGCTGCTGGGCATCGAGGGCTGAATCATACGCCATACGCACATCTTCAATGGAGGCATTGTTGCCCTGGGCCTGCACCTGTTGGAGATGGGCCGTTATCGCCGCATTACGTTGGGTAAGTTTGCCTACCTCGACCTGGCTTTGCTCAATCATCAAGGTAACTTCATGCAAAGAGCGGCTGGATTCGTCCAGCGCAGACTGGACACTTTTTCGGGCTTCTTCAAGAGGACTGATGGATTCTTCTGGCATTGGAAATTACTCCTGCAAACGGTCATCCTGGTGCAATTTGACCCAGCCACGCTTTAAGGCATAAACCACCGCCTGGGTGCGGTCTTCGACATTAAATTTGCGCAGGATGGAGGTGATATGGTTTTTGACGGTCTGGTGGCTGATGCCCAGCAGGGCGGCGATTTCTTTGTTGCTCATGCCGCCGACAACGCAATTCAGTACTTCCATTTCGCGGTCTGAAAGCGGATGATAGGGGTTGCCCGGCTCGGAATAAGAACGGCGCGAAGCCTCGATTTGGCGCGCTATCCAGGTTTGCAATTCAAGGGCGGTCATAATCTGCCCGCCCATGACAAACTTGTCCTGTGAAACCACGTGAATCACTTCGAGCAAGTCTGCGGGCTGAATGTCTTTCGAGCAATAAGCAGATGCGCCCGCAATAGCGGCGTGCAGGGCCTGTTCCATATCGTCATAAGCAGTCAGCAGGATGACCCGCGTTGGGGCTTTTTCGGCGCCAAGTTCGTGCGTGATTTGCTGCCCGTTCATACCGGGCAGGTTGACATCCACAATCGCAATCTCAGGCGCAAGGCTTCGAATCAGTTCCAATCCATCTTCGCCATGTGACGATTGGCCGATAACACGCAGGTTCGGCTCGAGGGACAATGTATCTACAATGCCCTGGCGAAAGAGGGGGTGGTCATCGACAATTACAAGGGTTATTTGATTCATCAGCCAACCTGTCGTTTGCGAGTATAGCACAGGAACAGGCATTTCTTAAGGTTTTCTATTTATACTTTCCTGCCATCCGCGCCGGACAAAAACAACAGCCGTCTCATCATCATACATTAACTCCCATTGCGGCGAAGCACCGGCCTGATGAACCAGGTTTGCCTGCGTATCAGGTGACAGCATTAACATATTGGCATTGTAGTACTCTAATTTTTCTTCCCAACGGTCTTGCGCCGCGCTAATTTTAATATAATCAGCCCAAACAGCCTCAGGATATAAATCAAAGCGCGGGTCGGCAAAAACCCTGTAATTTCCCATTCCGGCCCAGGTAATGTAACTGCTAAAAGCAATCTCCGCAAAAATCCGGTCAGGGAGCGGCTGGCCTGTTATAAACCCAACCGCCGCAACAGGTGTGTCCAATCCATACAAACTCTTCTTTTCAGGACTAAGCGGCCAATACATTTTGAACCACGGCAAAGAAAAAAAGGATAAAACCACCAAACAGGCGGCAAGAGCAAGATTAAGTTTATGATTTTGCCTGTCCGTAAAAGCAGCCATCGCGTTGAAACGGACAAAAATTAATTGCAAGAAAGACAATAGCAATGGCGCTTGCGTAATTCCAAACCAGACAACAGCCCGCTCATAACGTAGACTGAGCGCGAGAAAGAAAAGCAAAGAGAGCAACTCGGACAAAGCCAATTTCTTTCTCGATAAAATCCATCCGAGAGACAAGGCAACTGTCATAACAAGGAAAACGATACCTGTTACGCCACCATCCAAGCGGATAGGCTGCCATTCAGCAACATAACCCTGTACACTGGGAGCAGATGTCAATGTCAGCAGGTAGGAAAAAACCTGTACGCCTCGCGGATTGATTAAGACGCCAACCAGCAGGGATAAAAACAACTGTAAACCGGGGATGAGAAACCGCCAATTCTTTTCCAGAATCGCCTGCCTCAACAAATCCACCAGCCATGCTCCCGCCAAAATAAAAGGAACAAAGTATGTGCCGTGGCTATTAACCCAGAGCATCATTATTACGCTGAGCGATATGCCCCAGGCAAGTTTACGCTCAGATGCCTTAAATCGTCCAATACCCACCACTGATAAGGCAGCCAATAAATAAACCAGGGTTTGAGGGCGAATATTCCAATTGCTAATGCCCAATGACGCCGCAAACAGGGTTACAACAGCGGCAATGCGCCAGTTACCACGCGTAATAAAGGCTGCAAAAAAGAAAAGGACCGCATAAGCAGCAGTCACAAAAATGCTAAAAGCCAGGATGCTCCATTCTGCGCCGCCACTTTCAAACAGCCAGTACATAAACACCTGCGCCAACCAGTAATTGTGAGCAAACTCATAGGGCTGGGCGTACATGGTGAACGAAAAGGTATCAACCACAGGCAGCGCCCAATTTTCGACAATCAGGCGACCATAGGCAATATGAAACCAAAAATCGTTCGGGCGAATGGGATGGGTATTGACAAAGATAAAAATACCCAATAAAACAACCAGCCCCCACAAATGCTCAATTTTGACGTAGAGTTTTTCCAGCACCCGTGACATTATTTCTCATCCAAGTTATGTTGGTTAATAGGGAACGGTTTTCCCTGTTGCGACCTGGTCGGCCCACAGGCGGGCGGGGCGGGTTACCCACCAGCGCACCCAGTAAAGCAGCGCGACAGCCAGCAGGGACAGCCACAAGAATCCCGATTCAACGTCCCAGTGGGAAAATGTCCACGATGCGCCAAAAGCCGCCAGTAAACTGAACAGGCCAACCCAGCCTCCCACCACTGCCCAGCGCTGGGAGAAAACCGAGGCCGCCAACAGGAAAGCAGGCACAAGGAAAACCAACCCATCCTGTTTTACGGGTAGGCCAACCAGGGGGGTTGCCGCGGCCGCCAGGCAGGCCAACCAGGCCCATTGCAGGTTGCCGCGCCGAAAAGCCTGCCCAGTCTCGACCATCAAGAGCAGGAGCACCACAAAAGCCAGCCCCCAGGCCATGCGTTCGCCCAAGCCGGGAAACCAGCCCGTGAACAGGGAAAAAGTCGTCGGTGTCATGCTTGCGTGCCAGTTGAGCCAGACGGCGCGGGCAAAACCCCAGACCCATTCAGAATCGATGATGAAGGCAACGCCGACCAGCAAAGTCAGGGTCATCAACAGGCCAGCCCAGATTCGCCAGCGCCCGTTGAGGGTTATCCAGGCCAGCAGGAAGAGCAGCAGCAGACCGCCCATTTCCAGATTAAAAAAGGAGAAAGCCAGCAGCATACCCGTCAGTTCATCCAACGAAGCGCGCAGGGCCAGCATCGCGCCCAGCAAAAAGACAGCCAGGAGGATTGTCATACTGGCCGCCAGCAGGGATTCGACCGAGGCGGCCCAGAACGCCCCAAACAGGACGAGAAAGAACATCCATAACGGATGCGCCCGCCACTGGGCCAGGCGCAGGGAAAAGACAACCAGCAGAACCAGGCCAATTTCGAGAATCACCATCCAGGCGGCCCGCGCCAGTTCCATATCCCCCACAGCGCCAAAGGGCAGGAAAAGCAAAAACAACGGCAAAGGGATGTTGACGCGCAGGGGCAGTTCTCCCGGCCCGGCAACTCGCCCGTAAACCATTTTTTGGATTTCGTAGGTAGTAAACTCGCCGTAAGGAGTTACGCCCTCGAGCAGCAGATTGTTCGCGCCAACCCAGAGCGGCAGGAACTCAGTACTGGCCGAACTGCGCTGGACGTAAAGCAGGTTGGCCCAAAATAGCCCCCCCAGCATGGCAACGGCAAAGAAAACGAAGAACAAAACTGTAAAGGTATTGCGCAAAGCGGTCGTTTGTTGATTCATACCCCCGTATTTTACCTGATTCGCGGCGAGACGCAGAAAGCGGCTACGGCCCAAGCACCGGCATACGCGCCGGGTAAATTTTGTACTCGAACTCGGTGGCGGATGTGGTGAAGATATCGCCGTCGGCGTGGGCGGGGCTGGGATGGTCGAGGCGCACCTTGAGCCACTGGCAATCGAACTCGGTCACCCCCGGACTTTGGGTGTAATTGCCGGGGCCGGGCTTCATCGCCAGGGGCAGCATCTGGAACATGCCCCGGCGGGTGGCGCGGTAGCCATGCACAATCGTCAGCCTGCCGTCGGCAGGGTCGGCGCCGGGAGCCATGTAAAAAACGCCGCCGCTGCGCCCGCCGTTGCCGATGTAAACCAGCGAAACCGGCCCGCTGTACTGGCCGCCATCCCATTCCATTTCAGCGTTCCAGCCGGGACGGTCGAGCATACCGCGCATAGCCGCCAGCAGGTAGCGCGGAACCCCTTTCAGCCAGCCGATTTTGCTCTGGATGATGGTAATGTAAGGTTCGAGCCCGAGGGCGGTGTTGTTGATGAAATAACGCCCATTCACCGTTCCCAAATCGACTGCGCGCAGCCTGCCGGTGGCAATCACCTGCGCGGCGGCCTCCAGGTCGAGCGGGAGGCCGAGGGCGTGTTCGGCAAAGTCGTTGGCCGTGCCCAGCGGCAGGATGCCCAACGGGGTGACTTTCCCATCCGGCGACCCGGCAGCCTTGAGCAGGCCGTTGACCGCCTCGCCAAGCGTCCCATCGCCGCCGGCTGCGATAACGGGAGAAAAGCCTTCCCGCGCGGCGCGCTCGGCCCGCAGGGCAATATCCCCCGGCCTGTCTGAAATCTCCAGGTCGAAATCCACACCAGCCGTCCGCAGGGCCGATTCGGCTTGCGGCCAGCGGGCGCGGGCGTTCCAGCGGTTTGAGTAAGGATTGAGGATGACTTTGGCGGCCATAGTTAAAGAAAAGGCGAGGCACTTGCCCCGCCTGTTATCTTACTCCCGCTCATGGAAACCTGACATTGCAGTTGAATAACGAAGCAAACTCAATGGGTCAGGATTTGGGAAAGGAAAAGTTGGGTGCGCTCTTCTTTGGGCGCGGTGAAGATTTCTTGTGGGGTGCCGATTTCGACGATTTGGCCTTTGTCGAAAAAGACCATGCGGTCGGCAACGGCCTTGGCAAACCCCATTTCGTGCGTCACGACCAGCATGGTCATGCCGGAGCGCGCCAGTTCAACCATCACATCGAGCACTTCCTTAATCATTTCGGGGTCGAGCGCGGAAGTCGGTTCGTCAAAAAGCATGATTTTCGGCTGCATGGCCAGGGCGCGGGCAATGGCAACCCGCTGCTGCTGGCCGCCCGAAAGTTGGCCGGGATATTTATCGGCCTGCTCAGGGATGCCGACGCGCACAAGCAACTGCCGGGCGGCTTCCTGGGCTTTTTCCTTGCTCCATTTGCGAACCTGGATGGGCGCCAGGGTGATGTTTTCCAACACCGTCAGGTGCGGGAAAAGATTGAACTGCTGGAAAACCATGCCGGTTTCCATGCGAATCATTTCGATGTTGTGGGTGTCATGGTTCAGTTCGATGCCATCGACAACAATTTTACCTTCCTGGTGCTCTTCAAGGCGGTTGATGGTGCGAATGAAGGTCGATTTGCCGGAGCCGGACGGGCCGAAAATGACGATGACCTCGCCTTTGCGCACTTCAAGGTTGACATCTTTAAGTGCCTGAAAATCTCCGTACCATTTGGAAACGTTCTCGCAAACAATAATAGGGGGGCGGGTATCATCTCGCATGGTCATCTCTCCTTTGGCAGGGCAATTATAGCCTATTCCTATTTGGCTTTTTTGGCCCTGGCCTTCACCCTCTCCGCCGCGGCACGCACAAAGCCCAGGAAAAGCGGATGCGGACGATTAGGGCGCGACAGGAATTCGGGGTGGAACTGGCTGCCAACCATAAAAGGGTGGTCCTTGACTTCCGAAATTTCGACCAGTTTGCCGTCGGGCGAAAGGCCCGAAAAGACCATGCCGGCCTTCTCGAAATCGGCGCGGTAATTGTTGTTGAACTCGAAGCGGTGACGATGGCGCTCATCGACCCGTGGAACGCCATAGGCCTGGGCGGATTTTGAGCCGGGCTGCAAATCGCAGGGATACAGGCCCAGGCGCATCGTGCCGCCCATGTCGGTAATGCCACGCTGTTCGAGCATCAGGTCGATGACCGGGTGGGTCGTGGCACGGTCGAATTCGCTCGAATTGGCGTACTCGTAACCTATGACATTGCGGGCAAATTCGACGCACATTAACTGCATCCCCAGGCACAGGCCGAGATAAGGGACTTTGTTTTCGCGCGCATACCGCGCGGCCGCGATTTTGCCTTCGATTCCACGCGAGCCGAACCCGCCCGGAACCAGGATGGCATCGGCGGCTTCGATGATATCCCAGCCTTTGTTTTTCTCCAGGTCTGCCGAGTGAACCCAGTCGATGTGCGCATCGACCCCGACGGCCAGGGCAGCGTGTTTAAGCGACTCGCGTACCGACATATAAGCATCGTGCAGTTCGACATACTTGCCCACCAGCGCCACGCGGATTTCGGGCTTGTTCGGTTTGCGCACCCGCGCCACCAGGTCTTCCCACTCGTGCCAGTCGGGCTGGCTGGTCGGTTTCAGTCCCATGCGCTCGACGACATAATCGCCGACGCCCAATTTTTCGAGCAGGAGCGGCACTTCGTACAAGACCTCGGCAGTTTTCATCGGCACGACCGCGTTCTTTTCCACGTCGCAGAACAGGGCTATCTTCTCGCACAATTCTTCGGGCACTTCAAAGTCGGAGCGGGCGATAATCATGTTCGGCGAAATACCAATCGAGCGCAGTTCCGAGACCGAGTGCTGGGTGGGTTTGGTCTTGAGTTCGTCTGTCGCGCCGATGAAGGGCAGCCAGGTGACATGGATGAAGAAAACGTTTTCGCGCCCAACCTCGCTGCGCAACTGACGCAATGATTCGACGAATGGCAGCGATTCGATGTCGCCGACCGTGCCGCCGACCTCGAGGATGACGATTTCGGCGTCCATGGCGCGCGCCACCAGTTTGATGCGCCGCTTGATTTCGTTGGTGATATGCGGAATAACCTGGATGGTCCCGCCCAGGTAATCGCCGCGGCGTTCCTTATGGATGACCTCGGCATAAACCTGGCCGGTGGTGAAGTTGCAGACCTTGTTCAAGCGGATATCGATAAAACGCTCATAATGCCCCAGGTCGAGGTCGGTTTCCGCGCCATCATCCAGCACAAAGACTTCGCCGTGCTGATACGGGCTCATCGTGCCGGGGTCTACGTTAATATAAGGGTCGAGTTTTTGAACGGCAACCTTGAAGCCGCGCTGTTTGAGTAGCAATCCCAGCGCCGCTGCGGTGACGCCTTTGCCGACCGAACTGACCACCCCGCCCGTAAAGATGATGTACTTGGGTTCCATACCGCCTCCTCCGCGAATCGAATCGTAGTCTGCACAAAAAACAAAACAGCAAGGCCGCCTGTGTCAACGGCCTGCCATGAATATGCTAAATTTTTGTCTTCCAGGTTGGCAACGCGGGCGATTATACGTTATCAGGCCCGATTTCGTAAGTGGACTCATTCGGCGGCCAGTTTTCGCAGCGCGGCTTCATCCAAAACCGGAACGCCCAACGCCAAGGCCTTGTCATGCTTCGAGCCGGGATTTTCGCCCAGGACGAGGTAACTGGTCTTTTTGCTGACCGAATCGGTGACTTTGCCGCCATGCGATTCGATGAATTCCTTGACCCCCTCGCGGCTGAGGGTCGGCAGCGTGCCGGTGACGACAAACGTCATTCCCGCCAGCGCCGCAGACTGGTTACTGGTCACTGGGTACTGGCTGGCTACAGGCCAAACTCCCGCCGCCTTCAACTTCGCCAGCAAATTCTGGTTGGCGGGACGGGCAAACCAATCGACAATCGAGGCGGCGGTGTTGGGGCCAAAGCCTTCGATGGCCTCCAGGTCAGCGGGCGTGGCGGCGGCCAGGGCGTCGAGAGCCCCAAAGTGCTTCGCCAGGTCAGCGGCGGCGACTTCGCCCACGCCGTGAATGCCCAGGGCGGTGATGAGCCGGTTAAGCGGACGCGACTTTGAATCTGCGATGGCCGCCAGCAGGTTGTCGGCTTTTTTGTCGGCGAAACCTTCCAGGTTGAGCAATTGCTCGCGGGTCAGGGTGTACAGGTCTGCCACATCGCGCACCAGCCCGGCGGAAATCAACTGCTCGACAATTTTGACGCCCAGACCGCTGATGTCCATTGCGCCGCGCGAGACGTAATGCTCCAGGTTGCGGACGAGTTGGGCCGGGCAGGCGGCGTTGACGCAGTACCAGGCGACTTCGCCCTCGAAGTGTTCGACCGGCTGGCCGCAAGCCGGGCAGGCCTGGGGCGGGATGTAGGCCATTTCCGCGCCGGAGCGGGCATCCACCACCGGGCCGATGACATACGGGATGACCTCGCCAGCGCGTTTGACCAGCACCCGGTCGCCGATACGGATGTCTTTTTCGGCGATGTAATCAAAGTTGTGCAGGGTAGCGTTGCGCACAACCACCCCGCCAATTTCGACCGCTTCGAGCGCGGCGCGCGGGGTCAGCACCCCCGTCCGCCCGACTTCGACTTCGATATTGAGCAATGTCGTTGTCACCTCGCGGGCCGGGAATTTGAAAGCCACCGCCCCGCGCGGGTCTTTGCCGACAAAGCCAAGTTCGTCGGCCAGGCGCAGGTCGTCCAGTTTGATGACCATGCCGTCAATTTCATACCCCAGTTCGTCGCGGCGCTTGTCCCAGGTTTCGGTGTAGGCAATCGCCTCATCGAGGTTGTCAAAGGTACGGGCGGCGGCGGAGACGGGAAAGCCCAGGGCTTTGAGCCAGGCCAGGGTTTCGGACTGGGCCATCGGCGGCTGGCGTCCCGCTTCGTCTTCCCAATAAACCACCTGGTAGACCAAAATCGTCAGCGGGCGCGAAGCCGTAATGGCCGGGTCGAGTTGGCGCAGCGAACCTGCCGCCGAATTACGTGGATTGAGGTAGGTTTTCTCCCCGGCTTCGGCCAGGCGAGTATTCATGGCCTCGAAATCCTTGTTGTTAATGAAAACTTCGCCGCGTATTACCAGGGTTTTGGGGATTGGTAATTGGCGATTTTCTTCAGACACATTCCCCAAAAAAGATAATTGCCCAATATTGGTCTCTGACTTCTGGGTACTGGATACTGAATACTGTCCACTGGATACCGGAATCTGAAGCGGAATCGCCCTCACCGTGCGCAGGTTGGCCGTTATATCCTCGCCTATCTCCCCGTCGCCGCGCGTCGCGCCCTGGGCAAAGACCCCGCCGCGGTAGTGGAGTACAACGCTCAACCCGTCAATCTTCGGCTCGACGGTAAACTTTGCCTGCTCAACCCGGTCATCGATTTTGCGAATACGCTCGTACCAGGCGCGCGCATCCGCCGCGCCGAAGGCATTCGCCAGGCTGAGAATCGGGCGCGGGTGGCGCACCTTCTCGAACTTGTCCGAAACAACTGCCCCGGCGCGCTGGCTGGGCGAATCGGGCGTGACCCAGTTGGGGTGCGCGGCCTCGAGGGCCTTGAACTCGTTCCACAGTTTGTCATACTCAGCATCGCTGATGACCGGAGCGTCGAGGACGTGGTAACGATACAGGTGGAAGTTGATTTCCTGTTTGAGTTGCTGGTAACGGGCAAAGGTATCCATGGTTACAATTATACTGACTCTGCCTGTTCACGGCGGACGTTTTTTACCCGGGCCGCTTTTCTGATACAATCCCAAAACCCACCAGGAAACACACATGACCGAATATTTGACTGTCACATCTGCATCGACCGAAGACGAATCCATTCTCAGGGCCGCCGGTGTCATTCGGCGCGGCGGATTGGTGGCTTTCCCGACCGAAACCGTGTACGGGTTGGGCGCAGACGCCCTCAACCCGCGGGCTGTGGCGCGCATTTTCGCAGCCAAGGGCCGTCCCACGTATGACCCGTTGATTGTTCACCTGGCGGGGTTGGAAGATTTGCCGCGGGTTGCCCGCGAAATCCCCGAGGTGGTTTATCGCCTGGCGGAGGCTTTCTGGCCCGGACCGCTTACCCTGCTCCTGCCCCGACAAGACATCGTCCCGGAGAATGTCACAGCGGGACTGCCGCGCGTGGCGGTCCGCATCCCGGCTCACCCGGTGGCCTGCGCCTTGCTCAAGGCCAGCAGAACACCCATCGCCGCGCCATCTGCCAACCGCTTTGGACGCACCAGTCCGACCTCTGCCCGGCATGTCCTGGCCGACCTGGAAGGGCGCATTGACCTGGTGCTGGATGGCGGGCCAACCGACATCGGGGTCGAATCGACGGTGCTGGATGTCAGCGGCGGCCAGCCGGTCATCCTGCGCCCGGGCGGTATCTCGCGCGAAAGCCTTGAAGCGCTGCTTGGGCCTGTCCGCCTGCTAACTGCCTCGCCGGCGGGCGATAGCGAGCCGCAGGTATCGCCAGGTTTGCTCGACAAGCACTACGCGCCGCGCGCTGAATTGGTGCTTTTTCACTGGCGGCAATCCCCCGCCGGGGTGATTGAGAAAATGGCAGAAATGGCGCAAGAGCGCGCCGCGCGAGGCGAACTTGTCGGGTTGCTGCTGGCCGATGAAGACTGCGAGCAGTTTGTGGATGGCGCATTCCAGGTTTTCCGTCTGGGTTCAGAAACCGGGCTGGAGAAGATTGCCCGCAGCCTGTTTGCAGGCTTGCGCGCGTTGGACGAGGCCGGGGTGGACGTCATCCTGGCGCGTGATTTTGGCGAACAGGGACTGGGGCTGGCCATTCGCGACCGTTTGCGCCGCGCCGCCAACCGGCAGGTGGACGTGTAAAATTATGGCCGGGAGGGGCTTTCCCCTTCAACTATACGCCAGGGATACTTTTTTCCAGCGCAATCATCGCCGCGTAACGTTCATACACTGCCCGATACGGCGCATACAACCGGTTTTGGGCCTCGCGCAGCAACATGGACAGTAAATCTCCCCCCAGGATGGATTCGGCATGTTGACCGATAATTTCAAAAAGGCGCTGGTACACCTGCCAGGCCTGCCCCGGCGAGGGGAACAACGCCTGGTCGGTCAGGCTATGGGCTGAAACGGCAATGTTCCACCCGTGCGCCGAAGCGGAAAAGTTGATTTCGCGCACCAACGTATTGACAAGCAGGCGGCCAGTCAATTCCTCGAATCGTTGAAAGAGATGCGCCACCTGCCAGGCAAAAGCGAGGTGCAGGAGGTACTCGTCCCAGGCCGGGCCGTTGACCTGGCTGGAATAAACCCGCAGCCTGGCCCGTGGCTCCTTCCAGCCGTACAAGGCCGACATGCCCCCGGCGCTGTGCAAGACCTGGTCGGCAGCCAGGAAGAGCGTCTGGTGCGGGGGAAGTCCACCGCCGGGCAGGAAGGCCAGCCCATCGGCGCCGGGCCAGGCCAGGTGCAGCAAAACCGGGTCTGCGCTTGCCTGCCATTTTGCCACCGTTGATTCAAGCGAACCGGAATGAACCGATTGGGTACGTCCGCTGCGGGACTGTTCGACCAAAATTTTGACCAGGCGCATGGCGTGCGGGGTCAGCGACAGGGTGCGCAGCCCAAACACTGGCAGGGAGGAAACCGCATGTTCCAGCCAATCCGATTCCGGCAGGCGCAGGGCGGGGTCGTCGAAGCGGTAAGCGTTGACCAACTGTCCACGCACCATCAAAAGCCCGAACAGGGCATACGCGCCCGCAGGGTCGCCAATCTCGATGAAGCCGGTCTGGTTATCGTTCTGGCAGGCGCGCACATAGGATTCCAACTCGTCCTTGCCCAGAACCTGCAAGGGCTGCTGCGCCGATTTGAACAGAAAACCGCGTTTTGTCTCCACGCTGTTATGCTAACACACAGCCATTTTTTGTAATCGTACAACCTCATTTCAAGCGTATGACAAAACATTGGCAGTTAAGCAATTTGGTAAAAGTTCATTGCAATTCCGACATTTTTGGTAAAACACTGTAAAATAGCAATACGCCCCCACACAAATCCAGCACCAGCGGAGATAAAATGAATTCTTCCACCGCAGTCGAACAACAGCCCCAGCCCAACGACAAACGAGAAATTTTCGGCTGGGCGATGTACGATTGGGCCAACTCGGCCTTCAGCACCACTGTCGGAACGGTCTTCCTCGGGCCATACCTGGCCTCGCTGGCGCGGGAAGCCGCCAGGGTCGAGTTCCTGGCGAAAAACGGGTTCGAGTGGAGCGAGGCGATTGCCAGCCAATATCCGCTGACCGCCACCCTGGCAGGGCTGCAAATTGCCCCGGATTCCTTCCTGCCGTACTGTGTCTCGATTTCGGTTGGCTTGCAGGTTTTGCTGCTGCCGGTGCTCGGCGCAATTGCGGACTACTCGCAAATGCGCAAGCAAATGATGCAAATCTTCGCCACACTTGGCGCGCTGGCCACCATCAGCCTGTTTATCGTCACCGGCGACCTGTGGTGGCTGGGCGGGCTTCTCTACATTCTCGCCAACCTGGCCTTCGGTGCGGCAATCGTTTTCTATAACGCCTACCTGCCCGACATTGCCAGCGAAGACAAACGCGACAGTGTTTCATCTTACGGCTGGGCGATGGGCTACATGGGCGGCGGCCTGCTGCTGCTGCTCAACCTGATTTTCTACCAGTTCCGCGATGCGCTGGGGGTGCCGACCGAACTGGCCGTGCGGATTAACCTGGCCTCGGCAGGCCTGTGGTGGATAGGATTTTCGCTCATCACCTGGAGCAGACTGCGCTCCCGGCGCGCAGCCCGCCCATTGCCGCCCGGCGAAAACTATGTCAGGATTGGATTCAAGCAACTGGGAAAAACCCTGCGCGAAATCAGGCACTTTCCCGAAACACTCAAATACCTGCTGGCTTACTTCCTTTACAATGATGGTATCCAGACCGTCATTGCTGTTTCGGCCACTTTTGCGGCAGCCCCGCTGATTAACGGCGGCCTGGAAATCGAACAGGGCACGCTGACCATCATCATCCTGATGATTCAGTTCGTGGCTTTCGGCGGGGCGCTCTTCTGGGGCTGGCTGGCAGGCAAGATGGGCGCAAAAGAATCGATTATCGTCAGCTTGGTGATTTGGGCGGGTGTGGTCATTTATGCCTATGGCGGCCTGTATGGAGACAGCCGCGTGATGCAGTTCTATGGCCTGGGCTTTATGATTGCGCTGGTGCTGGGCGGAAGCCAGGCCATCAGCCGCAGCCTGTTCGCGCAGATGATTCCCGAAGGCAAGGAAGCGGAGTTCTATTCCTTCTACGAGGTTTCGGAGCGCGGTACGTCGTGGATTGGCCCGCTGTTGTTCGGCCTGATGAACCAGATGTTCGGCAGCCTGCGCCCGGCGCTGCTCTCATTGATTTTCTTCTTCGTGGCGGGCTTGCTGGTGTTGCCCTTTGTCAACGTGAAGAAAGCCATCGCCGACGTAAAGGCTTACGACGAGGCGCAAAAGCAATAGACTGGCAAAGGCCCATTAAACGGAAAAACGGCGCGGGTGAGTCCGCGCCGTTTTTTCATCCATAAAGGTTATTTTTCAATCGCCGCGTCTTCCGCATCGTACTTAAGTACCGCGTAGTGTCCCCAAAAAGCGACGGCAAAGATGATGTAAGCCAGGTTGTAGGCCATGTCTGAAAACAGGCGGGTGAAATCGGAGTGTTGCAACACATAGGCGTAGGTATCAGAAGTTACCAGCAACCCGTAAATTAAATCGGCCACAAACAGGGCCACAAACCCCCACAACGGACGGGCCAGCAAACTGTTGCCGAAGGTGCGCATCAGGTAAAAAGCCAGCAGGGCCAACAGCAAATCGAGGGCAACGTAAAGGTATTCAAAGAAACCATCCAGCCCCCAGGCGCCGGTAAACAGATAAATAAACCCGAAAGAAAGGCCGATGCCTGCCAGCCAAAGCAAAACAGTCGCAACCGCCAGGTTTTGCTTTCGGGCGGGAAAAACCAGGTTGTACTGGCGCACCAGCCCGGTCACAAGGAAGAAATAGCCAAAGACAAAGAAGGCGTCGGCCATGGAAGGCGAAGGCACTTCGCCTGCGGTGACGTTGGTTATCGCCCAAAGGGCTTCGCCAACAAAAAACAGGCCAAACCCGAACAGGAAATCTAGCCAGATGCGGCGCGGATTATCCTGCTGGTCGTAAAAATCCAGGATGCGCCATAGGATAATAAGCGGATAAATGACAAAAAACAGGTAAATCAGGTTGAGCACAATTTCATCGCTCATGCCGCCCAGCGGGGCATACAGGTAGACCCATACATAAATTAACACAAGCAGCGACATGGTCAGCAGCAGCAGGGTGTATTCTTGTCTGGAGCGTAATGAGTGAGGCATTGTCTAACCTCCGGGCTGGGATGGGGCAAGATATTTTTCGAGCAGAATGCCCCCGGCTTCGTTACGTGAAGATTGAGGCAGGCTTTGCAGTTCGTCGAACAGCATCGAAGCAACCAGTTTCTTGCCGATAACCTGTTCGGCCTGTTCGAGCATGTAGGCCAGCAAATTGCGGTAGGTTTCACGGGTCGAGGCCAGGTCGGGCAAAACCAGGCTGTCGTACACCATGCCCTGGCGCATTTCGACCGGCAGGGTTGCCTGGCGGGCAAAAGCGTTGACAGCGCGCATTAGCGATTGCGCCATCACCCGTCCGACCAACTGGCTGTAGCGGGACAGGAAATTCTCACAAACATCGCAAAAAGAGCGGTGCAGGCGATACTCCTGCCAACCTTCAAGGTCGGGGGAAAAGGCAAACCGCTCGACGACAACTTCAGAATAATGGTAATTGAGCAGCGGCGCAACCAGAACCGGGTCAGAAACCAGTTCGCCGGTCGAAATATCCAGCACCTGGTCGGCCATTTTGCCGCCGCCGGGGAAGAAGGCAAAAAACTCGTCTTCCAGCGAACGCCCCCACAACATGCAAGGCTGGTCGCCCGAAATGCACTCCCCGAGCAGGGCAAAAAAATCCCCCGGCGCGAACCGCATCGATTCGGGCGGGGGGGTATGCGCAAACCAAATTTTCGCGGCGCGCAGGGCAAACAAAGGCAGGGAACCATGCGCAACAGGCGCGCCAGCCCACTCGTCGAAAGACGGCTTTGTGCCCGCCAGCGAGCGGGATTCTTCATTCAAAACACAGGTCGGCCACAAATCGCCAGCCACCAGCAAAAAGGCGGCCTGTTTTTCGGCCTGGTGGGCCACCAGCAAGGCGTGGCTGCGCTCCTCGCGGTAAACCGCTTCCATGCGCGCAAGGGAAGGCCCCTTCCCGTCCGGTTCATTTGCCAGAAAATGCGAGCCAAACATGGTTTAACTATATCACAACGGCTTTTAAGCGACCAGACTTGAAAGGGCTTCGTAAGTCGCCGGGATGATTTGGGGAGATTGGAACGACTCAGTCACGATGGCCGGGTCCTTCAACCCGTGTCCGGTGCAGACGACCACAATCCGTTTGCCGCGCGGGTCGAACTCACCCGCAGCCGTTCGGGCCATTAAACCGGCCATGCCCGCCGCTGAAGCCGGTTCGACCCAAACCCCCTCGCTGGCAAGGAGTCGCTGGGTCGAGAGAATTTCCTCGTCCGAAACGGCGATTATCATCCCGTTCGACTCTTGGGCCGCTTCGAGGGCCTGTTCGCCCCGCGCCGGCCGCCCAATGCGGATGGCGGTCGCCACCGTCTCAGGTTTCTCGACCGGGTGTCCGAGCACCAGCGGGGCGGCCCCTTCCGCCTGGACGCCCAAAATTTGCGGCAGGCCGGTTTTATTTATGAGGTGATACTGTTTGAACCCGGCCCAGTACGAGGTGATATTGCCCGCATTGCCAACCGGCAGGCACAACCAATCGGGCGCTCCGCCCAGGCTGTCGCAAATCTCGAAGGCCGCGCTCTTCTGGCCCTCGATGCGGTAGGGATTAATCGAGTTGACCAGGGCAATCGGCGTTTTCTGGGTAATCTCGACCACCAGCGAAAGGGCATCGTCGAAAGACCCCTGCACCTGGATGACCTCGGCCCCGTAAGCCACCGCCCCGGCCAGTTTGCCCATCGCCACTTTGCCTTCAGGGATGAGCACAATTGCCCGCAGGCCTGAACGGGCCGCGTAAGCCGCCGCCGAAGCGGCCGTGTTGCCGGTCGAAGCGCAAATGACCGTTTGCGCGCCGCGCCCCAGGGCCTCGCTGATGGCGGCGGTCATGCCCCGGTCTTTGAACGAGCCGGTCGGGTTGAGCCCCTCGAACTTGACGTATAACTCACAGCCGAGTTCAGCGCCCAGGCGCGGCATAGGAATCAGCGGGGTATCGCCTTCGAGCAACGAAACCGGGCGGGTGTGGGCGGGCAGGTCGAGCAAATGCCCGTAACGATGTAAAACGCCTTGATAAGTCATGGGAAAACTCCGGGAAATAGATTGGCGCGATTATAATGTCAAAAAGGCATCCATGAACACAGACACCCTCATCAACATTCATGTCCCCGCCACATCGGCCAACCTCGGGCCGGGATTTGACAGCCTCGGCCTGGCGCTCGACATCTGGAATCACATCCGGGTCGAGGCGCGCTCCTCCACCGCGCCGGGCCTGCGCTACCGGGCCAGCGGCGAGGGCGAGGACGTCCTCAACCAATCCTCCGACAACCTGCTGACGCGCTCGATGGCGCGCCTGTTTGAATCTTGCGGCAAGGAAATGCCCCCCGCGCTGGATATTTTCGCCGAGAATAACATCCCGCTCGCTTCGGGGCTGGGGTCGAGCGCGGCGGCCATCGTCGGCGGGCTGGCGGCGGCCAACGCCCTGTTAGGCAATCCGCTTGACGGCATGGGACTGCTCAGGCTGGCCAACGACATCGAGGGGCATCCCGACAATGTTGCCCCGGCCCTGCTGGGCGGCCTGGTGGCCTCGGCCTGCTGCAGCGACGAGGTCATTTCACGCCGCTTCGACCTGCCGCCGCTGACGATTGTCATCGTCAAACCCGAAATGGATTTGCCGACCAAAACCGCGCGGGCGGTCTTGCCCGATTCAGTTTCGCGCCAGGATGCCATCTTCAACATTGGCCGGGCCGTGCTGGTGACCGAAGCCCTGCGCGCGGGCGACCTGTCCCTGCTGGCGCGGGTCATGGACGATAAACTTCACCAGCCGTACCGGCTCAGGCACATTCCCGGCGGCGAAGCGGCCTATTTAGCGGCCAAACGCTGCGGCGCGGCAGCGCTTTCGGGAGCCGGGCCGTCGCTCATCGCCTTTGTCGAGGCCGCAGACACGCAAAAAGTACAAGATGCGATGGCAACCGCCTTTGCCCAATCCGGCATCGCCTCGCGCGCCTTCCTCACCCGCCCCAGCGCGAGGGGAGTGTTTGTTATAAAGTAAAAATCTCCCAATCACAGAGAGAATTTTTGCATTAGCAGAAGTAACTACGAACAAGTTGAAATGATAGTAAAGCGATTCTTACTGTGTGGCACAAGAGAATTGAAATACAAACCACCTTGGGTTTATTGTGCCCTTATTTTCATCTCTTGATAGGGATTTCAGCAACATTAACGAGATCGGCCCAACGGAAAACTTTTTCCAGACTGAATTTCAATTTGGGCTTGTACGGTTGACTAAAACAGCAATCTACACGATAGAGGGAATATATAATGAAAAATGATTCTATATACGATAACAGCGCTGAATTACTCCTTAAGCATTACAAATCGCTGGTTGAGCACACTGAAAAAGTTGTTTTTTCGCCATTGAAATTGAGATTTGCCGAGTGGCCTGATGTGGAAAACAGGCCAAAATGGCAATCCATCCTATTAAACATTGTTTTTCCGTACAGTCCTTTGAGCGATGATTTGAACCCCAAAGGAAAGGTTTTCCAATATCTAATTCTTTTGGTCTGGTTCTTTTATGTTCAGATTTGGCATAATGCTGCCCGGTCTATTTTGGCTCCCACACCTGTTGAACCCGCCGCAGTCACAACTTTCTGGTTACTCCCTATACTGATAATCTTTGCCATTCCCGTCTTTTTATTGATACCTATCCCGTATATTCAACTGGGCTGGTTCCTTTTTAGCAAAAAAAACTCGCTTACCACACGATTGTTCGGTGTTGTTGGAATGATAGTCTTTGTCATGTTAACCTTCTGGTATGCTCAAAACTATGACCAAGAATCATTGATTACAATCTCTCTAACGGATAAGCAAGAACTTTTTGTTTTGTTCGGTTTGATTATCCCAACATATATTTTCTTGTTTTGGTTTGTTACGTTTGCGCTTGTAATGATTTTGCAGCTTGTTCTTAATTCTTTAACCGCGATTTTACGCTCAGCAAAACCTCTTGGCCTGAAAAATATTAGAGAAATTGCTCTTGAGCCAATACCTGCAAACGGGGAGTCCTGGTTGCTAAAAGACTTATCGTTACCAGAAATCAGCGCATTTCGTCTTTGGTCTGAACAAAACTCTGATGCTAATGAGAAAAAGACAGTGCCAAATCTGGTTATTATGGCCTTTTTTGCTTTATTGATTGGAGCGCCTTTTGTGCAAGACATACTCAACCAAATTATTGAAAGTGCAATCCAGCTAATGATGACGGTTGTTTTGCCACAGACCAACACGACAACAACAGAATATCTTGGCGGATATATCTTAATCATGATTGTTTTGATTTTTGCAACCAGCCAGGTAGAAAATTTTCGTAATTTTTCAATTCAGGCTGTGATTCGGCAGGCGTGTGTTGTGGCAGAATATGCAAAGCAGCAAGAAACAAGCCAAACAAGCCTTGAACAGGCGAAACCAAGCCCACAATTCACGTTTTTGGATAGATTATTCTCTTTGCTAGATGGAATTCTGAAAAACAAGAAATAATCTATTCTGAAATTGAAAGAAGTCCCCCATTTTGCAGGTCATTTGGCCTGTCAAAAATGGAGGACTTCTTTCGTATTTCTTCTTTCGTCTGCCCCTACAGCTTCGGCAGGACAATCGACTGCTGGTGCTGGTACTTGCCTTTTTTATCGGCGTAACTGGTTTCGCATTCTTCGTCGGCTTCGAAGAACAGGACTTGCGCCAGGCCCTCGTTGGCGTAGATTTTGGCGGGCAGGGGGGTCGTGTTCGAGATTTCGAGGGTGACATAGCCTTCCCATTCCGGCTCGAAGGGCGTCACATTGACGATGATTCCGCAGCGGGCATAGGTCGATTTTCCGAGGCAGACCGTCAGCACCCCGCGCGGGATGCGGAAATACTCAATCGAGCGCGCCAGGGCAAACGAGTTGGGCGGGACAATGCACACGTCGCCAACGAAATCGACCATGCTCTTGGGGTCGAAGTGCTTGGGGTCGACCACCGCGCCGAAGACATTGGTAAAAATTTTGAACTCGCTGGCCACGCGCAGGTCGTAGCCGTAGGATGAAACGCCATAAGAGATGACGCCCTTGCGCACCTGGTTCTCTACGAACGGTTCAATCATCTTGTGCTCGGTCGCCATTTTGCGAATCCAGTGGTCGGGTTTAAGTCCCATAAAATTGCTCCTTGTTTTTGGTGATAATTGAGCAGGGGCGACCCGCCCTGGTCTATTCAGGCAAATTCAGGCCCTGGCGGGTCGCCCCTACTTTTATTTACCTGCAAGTTTAATCGAGAACGATGGTTATCAACGTTAAAATTCCGGGCGAAATTTCGACAAACCGCTCGTAAACCTTGCCGTTATACAGGTAGGTCAGGCGATACTGCCCGGCGGGCAGGTCGTTGAGGGCAAAATTCTCGCCGTTTTCGACCACCAGTTCGGGCGGGTAAATGTCCATCGGCTGGTAGGCGGGGAAGTCGGCGATTTTGCCCTCCTCCATGCGCTGGATACGGACTGCGCCGCGCATCTGCGGGTAGTCGGGGTCGTAGATGCGCCCGGCCAGCGCGCCCGCGCCTTCGAGCGGGGCAAACCACAATTC
>JAGVAO010000052.1 GCA_020060235.1 Anaerolineales bacterium | reverse complement strand
ATTCTGCAAAATGATTTTTCGGAAAACATGAACGAGACCGCCAAAAACTACCTCGAGAGAATCGCCGAAAACGCCAGCCAGATGAATACACTGATTGATGAAATCCTGGCTTTCTCGCGCACCGGACGCCAGGCGCTCAAGCCGGAATACATCCCGGTGGAGAGCCTGGAAGATATGATTCACGGCATCGTTGCCGGACTTGGCATGTTGGAACCTGAGCGCCGGGTCGAATTCAGCATCAATGAATTATGTGGATGTTACGCCGACTACACACTGATAAAACAAGTCTTTGTGAACCTGCTCTCGAACGCCTATAAATTTACCCGACAAAGAAATCCCGCCCAAATCGAGGTTGGCTGCATGAACCACAATGGTTCGCGCCAGTATTACATTCGAGACAACGGCATTGGCTTCGATATGGCCTATGCCGACAAACTGTTCGGGGTTTTCCAACGACTGGTGCGCGAGGAGGATTATGAGGGCACCGGCGTCGGCCTGGCAATTGTCCACCGCATCATTACCCGCCATAATGGAAGGGTTTGGGCCGAATCGACCCGCGAGCAGGGCGCGACATTCTTTTTCACAATCAATCTTGACGGGGCTTATGAAAGCGCTTAAATTCGATAAACATATTTGACTATTTAGGGTTAAAATGACCGCATATTTTGTATAAGATGGAATGGATGCGCAAATGCTGGATGGCCCATTATCCGCGAGTAGCCCCTACTACACCCCAAATCGCCAAAGGAGGATGTTTTCATGGAAGGAGAAGTTTATTACCCATCGCAAGACAGCATTGCGAAGTCGTACGTCCAGGACTGGGAGGCCCTGGCCGAAAGCGCGCGCAAAGACCTGCAAGGATTCTGGGCCGAGCGCGCCGATGAATTGTTCTGGTTCAAAAAATGGGACAAGGTTCTCGACGACAGCCAGAAGCCGTTTTTCAAATGGTTTACCGGGGCAAAAGTCAACATTGCCTACAACTGCGTCGATGTTCACCTGCAAACCTATCGCAAGAACAAACTGGCCCTGATATGGGAGTCAGAAGACGGTAAAAGCGACCGCACCTTCTCGTATTATTCGCTCAACCGCGAGGTTTGCCGCATGGCAAACATCATCAAGGCCATGGGCGTCGAGAAGGGCGACCGGGTCACCATTTACATGGGTCGCATTCCCGAAATCATGTTCGCCATGCTGGCCTGCGCCAAAATTGGCGCGATTCACTCGGTGGTGTTTGGCGGCTTTTCAGTGGATGCCCTGCATGAGCGCATTTCTGACTCTGAATCAAAACTCATCATCACCTGCGACGGCTCACTACAAAACGGCAAACTGGTCGAACTCAAGCGCATCGTGGATGAATCACTGCGCCACTGCCCGACTGTCGAAAACGTGATTGTCGTCAAACGAACCGGGCACGAAGTGCCCATGGAAGCCGGTCGCGACCACTGGTTCCACGACCTGTGCGCCCTGCCGATTGCCAACGGCAAATGCACCACCGAGGTGATGGACGCCGAAGACCCGCTTTTCATCCTCTATACCAGCGGCTCGACCGGCAAGCCCAAGGCCATCCTGCACACCCACGGCGGCTACATGGTCGGGACGTACACCACCCTGAAATACGTCTTTGACATCAACGACGAAGACCGCTTCTGGTGTACCGCCGACCCCGGCTGGATTACCGGCCACTCCTACCTCGTCTATGGCCCGCTGCTCACCGGCGCGACGATTTTCATGTTCGAGGGCGGCCCGGCCTTCCCCTACCCCAACCGCTGGTGGCAACTCATCGAGCGATTCGGCGTAAGCGTCTTCTACACCGCCCCGACCGCCATCCGCGCCCTGATGCGCTTTGGCGAGGCGTGGCCCAACAAACACGACCTTTCCTCGCTACGCCTGCTCGGCTCGGTCGGCGAACCCATCAACCCCGAAGCCTGGAAGTGGTTCCACCGCGTCATCGGCAAGGAACGCTGCCCCATCATGGATACCTGGTGGCAGACCGAAACCGGCATGTTTATGATTACCCCGACCCCGGTCGTGCCACTCAAGCCCGGCTCGGGCACGCGCCCGTTCTTCGGGCAGGAAGCCGAAATCCTGGACGAGCAAGGCAATCCTGTCGCCGATGACCACGAAGGCTATCTGGTGCTCAAAAACCCCTGGCCCGCCATGATGCGCACCCTCTACAAAGACCCCGACCGCTACGTTGAAACCTATTGGAAGAAATACCCCGGCAAATACATGACTGGCGACTCGGCCCGGCGCGACAAGGACGGCTACTTCTGGATTATTGGCCGCGTCGATGACGTCATCAAGGTCAGCGGACACAGGCTCGGAACCGCCGAAATCGAATCCGCGCTCATCACCCACCCGGCAGTCGCGGAATCGGCGGCCATCGGCCTGCCGCACGAGGTCAAAGGCCAGGCCATCTATTGCTTCGTGCATCTCAAGCCCGGATTTGCCCCCACCGAAGACCTGAGCGAAGAATTGCGCCAGCACGTCGCCCGGCATCTCGGGCCAATTGCCCGCCCCGAAGAAGTTAACTTTATTGATAAGCTGCCAAAGACACGTTCTGGTAAAATCATGCGGCGCGTGCTGAAAGCCCGCGCCCAGGGCCTGCCCGAAGGCGACCTGAGCACGCTCGAAGAATAACCACAACTCACCCACCTTATTCGAGGAGACATATGCACCCCATCATTGCACGTATCCGCGTTCTCGGCTCCGAAATTGTCCTCGGAACCCTCATCACCATCCTGAGCATCGGCACCGCCTACGCTAGTTACACCGGCGCCATGGCCGACTCCGACCAGAACAAATTCGAAATCCAGGGCATGAGAGCCCTCAACGACGGCAACACCACCTACCTCGAAGCCAACCAAACCCTCAGCCAGGATTTTCAGTATTTCGACAATTGGTATGTCAACCTTGGCGTCGACGATGAGAGAGCCGATTACTACTACGAGCAAATGAGCGAAGAGCTCACGGTTGCCATCGAGTCTGGCTCCGACACCGCCTGGGCAGAATATGAAGACGGCGTCTTCTCCGACGCCTTGCAACTCTTTGACCGCGCCGACGCATCCTTTCAGCTGGCTACCGCATACGATGAAAAAGGCGACTCACTTCAACTCGTCATGCTCTTCATGGCACTCGGCCTGGCCTTTGCCGCCTGGGCATCCCTGCTAGGAGAAGAAAGCAACATGCGCCCCATGTTTGCCGTCTTTGCCATCATCACCCTCGTTATTGCCCTGGTAGTTTACTTCAACATCCCTGCCATCCCGGTCATCGAAATTCCGGCAGACCCGTTTGCATAATAAACGTTGCATCTAACACTGTCTGCACCGTGGGACAAGATTTTATCTTGCCCCACGTTTTTATAAGGAGAACAATGGCAACCCGAACCCTGTTCCCGCTCACTGGCCTTCTCGTCCTGTTGGCTGCCTGCGCCACCCCGACTCTGGAAGCCGACTCCCCTGCGCCTGTCTCGCCGGGAACAAACGTTGCATCCCCCTCCATGCCATCGACCGTTAATGCCCCGCTGCTGCCAGCGGAACCGCTCCCGAGCGGCGCTTACGACCCCGGCAGCCCCGCCGTGACCGACCTTTGGGTCGACCCCCTTAACGGCAATGACAGCGCCGACGGTTTGAGCGCCGCCAGCGCCCTGCGCACGCTCGACGCCGCCTGGCGAAAAATCCCGATGGGGCAGGCACTCGGCACGGGTTACCGCATCCGCTTGCAGGCGGGCGAATACCCGGCGGAGACTCTGCCGAATTATTGGGAGTCAAGATACGGGTCGTACGAAGCGCCGGTTATCATCCAGGGAGAGGGAAGCGAAGCCGGGCAGGTCGTCCTGCAAGGCAACCTCAACATCTTCGATACCCGCTATCTCTACTTTGAGAACCTGAGCATCATCACCCCCGGCGACGCCTTTCACTGCGAACGCTGCGACCATTTGCTCATCCGCAACGTCATCATGTACAGCGAAGGCGCGTGGGAACTGATTAAAGTCAACCAGTCTCAATATATTTTCATCGAAAACTCAGACCTGGGCGGCGCGCAGGACAATACGATTGATTTTGTGGCCGTCCAGTACGGCCATATCCTGCAAAACCATATTCATGACGCGGGCGATTGGTGCGTTTACGCCAAGGGCGGTTCGGCTTACATCCGCATAGAGGCCAACGAGGTCTACAACTGCGGAACAGGCGGAATCACTGCCGGCCAGGGAACTGGCTTCCAGTTCATGACCGCACCCTGGCTGACCTACGAGGCCTATGATATTCGGGTGGTCAACAACATCATCCATGACACCGAAGGGGCCGGTCTGGGCGTGAACGGCGGCTACAACATCCTGCTGGCGCATAACACGCTCTACCGGGTGGGCAGCCGCTCGCACGGAATCGAGGTCGTCTTCGGGATGCGCTCCTGCGACGGCCAGCCCGGCGACGAGGGCCGCGAACGCTGCCAGCAATATCTCGATGCGGGCGGCTGGGGCACCACCGAGGTCGATACGGGCGACAATCACATCCACATCCCCAACAAAAACGTATTTATCTACAACAACATTCTCTACAACCCGCCCGGTTTCCGTTCCGAGTACCAGCATTTTGCCATCTACGGCCCGCGCCAGAACCCGGCCAGCAGCGGAATCGCGCAGGCCGTCAGCGACGCCAATTTGCAAATCAAGGGCAACATCCTGTGGAACGGTGATTCCTCCCTGCCGCTGGGCATCGAAGAATCGAGCGAAGGCTGCCAACCCGCCAGCCCGACCTGCAACGCCGAACAGTTGCGCGCCGAAAACGCCATCAACACCATCGAGCCGGTTTTCGCAGACCCAGCGACCAACAACTTTTCCCCGGTCGGCGGCTGGCTTACCGAATACCATGGCTACACGATACCGGAGTTTGAATGGGACTTGGCCGGAATCCCGGCGGGCCAGTTCAGCAATGCCGTCCCCGGCGATTATGCCGGAAACGAGAGGAACAAGCCCCTGGCCGGGGCATTGCTGCCGTAGCAAGCGCGTTACCATTCTGAAAGGTCTTTTTATCCGTTTACATGTTATGCTTGTTGCCTGAACAACCAGAAGAAGATACAGGTATCGCATGAAGAAAATTCTTATCCCCTTATTGCTGGCATTACTGCTGGCCGCTTTGCTGCTGGCATCCTGTGGCGGGGCCGACCAGGAAGCCAGCGACCAGGTGCGCATCCAGGCGGCAGTGGCAGCAACGCTGGCAAAACTCCCGACCCAGACGCCCTACCCTACCCAACAGGTGGTCATCCCGCCCACGCCAATGCCGCTCGAAGGGCTGTTTTGCGAATACGGATTCTGCATCGGTCATCCCGCCGACTTGTACCTGGTGGATGCTTCCATCCTGCGTAACGCAGCCACACCCAGCACCCGCGCCTATGGCATCCTGTTCGCATTCAATCCCAGTCTTTTTATGCAAGTAACCTGGACAATCTCCGGCCCGTCTTACGACTATAGCGTATCGCAGCGCATCATTCTCGAAGAAACCGATGTCATCACCGGCAATTTGGAGGTATTCCTCTTTCGCAACCTGAACGTGTATTACCAGCCCCTTGGCCCGACGGCCTCCGACCTGCTGCCTTATGGGGCGGTCGCATCCTGGCAGTGCGGCGGAAGGGATTTTTCGTGGAAGGTGTACGCCTCGCAGGACGGCATGGCCAGCGGCCTGTTGCAACAATCGCTGGAACGTTTTCGCTGTGAGTAGGAGGCTATTCCATGGCCGACCCAATTGACGAAATCATTCGCCAGGCAATGCGACGCGGCGACTTCGACAACCTGAAAAACAGCGGCAAAAGACTCAACCTGGATGAATACTTTGAAATGCCGGAAGATATTCGCCTGGGCTATACCATGCTGAAAGACGCCAACTTCATCCCCACCGAGGTCGAATTGTTGAAGGAAATTGCCCAACTCGAGGAAAGCCTGAAAACCGCCCAGGCCGACCAGCAAGAAGGAATGCTCAAACAAATTCAGGAGAAGCGGCTCAAATACAACCTACTACTCGAAAGCGGCAAAAAACGCAGGGGGTAGAATCTACTTTTATATTTCAAGGGCGCAGGAAACAGCCTCGTCCACGCTCATAGCCTGGCCCTCGGCCCACAATCGCTCCCACTCGTCCAACCCCAGTTCATTTTTAAGCACATCGAAGCGCCGGTCGTTATACTGGCTGTGAAAACCCGGATGCCAGAGCACGCCGGTTATCCGGCGCAGCGCATCGGCAGCCCCGCCAAGTCGGGCCGCCGTCTCATAGTTTTCGAGATGGACGGCGGCTTTTGCCAGGCATTCCAGGCTCCAGACCATTCCCCAGTAATTATTCAGGCCGTGCAGGGTAACCAGGTTCTCTTTATACAGGGCAATAGCCTGCACGGTTTCTCCCTGTCCAAAAAGAACCGCGCCGATGCAAGTGTTAAGGGTGGAAATATTTGGACGGTCGTCCAGTTCCTGGTAAATGGAACGCGCATCTTCATAATACTTGCGCGCCAGGGCGTAGTCAGCCTGTTGCAGGGCTGCGTGCCCTAAAAAGGTCAACGCCTCGGCGCAGGGCCATTGCTGCTCCAATTCACTAAAGAGGGCCAATCCCTGCTGTAAATAAGCGGCAGCCTGCTCGAATTCACCCCGGTCGAGGGCTGTTGCGCCGAGATGCTCCAGCGTCCAGGCGACATCCTCGCTGTTTTGCAGGGCGCGAAAGAGCGGCAAACTCTCCTCGAAAGCCGCCAGCGCGCGGGGAAAATCACCCTGTCCACGGGCTACAGCGCCCAGTCCGTGCAGCGAAAGCCCCAGGTAGCGTTTATCGTCCAGGCGGCGCGACAGGTTTGCCCCCTCCTCGAAATAAATCCGGGCCTGCTCCAGGTCGCCGACCACCATCCCCAGCCATCCCGCGCCCCACAGGGCCTTGGCGCGGGCTATCGACTGTTGTCCGCTCGAACCGGCCAAAATGTCGCTCATCCAGCGCGCGCCTTCTTCGACGTGGCCGTGAATCTGCCAGAAGCGCCAGACCGAGCCCGCAATCCGGAGCGCGTCGTCGTGTTCACCCAATGCGAGGGAACGCCGCAAGGCCGCACGCAAGTTATCGTGCTCTTCTTCGAGCAGGTTCATCCAGGCGGGCAGGTCGGGTTCGCGCGGGCCGGGTTCGACCGATTCGACCAGGCGCAGGAAGTAATCCAGATGACGCCGCCAGGCGGATTCGGTTTCCCCGGCCTTCTCGAGCCGTTCCAGGGCATATTCGCGCAGGACTTCAAGCAGCGTAAAGCGCGGCTCGCCGTTATGGCGGGTTTCGACCTGGAGCATACTCTTGCCCACCAGCGAGGCCATCTGCTCTGCCACCGGCGTTTCAGGCTGCCCGGTAACGCAGGTTTGCGCGACCGCTTCCAGGGTGCATCCGCCGACAAAAACACCCAGTTGGGCAAACAGCGCTTGCTCTTGAGGGCCAAGAAGGTCGTAACTCCAGGCAACCGCATTGCGCAAAGTTTGGTGCCGCGGTTCGCGGTCAACGCTTTTATAGGTCAGGCGGGCAAAACGCTGACTGAGTTCGCGCATCAGGGCCTGGGGGGCGAATAATTTGATGCGCGCCGCGGCAAGTTCGAGGGCCAGCGGAATGCCTTCCAGGCGCACACAAATTTCTGCAATGACCGGCGCATTTTCCCGGCTGAGGGCAAAATCGCTATTAACCGCCTGGGCGCGGTTGACAAAGAGCGCAACCGAAGGGAACGCAGAAAGTTCTTCCAAGGGCGGTAGGGATGAGATTTCGGGGAGCAGAAGCGGGGGGACGGTGTACTCGTATTCCCCATAGACATGTAAAACAGCCCGACTCGTCACCAGGATTTTCAGGCCGGGAGCCGCTTCGAGCAGTTCCCCCAGCAGCGGGGAAGCCGGGGTGATTTGCTCAAAATTATCCAGCACCAGCAAAAGCCGTTTATCGCACAAATGATTTTTCAGCAAATCCTGCGGCGGGAAGTTGTCCATCCCACCCAGGCCCAGAATTTGCACAATGGTGGGGGCAACCAGGTCGGGGTTGGAGATGGAAGCCAGGGAAATAAAGAAAACACCGTCTTCAAACTCCGTCAGGAAATCGAAAGCGGTTTGCAGGGCAAGGCGCGTCTTGCCAATTCCTCCCGGCCCGGTAATGGTCAACAGGCCAACGTCTTCGCGCCGTAGCAGGCGGGCGATTGATTCCAGTTCCATCTGCCGGCCAATCAACGGCGACATTCGCTTGGGCAGGTTGTTGGGAATATCGGCCCCGGATGCCGAAGGCTTCTCCTGTCCGTGACTGTTGAGAACGGCTACCAGCATCTTGACCAGGGAAGCGCGATAACGCACGAAAGTTGCCACGCTGGTGTGCATCAAAAGCGCGTAACGTTGCAGGCTGGCTCCCGGCTCGGCAAGGATGGCCTTCAAGGTTCTGTGGTGCTTGTCTGAAACAGCCAGGCCAAGCAAGGCTTCCCGCACTTTGCCAAGCCCTCCCTGAGATTTGACCCAGGAACGCCAGGGCTCGTTAACCACAAGGGTTTCCGGCTCAAACAGCAAGGCTTTTACATGCTCTTCGTCCCAAACAACCTGGCCGGCGGGGAACCTGGTTTCGCTCATGCACGCTCCTGATAAGGGTTCACAATTTGACAAGCGGGTTGTTTAATGTAGCACAGTTTTGAGGTTTTTCGACCGACAAAAACAGGCGGTATTTCAATTGAGCAAAAATTGAGCAATAATCGAGCAGCACTACAGGCCGCTATTTTGATATATTGATGTTATCGGGAATATTCCCTGAATTATACCCGTCCCGGTCGTAAATAAGCAGCATACGGCCATCGCTTCGAACCAACAAAGGAGAGGTGCAATGTCCCCCCAGATACGCCGCGTTGCCTTGATTTGTCTCGTTGTTGTTCTTTTGTTCGCCGTACCCATGGCCAAAGCCGCCGGAGCCTGGGCCCCTAACGTGCCCTATAAGGTCGGCGACCAGGTTATGTATAACGGAAGCCTGTACGAGTGCATCCAGGCGCACACCTCCCTGACGGGCTGGGAGCCGCCGAATGTGCCCGCGTTGTGGAAATTTATCGGCGCGTCCCAGCCAACCAACACGCCATCCGGGCCAACGGCCACCGCCACGCGCACCGCCACGCCGACACGCACCCCCACCGCTGCCCCGACCCAGGCGCCAAGCAACACCCCGGTTGCCACAGCAACCCCCTCGGGCAGTTCCTGCACCGCCCCAACCTGGTCCTCAAGCGCAATTTACACCACCGACAATATCGTCTCATGGGCTTCAAAGCAGTGGCGCGCCAAATGGTGGACGCAAGGCGAGGAACCGGGAACTACCGGCCAGTGGGGTGTCTGGGCAGACCTGGGCGTTTGCGGGCCTGTCAGCCCGACGCCCACCAGCCAGCCCCTGCCCACGAATACACCCTGGCCGAGCGCGACGCCCGGCGGCAGCGGAATTCCGGCGCGAGTCTTTGCGGTCTACTCGGATATTAGCTTTACCTCCATCCAGTCGGCCTACCAGGCCACCGGGCAGAAATATCATGCCATTTCGTTCATTCTCGGCAAAGGCGGCGCCTGCCAGCCAGCCTGGGACGGAACCCGCCTGATGTCTGAAAATTATTACGCTGGCGAAATCAACACCGTCCGCGCCGGCGGCGGAGATGTGATTGTAGTCTTCGGCGGCGCTAACGGACACGAACTGGCCTCGGTCTGCCCGACAGTTAGTTCACTGCAAGCGGCTTACCAGGCTGTCATCAACCAGTATCAAATCAAATGGATTGACCTGAACGTCGAAGGCACCTTGATTGCCGACAGCGTCTCCATTGACCGGCGCAACAAAGCCGTCAAGGCCCTCCAGGATGCCAATCCCGGCCTGGTCGTTTCCTACACCCTGCCTGTCATGCAAACCGGCCTGCTGCAAAATGCGTTGGATTTGTTGAGCAACGCCCGCACCAACGGTGTACGCGTCGACTATGTCAACATCATGACCATGAACTACGGCCCTGCCGGAATAGACATGGGCCAGGCCGCCATCGACGCGGCAACCAACACCCGCAACCAACTGGTCGGCATCGGACTGTCATCGACCCGTATTGGCATAACGCCGATGATTGGACAAAATAACACCTACGGCGAAATCTTCGACCTCGGCGACGCCGACCAACTGATAGCCTTCGCCAAAGCGAACAACTATGTCGGCTGGCTCTCCTTTTGGTCGCTGGGACGTGATAATGGCGGCTGCCCTGGTCAAACCAGCGCATCGGCGTCTTGCAGCGGCATTGCCCAAAGCAACTACGCCTTCACCATCAAGTTCCAGGCTTTCCCATAGCCGCTCATCTTTCGTCCAACGGGAGTGCGGAATTTGTCCCTCCGCACTCCCTCATTGCCCATGATTGCTTTCAGGGTGGATTTTACAGAAAAGGCATCGCTTATAAATGACAATTACCAAAACCAACCCTGCCCTCGCCAACCTTAAAGAGCCTGCCAACGCTTTGCACAGGCCCATCCTGACCGGCTACTGGCATAACTGGCACACAGAAACAGCCCCATACTTGCCGCTACGGAATGTCCCCCCGGCTTTCGACGTGGTCAATATCGCTTTCGCCACAGCCGACCCACAACAACCCGGCGGCCTGGTCTTCGAACCCTGGGGCTACGCATCGGCCCGGCAATTCAAGGCTGATATTGTCGAACTGCAACGTTCTGGCCGCAAAGTCCTTATTTCAGTAGGCGGGGCAAACGGGTCGCTGGGGCTGGAAGACCTGTCTGCGCGCCAAAACTTTATCACGGCGCTGGATGCCATCCT
>JAGVAO010000028.1 GCA_020060235.1 Anaerolineales bacterium | reverse complement strand
TGGGGTGTGAGAGCGCGTACGCGCTCTCACACCCCAAAATGCGGCCTTCTTTACCCCAAAGAGCGCCGGGGCAGGCAGGCAAATATCAGAGAACCTTGAATTAACCAATTCCCCGCCCGGCGGGATATGCTATAATAATTTTATGGAATCGACGAACACCCCTCCCGCCAACCCATCCAACACGCAAACAACCCCACCGCCGGTAGACCCTGCTGTGGAGCGCGAACGCCGCAAAATGGTAATCACCCTGACCATCGGCGGCATCCTGCTGGTGGTTTTTATCGTGTTGGCCATCATCTTCCTGATGACGACCGACCCCAGCAACACCAGCAAAATCAGGGACATCTTCATCATCTTCATGGCGCTCGAATCGCTGGTAATTGGCGTGGCGTTGATTGTCCTGATTGTACAAATTTCGAGCCTGGTCAACCTGCTGCAAAACGAAGTGCGTCCCATGCTCGAAGCGACCAACGAAACCATCAATACCCTGCGCGGCACGACCGAATTCCTGGGTGAAAACCTGGTCGAACCGGTCATCAAACTCAATGCCTACATGGCCGGGCTGCGCCGCCTGATGGATATGATTGGCCTCAAGCAAAAATAAACCGGCTCGTTTTCCAAGAGCAATAATCCGTATCAACAATCTTGAAAGGAGAAATATTATGTCTGACCGTGATGAATTTGGAGCCTTCCTGGTAGGTTTTATCGTTGGCGGCCTGGCCGGCGCCGTGGCAGCCCTTTTACTGGCCCCGCAATCGGGCGAGGAAACCCGTGCAGTTATCAAAGAACGCTCGATTGAACTGCGCGACCGCGCCGCCGCCGAGGCCGAAGAAGCCTGGAAGCGCGCCGAGGAAGCCGCCCACGAAGCCCGCGTAAAGGCCGAAAAACTGGCCCACGAAGCCCGCGAAAAAGCCGACGAACTGACCCACCAGGCCCTGGCCCAGGGTGAAGAAATCACCCTGAAGGTGCAGGAAAAGGGCAAGGAACTGGCCGAATCCGCCAAAAAGGCCGTCTCGCGCGGCAAAAAAGGCGCCGCCGAACTGCCCGCCGAAACCGCCTAAACAGCATCCGGCATTTTCCGGGTAAGCCGGAAAACAAAATACAACCAGACCTGAACGCAGGCTTTTTTGCGTTCGGGTCTTTTTTGTCTCCCCCAACTTACAAATCCGTCATCGCAGCGGGCTGACACAATCCTCAAAAATCCTGTAAAATAATGACTATGGAAACCCTTGCGCTGGCCTTTTTGGGGCATTTGGTAGGCGATTACCTGTTGCAAACCGACTGGATGGCCCAGAACAAAAAACACCAGACGCTTCCGTGCGCCATTCACAGCGCAATCTGGACAGCCTGCGTGGTGCTCTTTACAGGCTGGGGCTGGCTGCCTTTCCTCGTCTTGTTTGCCTTTCACTTCCTGCAAGACCGCACCTACTTCATCCGCAACTGGATGCGCTGGTTGGGTCAGGATGGTTTTGCCACCGGCCCCTACGCCCCCTGGAGCATGGTGATTATCGATAACACCTTCCACCTGCTGCAAATCTGGCTGGTGTGGAAATTCCTGGTTTAACCCGAAAATGCCCGACAAAGTCCCTGGTTTTGCGAAAACCGGGGACTTTTTGATTCTTGACAGGTCGGGGAAATTATTATATACTTTGTTTAGTAACAACTAAACGTTCTAAATGGAAAAACTTATGACAGATGAAAAAACACAAATCAAGCAAAACTTTATCGAAGGCCTGAGCGGAATCAGCAGTTTTTGGGGTTTCCCGAAAGGCATGGGCGCGATTTTCGCCGTCCTGTATATCTCCCCTGCCCCGCTTTCGCTGGATGAACTGGTCGAGCAGACTGGCCTGACCAAGGGAGCCATCAGCACCAATGTGCGTTCCCTGGCCCGCATGGGACTCATCCGCCCCGTGACCCGGCTCGGCGACCGAAAAGACTATTACGAAGCCGAAACGGACTTCTACAAGTCGATTCGCGCCATCCTGAAAGAACGCCAGAACAGCGAGTTCGACCAGGCGGTTGCCTCGGTGCGTGAAACGCTGTCGAAACTGGAGTCAGGCCAGGGGGCGTTCGCTCCGGCGGAACGCGCTTTTTTGACGGAGCGGGTGCGGGCGTTGAGCGACTTCTTTAGCGCGCTCGATTCCCTGACTTCCGCCATCTCCCGCCTGGATGGGCTGGGGATTGGAACAATCCAAACGGTTTTGAAGATTTTGAAGTAACGCGGGATAGCATCCCGCGCCACGAAAACCGGGGCATTCGCCATCGGTGTCTTTAATGTTGCCTGTTCACAAAAAAGGAGCGTTTTATGAATACCATTCTGATTTTCCTGACCCAAATTGCGCTGACGGTCGTCGCCTGCCTGCTGATTGCCGGGTATATCCGCCCGTTTTTGAAGCGGGTGCTGGTGGATTTGTGCGGCACGGAGGAGCGCGCCCAGTTTTGGACGGCTTTCTCGAACATCATGCTGGTGGTGCTGCCGGTCATCTTCGGGCTGGGGTTTATGCCGCTCGAAAGCAGCGCAGATGCGCTGTTCTTCGAGGTGGCCGGGCAGATTCGCTGGAACCTGTTTGGCCTGGTGATGTCTTTGGTTGCGATTGGCGGGGCGGTGTCGGTGTTTGCCCTGTTCGCGCCGCGCCCAAAAGTGAATGGATAGGAGATTAAGATGAAAACTGCTGTGACTGGTGCTTTTTCGTATTCGGGAAAATACATTACCCACCGCCTGCTGGCCGAGGGCCACGAAGTCATCACCCTGACGGGACACCCCAACCGCCCCGACCCGTTTGGGGGCAGGGTCAAAGCCTTCCCGCTCGATTTCGACGAGACGGGTATGGCCGCCAGCCTGGCCGGGGTGGACACGCTCTACAATACCTACTGGGTGCGCTTCGACAAGGGCGGCAACACCCAGCCGCGCGCCGTCGAAAATACGCGCACGCTGGTGCAGACGGCGGCGCGGGCCGGAGTACGGCGCATCGTGCATGTCAGCATCGCCAACCCTTCGGCAGAGTCGCACCTGCCGTATTACTGGGGCAAGGCCGCCAACGAAAAGGCGGTGATGGAAAGCGGCATGAGTTACGCCATCCTGCGCCCGACGGTTTTGTTCGGCAAGGAGGATGTGCTGATTAATAATATTGCCTGGCTACTGAGGCGCTTTCCGTTCTTCGGGCAGATTGGGGATGGGCAGTACGGCATCCAGCCGGTGTATGTGGACGACCTGGCGGCGCTGGCAGTGGAGGCCGGGGCGCGGGACGACAACTTCACCTGGGACGCCGTTGGGCCGGACATATTCACGTTTGATGAGTTGGTGCGCTTAATTGGGGAGAAAATCGGCCACCCGAAGCCCATCCTGCACCTGCCGCCCCAGGTGGCGCTGAAGGCGGCGCAGTTCATCAGCCTGTTTGTGGGCGATGTGGTGCTGACCCCCGAAGAAGTGGACGGGCTGATGGCCAACCTGCTGGTCTCGTCCGAGCCGCCACGCTGCAAAACCCACCCGGGCGACTGGCTGACGGAGAACCGCGAGACGGTTGGGGCGGTGTATGCGTCGGAGTTGGCGAGGCATTACAAATAACAGTAGGGGCGGCCCGTCAAGGCAAAAGGAGGCGCGCTTTTGCAAGACAACCTGGCGTAAAAAGGACAATTTTTTACGCCAGGCGGGTCGCCCTTACTTACGCATTTATCAGCCGCAAAATTTCGTCCTTGATGACGGCATTACAGGCCAGGGCTTCGTCGTGGGTGTGGCCTTCGCGGCCATCCCAACTGCCGAAGTAACCGCCAGCTTCCTTGAAGATGACCGGGAAGGGGCCGCAGTCCCAGATGTTCATGATGGGGTCGAGCATGGCTTCGGCGCGGCCAGTGGCAACGCACAGGTAGCCGTAGGCGTCACTCCAGCCGCGCGAGGCGTAGGCGGCTTCGTTGAGACGCTTCCAGGCGTCGCCGCGGTTCTGGCGGACCATATTGCGCTCGTTGGTATAACAGACAAAGGCGCGGTCGAGGCTGGCAACTTCGGAGACATGGGCGCGGCGTCCGTTCCACCAGGCACCCAGGCCTTCGGCGGCGCAGAGCATTTCGTCGGTGCCGGGGTAGTAGGCCGCGCCGACTTTAATCTGACCGTCGATTTCGAGGCCGATGAGCACACCGTAGAGCGGGACGCCGCGCAGGAAGGACTTTGTGCCGTCGATGGGGTCGATTATCCAACGGTGGCTGGCAACAGATGGAAGCGGATGCGCGGATGGGTTATCAGCGGATAACAACGGATGCGCGGATTTTTCAACGGATAGGGGGGCAGCGGTTGCGCCGAATTCTTCGCCGAGGATGGCGTGGGTCGGGTAGTGTTTTTCGATTTCGAGGCGGATGAATTCTTCAGCGGCGCGGTCGGCGGCGGTGACGGGGCTGTCGTCTGGTTTGTAGTCGGGGCGGATGCCGGTGTTGAAGTAGCCGAGAGTGATGCGTCCGGCGCGGTAGGCCAGGTCGGTGGCGAAGGTGAGGAGGGGGGAGAGGTTCATGGGTTCATATTCTTGGATTTAGGCGAAATACGGCTCTTCTGCAATGCCTAAAATGCCACACAAAGGGCAAATATCGCTATCTTCAGCATCAGCAAAGTTTTCATAAAAACAATCTAGTTCATCCTCGGAGATAACAGACACCAAGTTTACAACTTTCCCAAAATTTTTACAATCAGAAACCTCGCAATAAATAGGAATTGCTATCACGCTATTAACCTCCACAAACGATTTGTGTAATCATAAGAAATTTTGCCCGCCTTCTTTAGGTGGGCCTGTGCATTTCTAACCTGATGCTTCCATAATTTACCAAAGTGTTGGCCATCTATTATCCGGTCTTCGGTATCATCACACATATCGGGATGTATATTTTTCATGTTTAAGTGTATTTCCTGTGTTGTCATAGGATGGCGAGAAAGTAAATATAAAATTGTCTGAGAAAAAATGGAGTTAACCGTCTTACCTTTCACTCTCATCCGCAGCAAACTATCTTTTGTCCTATCTTGCCATTCAATAGATTGTTGGCGAATTTTCTTTGCGAGTGATTTTTGTTCAAGAGAAATTGTCTCTCGCAAAGCAAGCACTTTTTCTCGCAAATCCACAAGTTGAGCATATTCAACCTGCGCCCCTAGTTCAGAATACTCTCGCAAATCGAAAATTATTTTCTGAACGTCGGCGGGTTCGTCAATTTTTATTGCATACTCAAAATTTCTAACAAATCCACCATCTGTAAAATTTCCAGAGCCAACGATAGCGCTGGTTTGATTAAAGACAAAAATTTTTGCATGAACATGTGGCAAATAATTCATCGAAAAAAACTGAAACGAATCAAACAAATTAATTAGGGCATCAATATCTGTCGAACCCTGTAACAAATTTGGAAGTGATATATCTGTTAAAACTTCTACAGATAAACTTTCTCTTATCCGTTTTTCTCTGGCAACATTAACCAAAAGATTAACTGGTGACTTAGAAATATACGGGGAACAAATCATCAGATTCGATGTCAAACCACGAAACATTGTCTCAATCACAGGTCGTAACGGCGATCTTAGCGTTTCCATGAAATAATTTCCTTGAGAATTTCTCCGGAAGATAAAACTCACATATAAATCTTATTTTCACCACTTTGAATAGGAATAATTACTTGACTATTCGTTTTGTGAGAACAAATTTAACAAGGCTTGTTCCTGTTCCGGGGTGTTGACCTCCCCGTCCAGCCAGGCGGCGCGGAGGGCGGAGAGGATTTGGGCGTAGCGCGGGCCGGGGGGCAGGCCGAGGGCTTTCAGGGTTTCGCCATCGGCTTTGGGGCGAGTGTGCTGCCAGGCGGTAGCGTAGTCTTTGAGGGCTGTCTCTCCGCTGGCAAGGTAGGCGGCGTAGAGGGCCGGGGCGGGGACTTCTTCCAGCCGCCGCACCCAGGCCGAGGGTTTGGAACCGGCCAGGGCGGGCAAATCGGCCAGCAGGTCGGAGGCAGCCTGGGCTGTTTTGAAAACGGCCAGGGGGAAGTTGAGCCGGACGTGGAGCAGGGCTATCTGGGAATGGCTGAGCCGGGAAAACCACAAGGCGTAGCCTAAAACCTGGTTCAACGGCTGGCCGCTGAAGGCAAGGCCGAGTCCCCACCCCGGCGGGGGAGGCGCGGCGAGGGCAGATTCAAGCTTTTCGGCCAGGTCAGAGTCCCAGGGCAGGACATCCGGCAAAATTGCCTGGAGCAGGCCGAGTTCGTCCATGCGGGCCAGGATGCGGGCGGGGCGGGCTTCGTTGAATACCAGGTCGAGTTCGTGGCGCAGGCGTTCGGCGGTCAGTTTTTGGACGAAGGGCAGGGCTTCGGGGATGAGCGCCAGGGTGTCGGGGGCGAGTTTGAAGCGGTAGCGGGTCTCGTAGCGGACGGCGCGGTAGAGGCGGGTGGGGTCGTCGAGAAAGGATTGGGGGTGCAGGGCGCGGATGAGGCCGCTGACGAGGTCGGATTGGGCGTTGTGCAGGTCAAGCAGGGCTTCGTCGACGAGGCGCAGGGCGAGGGTGTTGATGCTGAAATCGCGCCGGGCGAGGTCGTCGGCCAGGCTGGAGGGACTGACATCGGGCAGGGCGGCAGGTTCGGGGTAGGTTTCGCGGCGGGCTGTGATGAGGTCGAGGGGCGGGCCTTCGGGCGGCTGCCAGGTGGCGGTGCGGAATTTTGTGTGCAGGGTGAGTTCGCCGCCATACCGGTTTTTGAGCGCGTGGGCGAGCTGGATGGCGTCGCCTTCGAGGACGATGTCGAGGTCGAGGGCGGGCAGGCCAAGCAGGATGTCGCGCACACTGCCGCCAACGAGATAGGCCGGGCAGCCGAGGGTGGCGGCCTGGTGGTCTATCTGGCGCAGCAGGGTCTGGTGCAGGGTGGGCAAGCGGGAGAGCATGGGGTCAGTATTCAGTATTCAGTATTCAGTATTCAGTGTTCAGTGACCAGTAGCCAGTGTTCGGGGGTAGTGGTCGGTTTTAGGGGGGCGGCGTGATGCGTGTGATGGGAGTTTGTTGGCGGCTGGGGTGATTATAGCCTTTTTTTATGTTTTGGCTTATAATAGCGCGCATGAAACGGAACCCGTCCCCTTCCCCGCATTGGCAAACCTCCCGGTCTGGATAGGTTCGTTTTGGCATTGCGTGAAGCGGCTCCCAGACCTGAGGAGCCGTTTTTTGTTTGGTGGTTGGTAATTAGAGATTGGTAAATGGAACTTTCAGACCTGACCGAAAAAATGCACGCTTTTGTGCGCTCGAAGGGCTGGTACGAAGCCGATACCCAGCGCCCGCAGACTCCGCGCAACCTGGCAATTTCGCTTTCGCTGGAGGCGGCGGAGATTCTGGAGCATTTCCAGTGGCGCGAGGAGCCGGTCGATAAGGACGAACTGGCCTCCGAACTGGCGGATGTAACCCTGTACCTGCTGCAACTGGCTTCGGTTTCAGGCATCGACCTGGAAGAAGCGGTTTTGAAGAAACTGGACGTGAATGCGGGAAGGAGTTGGGACAAAGGACCAACGACCAAGAACGATTGACCCAGCCGCAATTCTCTATTCTCTATTCTCTATTCTCGAATATCTAACCTTATGAACATCACCATCTTTGGCGGCGCACAGCCGCAGCCCGGAACACCCGCGTACGACGATGCCTACCGCCTTGGCAAAATGCTGGCCGAGCGCGGACATGCCGTGTTGACCGGCGGCTATATCGGCACGATGGAGGCTGCCAGCCGGGGCGCGAGCGAGGCCGGCGGGCACGTCATCGGCGTGACCTGCGTCGAAATCGAGAACTGGCGCCCGATTGGGGCGAATGCCTGGGTCAAGGAAGAGCGGCGCAAAGAGACGCTAATGGAACGGCTGAACGAACTGATTACCGCCTGCGATGCGGCGATTGCCCTGCCCGGCGGCCCCGGAACGCTGGCTGAAATTGCGCTGATGTGGAACCTGCTGAGCGTGGAGAGTATCCACCGGAGGCCGCTCATCCTGGTTGGGGATGGCTGGCAGTCCGTCTTCCACCAGGTTTTCGAGGCAACCGGCGACTATACATCCGAAAGCGCGAAAAAGTTGTTGTTTTTCGCCGAGGATGTGGAAAGCGCTGTGACATTAATCGATAATTCGATAGTCGATGCTCGATAACTCGACGCTCAAATAACGAATATCCAATAACGAACGAGGACAAAATGGCAGAAGAAAAACTCCCCACCCGTGAAGAAAACTTCTCAGATTGGTACAACCAACTGGTACTCAAGGCCGAATTGGCCGACTACTCCCCCGTGCGCGGCTGCATGGTGGTGCGCCCCTACGGCTGGACGCTGTGGGAAAACATCCAGCAGGCGCTCGACAAACGCTTCAAGGAAACCGGCCACGTCAACGCGGCCTTCCCCATGCTCATCCCCATGTCGTTCCTCGAAAAAGAGAAGGAACACGTCGAAGGCTTTTCGCCCGAACTGGCGGTCGTCACCATCGGCGGCGGCGAAAAACTGGAAGAACCCCTGGTCGTGCGGCCCACGTCCGAGACCATCATCGGCTACATGTATAGCAAATGGGTCAAATCGTGGCGCGACCTGCCCATCCTGATTAATCAGTGGGGCAACGTCATGCGCTGGGAACTGCGCACCAAGCTCTTCCTGCGCACCGCCGAGTTCTACTGGCAGGAAGGCCACACCGCCCACGCCACCGAGGCCGAAGCGCGCGAAGAAACCCTGCGCATGCTGGATGTCTACGAAGATTTCGCCGTCAACGAAGGCGCAGTTCCAGTCATCAAGGGCATCAAATCGGAAACCGAGAAATTCGCCGGTGCGGTCATGTCCACCACCATCGAAGCCATGATGCAGGACACCCGCGCCCTGCAAAGCGGAACCAGCCACTACCTGGGCCAGAACTTCGCCAGGGCCTTCGAGATTCAGTTTACCAACCGCGAGAATGAGCTGGAATATTGCTACACGACATCCTGGGGACTCTCGACCCGCTTCATCGGCGCGATTATCATGACCCACGGCGACGACCAGGGACTCATCCTGCCCCCCCGCCTGGCTCCCGTTCAGGTGGTCATGGTTCCCATCTTCAAGAGCGAGGCCGAAAAGGCCGCCGTGATGCCTGTGGCCGACCGCATCTTCAGCGAATTGAAAGCCGCCGGGGTGCGCGTCAAGATGGACGACCGCGAGGAAGTCACACCCGGCTTCAAGTTCAACGACTGGGAAATGCGCGGCGTGCCCCTGCGCATGGAAATCGGCCCCAAGGATGTCGAAAAAGGCTCGGTTGCCCTGGCCCGCCGTGACAGGCCCGGGCGCGAGGGCAAATCCTTTGTCTCGCAGGAAAACCTGTCCGCCACGGTGCAGGAGATGCTCGTGACAATCCAGGCGGCCCTGCTCGAACGCGCCACCGCCATGCGCGACAGCAACATCCACAACCCCAAGGATTACGAGGAACTCAAGCAGGTTGTCCAGGGCGGATGGGCTTTCTCGTACTGGTGCGAGAGCAAGGAATGCGAAGCGAAGGTCAAGGAAGACACCAAGGCCAGCACCCGCTGTATTCCCCTCGAGGGCCAGCCCGAAAAGGCCGGTGAATGTATCGTTTGCGGCGGCAAAGCCGAGCGCAAGGTGATTTTCGCAAAGGCGTATTAATTCGTAGGGGCGACCCGCCGGGTCGCCCCTACCAAACCCCATGCCCGCCATAGACATTGCCCGTATGAAACTGCAAGCCGCATCGCTGGTCGAGAAATTCGACCAGCCGGCGGCATTCCTGCATGACTTGCACGAAATCCTCGACCTGTACGCCGACCGTACCCTGCGGGCCAGCGTCGCGGCCCCGGCCTCGGTGCTGCGCTCGTACCGCGCCCCGCAATCAGTTTTGAAACAAATCGAGATGGAACTGGCCCCGCTGACGTCCACCTTTCCCGAACAAAGCATGACCCTGACCGACGCGCTCTGGAAGGACGCCCATCTCGAAACCCGCCTGCTGGCCGCCACCCTTCTCGGACGCATCGACCCGCGCACCCCGCTGCTGGTCGAACGCATCAGCGCCTGGGTTGGGCGGGTGCGCGATAAAAAAGTCCGCGCGGCGTTGTTAGGAACCAGCCTGGGCCGCCTGCGCCGCGAAAGGCCGGATGACTTCCTGGGCCTAATTCAGAAGTGGCTGGAAGGCAACGACTTGAAGATGTGGGCCAACGCCATCGAAGCGTTGATTCCGCTGTTGGACGACCCCGGTTTCGAAAACCTGCCGCCGGTCTTCGACATCGTCCGCCCGGTAATTGCCGAGTCGCCCGCCAGCCTGCAAAACGAACTGGCCGGCCTGATTAACGCCCTTTACCGGTCATCGGCGGTTGAAACGGCGTTCTTCATCAAACAAATCGTCAACTCGTCGCAAAACCCGCAGGCCATCACAACGCTCAGGCGTGTGCTGCCGAAACTCGAAGCGGAACTCCAACCCAAGGTCCAGCAGGTTCTGCGCGCCAGGACTTTTGGCGGGTAAATCTCCCACTGCCATCCCCCTTCCCCAAACGGTACAATCATATCCATCAATGGTATAATTTTTCCTCGTTATGTCTGACCCTACCCCCCAATCTACCAAAGTTTGCCCAACCTGCGGCACGCGCCTGGCAGAAAATGCGGCGCGCTGCCTGGTTTGCGGTACCGAATTGACCGCCGTGGTCGAAGTCAAAAAGGCGACCAATATTGAAGCCGCCCGCATGCCTGAAATTACGCTCAGCCTGCCCCTGGCGCTTGGCCTGTTGACGATTTTCCTGCTGGCAGGCGCGACGATTGTCTTTGTCGCCATGCAGTTGACCGGCGGGCCAGCGGCAGACGGCGAAGCCACCGGCACCATCACCCCGACGCTGACCGTAACGCCAACCGCGACCGAGATATTCACGACAACCCCTGTGCCGACCTCCACCACCCAGCCGCCCTTCGAATACACCATCGGACAGGGCGATACCTGCCTGGGCCTGGCGGCCACGTTCAACGTTTCGTATCAAAGCATTATCTTGCTGAACAACCTTTCGGCAAATTGTATTTTGTCGGTCGGGCAAAGAATCCTGATTCCATACCCGACCCCCACGCCGCCGCCCGCCGCCACTTCTACGCTCGAAGCCAGCCAGGCCACCCTTGAAGCCTGCGAACGCGTTATTTACCGCGTCCAGGGCAACGATACGCTTTCCTCGATTGCGGCCAATTACGCCGTACCGCAGGACGCCATCAAGGCCTACAACAGCCTGAGCACCGACACGGTCTTCCTGGATATGAACCTGATTATCCCGTTGTGTGAGCGTGCCGCCACCCCCGGCCCAACCCCGACGCCGACCGTGCCGCCGCCCTACCCGGCTGCCAACCTGCTGCTGCCCGCTGACGGCGCATCCTTCACCCTGGCAAACGACTCGATTTCCCTGCAATGGGCTTCAATTGGCACCCTGCGCGAGAACGAAGCCTACCAAATTATCGTCGAGGATGTGACCGACGGTTCGCGGCGCATTGTGCAGTATGTGACCGACACCCGCTTCATCGTGCCGTCCTCGTTCAGGCCGCGCGATAACGCCCCGCATGTCTTCCGTTGGTGGATAACCACCGTGCGCCAGAGCGGGACGGATGAACAGGGACAGCCCATCTGGGTTCCGGCGGGAGCCCAATCTGCACAGCGGGTCTTCTCCTGGCAGGGCGTCGCGCCAGAGAGTACGCCACAACCCTAGTGACCCAAAACTCCCCGCCAACGGGGAGTTTTTTTCTTAAACCGGAGACACAACATGGCCGATACGACTGACCACATCATTCCTGTTCGCAAACAGATTGCGCTGGTGGCGCACGACAACAAAAAGGCCGACCTGCTCGATTGGGCGCGATTCAACCGCGGGACGCTGACGCGCCACACCCTGCTGGCGACCGGCACAACCGGTGGATTGCTCGAAAACGAACTGGATGTGCCCGTTAAAAAGTTCAAAAGCGGCCCCTTGGGCGGCGACCAGCAAATCGGGGCCGCGATTTCGGACGGGGAAATCGACCTGCTCATCTTCTTCTGGGACCCGCTCGAACCGCAGCCGCACGACCCCGATATCAAGGCCCTGCTTCGGCTGGCGGTGCTTTACAACATCCCGACCGCATCGAACCGGGCGACCGCAGATTTCATCATCTCCTCGCCACTGATGCTGCAAGAGTATCACAACACCACACCCGACCTGGAACGCTACAAGAGCACGAAACGCAAATATTAAGGGTGCGGATAAATGGCGTTGTGTTCGGGCGTATCGGGCAGGTACAGCACGTAGACGGGATTGCCTGCGCGGAAAAGATGGCCGACCGGGTTCAAGGTCGACACCTGCCCCTGGTAAGGCCGTCCGTGGGCGCTAAAGCGATAAACCACCAGCCAGGGATTGCGCCCATTGACCCGAACGTTATAGTTCGGCTCGACGCTGATAATTTCACCGCGCACCGCCTGGCCGACCTGCAACACGCGAACGGTTTTACGAGCCTGCTGGTAACGCCAGATTAAAGCCGCCACCCCGCCCGCCAGGAAGGCAAACCCAAGCAGGGTAAACAGGATGCCAATAAAAAGGGTGACAATTGCCACGAGCATGAGCAGCCCAACACAGGAAAAAGTTACACCGAGAATGGTGAAAACCGTCCCGGCGACAAACCAGCCATCGCTAAAGACCAGTTTCCAGGCAAAACTGTCTGCAATCGGGCGCGGGGCAGGCGGGGGCATCGGCAAAGGCTCGTCGCGCTCCACGCCAGGCCGGGGGAGCGGCAGCGGTCCGCCACAATTCCGGCAGTTGGTTCTAAATTCGTCATAGTTGGTTCCGCACCAGGGGCAGGTCGTCATATTCTCATCCTTTTTGGCCTGAATTATACAAATAAAAGGACTTTCCTGAATAGCCGGAAAGTCCTTTTAGAATCACGCTTCACACTCCGCTGACACCGTCCCGGTGTCTTTCGGGGTGGACTGGATACTGAAAACTGGCTACTGGATACGGCCCTACCCCGCCTTGGCGACAATATCCTCGAGCATCTTGGTGGTCAGTGACTTGGGCCGTTCAAGTGGCTGGCCGAGGGCGCGCGCCCAGACCAGGTTGGCCATCACACCCAGGCCGCGGCCAACGCCGAACAGGACGGTGTAAAAGTCGAATTCGCGAACGCCGTAGTAGTGCTGGAGCGTTCCTGAAATCGCGTCCACATTCGGGGCCGGATTCTTGGCCTTGCCCTGTTCCCTGAGAACGGTCGGGACGACATCGAAGACCATATCGGCCAGGCGGACAAGTTCATCGTCCGGGAAGTGCGCCTTGGCGTAAGACATCTGGGCGGTGAAGCGCGGGTCGGGCACGCGCAAGACGGCGTGTCCGTAACCGGGGATGACCTTGCCGCTGTTGAGCGTATCCCAGGCAAACTGGTAGAGCTGGTCGCGGGTCGGAACGCCGCCAAACTGCTTGTGGACGTCAATCAGCCAGCCCAGGCATTCCTGGTTTGCCAAACCATGCAGCGGCCCGGCCAGGCCGTTCAGCCCCGCCGAAAAGGCGTAGTAGGCGTCCGAAAGCGTCGAGCCGACCAGGTGAGTAGCGTGCGCCGAAACGTTGCCCGACTCATGGTCGGAGTGCAGGATGAAATACAGGCGCGCCAGGTCGGCATAGCCTTTTTCATCGGCCACGCCCATCATACGGGCAAAGTTCGCGCCGTAATCGAGTTTGCGGTCATATTTGGGAATACCGCCATCCTTGTATTTCAGGCGATAGATGAAGGCCGCGATGACCGGGAGTTTGGCGGTCAGGTTCAGGGCGTCTTCGAGGGTCGGCTCCCAGTAGGCGTCTTTCTTGATGCCTTCGTGGTATTGCTTCGCAAAAAGCGAATCGTTTTGCAAGGCCAAGACCGCCTGCGAGAGCAGGGTCATCGGGTGGGTGTCGCGCGGCATGGCCTTGAGCATCTTGAAGACATAACCCGGCACTTTGGCGCGTTTGGCCCATTCCTTTTCCACGGCTTCAGCCTGGCGTTTGGTCGGGACGGCCCCTATCAGCAGCAAGTAGAACAGGCCGCCGACATAGGGCATTTCAGCCCCATCCGGCTTGGGCAGGGCGGCCAGCACCTCAGGGATGGACATGCCGCGAAAACGGATTCCCTCCGCCGGGTCGACATACGAAATGTCGGTCACCAGGCTTTTGATGTCGCGCATCCCACCCACAACCTGTCCAACCGTTACCTGGTCCACTACGACCTCCCCGTGTTCCTTGGCCAGGCTCTTTATGCGTTCGCGCCATGCAGGCAATTGAGCAGAAAGTTTGTCATGTAGTATCATCTATGGCTCCTCCGACAGGTATTTTCAAGAAACCCTAAAGGACTGAAACTCCTTTAGGGTTTGGACTTTACAAAGAAACAATTGCCTTGAGCGCCTCGTGGGTCTCGCGCACCGCCGCCGCCGATTTGTCGAAAGCGGCTTTTTCCTCGTCATCGAGACGATATTCAATGATTTTTTCAAGGCCCTTGCGGCCAAGCATGACTGGCACGCCAAAATACATATCGTTCAGGCCGTATTCGCCCTGCATGTAGGCCGCGCAGGGCACAATCAGGCGCTTGTCCTTCAGTATCGCCTCTGCCATCTGGGCGCAAGCCGCCGCCGGGGCGTAGAACGCCGAACCGGTCTTGAGCAGGTTGACAATTTCACCGCCGCCCTTGCGGGTGCGCTCGACAATCGCCTCCAACCGGTCGGCAGGCAGGTATTCGCGCAACGGAACCCCGGCAATGTTCGAGTGCCTGGTCAGCGGCACCATCTCATCCCCATGCCCGCCGAGTACGTAGCAATCGATATTTTCGACACTCACCCCGGTTTCGAGGGCCACAAAGGCGCGCATACGGGCCGAATCCAAAATCCCGGCCTGGCCGATGACGCGCTCACGCGGCAGGTTGCCGACCTTCATCGCCAGGTAGGCCATCGTGTCGAGCGGATTGGTCAGGATGATATAGATGGCATTCGGAGAATGTTTCAGCGTTTCAGTGACAGCCTTGCCGACAATTTCGGCATTGACCTTCAGCAGGTCATCGCGGCTCATACCCGGTTTACGCGGCAACCCGGCAGTCACGATGATGATGTCCGACCCGGCGGTGTCGGCGTAATCGTTCGTGCCCAAAATATGGGTGTCACTCCCGATAATCGGCATGGCTTCGAGCATATCCAACCCCTTGCCCTGCGGCATCCCCTCCACCACATCCACAAGAACCAGGTCGGCAAGTTCACGTTCAGCAAGCCAGTGCGCGGTGGTAGCGCCGGTCATCCCGGCGCCGATAATGGAAATCTTGGCAGTCATACTCCTCCGTAAAACCTTTGGCTTAAATTTTTTGGGAATTTGGGACTCAAACTCCCCTTCATTGTAACAAAAAAAGGAGACTTGTCGCAACCTTTTGCGCAAGTCTCCTTCGGAACGCACTACCCTCGGCCTGTCTCGCCGTACCCCATGCCGCCCCCACCCGATTCCTATTCCGCCGCCGAGACGGATTCTAGAAAGTGGGTGGCCTGGATGGCCGCCGCAGCGCCCATACCCGCCGAGGTGACAACCTGGCGGAAGTGGTTGTCGGCCACTTCACCGGCCACAAAGACGCCCGGCACGTTGGTTTCCATCAAATGATTCGAGACAATGTAGCCACCGTCGCGCATATCCAACTGGCCTTCGAACATCTGCGTGTTGGGCGTATGCCCGATGAAGATGAACAGGCCGTCGGCCTCAAGGGTCGATTCCTCGCCGGTCTCAACGTTTTTGAGTTTGAGATGCTCCAGTTTGCCGTTGCCAACCGCCTCGGTCACAACTGTATTCCAGACAAAACTGACCTTGGGGTTGTCGAAGGCGCGTTTTTGCAAAATTTTACCGGCCCGCAGGCTGTCGCGGCGGTGGATGATGGTCACAGACGATGCAAAGCGGGTCAGGAAGAGACCTTCCTCCAACGCTGAATCGCCACCGCCGACCACCACAACCTTTTTGTCCTTGAAGAACCAGCCGTCGCAGGTGGCGCAGTATGAAACGCCCTTGCCGGTATATTCATACTCGCCGGGGATTTCAAGATGATTGGGCCGCGCGCCCGTGCCGATGATTAATGTCTCGGCCAGGTATTCGCCATTCTCGGTCTTGACGTGGAAGGGGCGCGAGGATAAATCGACCGAGACCGCCGTATCGAATTCCACTTTGGCGCCGAAGCGTTCGGCCTGCTTCTGGAACAGTTCGCCCAGTTCCGGGCCGCCGACGCCATCCGGGAAGCCGGGATAATTTTCAATAATATGCGTCAGGCCAGCCTGCCCGCCCAATTCCATGCCGGTCAGCACGACCGGTTCCAATTCGGCGCGGGCCGCGTACAGGGCCGCAGAAAGGCCGGCCGGGCCGGAGCCCAAAATCAACACTTTGACACGCCGCTTTTCGCCCTCGGCAGGGGAGGTTGAAGGCGCGGAAACATTACCCAAATTGAACATAACTCACCTCGATGATGCGGGATTTCTCAATAATTGAGAGTATTTTTCTACCAAACCAAATTGCCTCATGCAGCCATTTTATGCTCGATATTGTCATTTCGAACCGCGTGGCGGTGAGAAATCTTATATGCGCTGAAAGATTTCTACCCTACGGACACGATGTCGCTGTCGCTCGAAATGGCAAACGCTGTCGCATGAAAACGTATTTTAACTTATCAGATGCGCCAGCCCCCGAAAAAGTTACGTTAATGATTCGTATGAACTCAGGCCAAAAAATCGTCGGGGATTTGGACGGCAACCACTTCTCCGCGCACGGTGGCGACGCCGTCGGCGTAGATGGTCGATTCGACCACCACCTTGCGGCCCCTGACCTCTTTCACCCGTCCGCGCACCTCGAGCGAGACGTTTAACGGGGTCGGCTTGAGGTAATCGACATGCAGCGAAGCGGTGACACAGCGCAAGGCGGGCAGCGTATCCATCTCCCGCCCCTCGGCGCGGTAGAGGGCCGCGGCGGCGGTTCCGGTGCTGTGGCAGTCAATCAACGAGGCCAGCAATCCCCCGTAAACGTAACCGGGAACAGCCGTGTGATAGGCCCTGGGGGTGAAATGAGTGACCGATTCTTCGCCATCCCAAACGGTCTTGATTTGGTGGCCGTGTTCGTTCAGGTGGCCGCAGCCGTAGCATTGGGCAAAACTTTCGGGGTAGTAGTCCTGGAAGGCTTTTGTCATAAGGGAATTGTATAGCAGAAAAGAATTTCGCGCAAATCCGGGCGGGAACGTGTACAATTTGGGCATGAAAACTTCCCCATCTGCAACCCGGCTCGAACATGACCTGCTCGGCGAACGCCAGGTTCCCGCCGAGGCCTATTACGGCATTCACACCCTGCGGGCCATTGAGAACTTCCCCATCAGCGGCGCGACCATTCAGTCTTCCCCCAGCCTGGTCAAGGCGCTGGCGTGCGTCAAACAGGCCTGCGCGCTGGCAAACAACGAACTGAGCGTTTTGGACGACGAGCGCACCAGGGCGATTGTGCAGGCCTGCCAGGAAATTCGGCGCGGGCAGTACCACGACCAGTTTGTGGTGGATGTCATCCAGGGCGGGGCCGGGACTTCGACCAACATGAACGCCAACGAAGTGATTGCCAACCGCGCCCTGGAGATTTTGGGACACGCGCGCGGCGAGTACGGATTCCTGCACCCGCTGGAGCACGTCAACCTGAGCCAGAGTACCAACGACGTCTACCCGACGGCGGTCAAGGTGGCGCTGCGCTTCGAAATCGAGAGCCTGGCCGGGGCGATGGACGTGCTGCGGGTCGAATTCGAGAAAAAGGCCGGGGAGTTTGCCCACATCCTAAAAATGGGACGCACCCAACTGCAAGATGCCGTGCCGATGACACTGGGGCAGGAGTTCAGCACCTACGCGGTGATGCTCGAAGAGGACCGCGACCGCCTGCGCGAGGCAGCCCTGCTGATACAGGAAATTAATCTCGGAGCGACGGCCATCGGCACGGGCATCAACGCCCCGCCAGAATATGCGCCGCTGGCGGCCAAATACCTGGCAGAAATCACGGGAATAGATTTCATCACCGCCAAGAACCTGGTTGAAGCCACCCAGGACGCCGGGGCATTTGTACAGCTTTCAGGCGTGCTCAAGCGGATTGCGGTCAAACTCTCGAAAATCTGCAACGACCTGCGCCTGCTCTCTTCGGGGCCGAGGGCCGGGCTGAACGAAATCAACCTGCCGCCGGTGCAGGCCGGTTCGAGCATCATGCCGGGCAAGGTCAACCCGGTCATCCCCGAGGTGGTCAACCAGATTGCCTACGAGGTGATTGGCAACGATGTGACGGTCAGTTTCGCCGCCGAGGGCGGACAATTACAGTTGAACGCCTTCGAGCCGATTATTGCCCACAACCTGTTCAACAGCCTGGTTTACCTGCGCCAGGGCTGCCTGACGCTGGCCGGGCGCTGCGTGCGCGGAATCACTGCCAACGAGGCCCACCTGCGCGCAATGGTCGCCAATTCGATTGGGCTGGTGACCGCGCTCAATCCGTACATCGGCTACGAGAATGCCAGCGCGGTCGCAAAGGAAGCCCACGCCAGCGGGCGCGGCGTTGCGGAAATTGTGCTCGAAAAAGGCCTGTTGACCCAGGAGCAACTCGACGAAATCCTGCGCCCCGAAGTGCTGACCCAGCCAAAAGCCTTGGGGAAGAAAACTGGCGGAGAGAAATAAAACAAATAAGAGGCTGTCAAAAAAGTCGGACAGCCTCTTTCTACTGAACACTGGAAACTGAATACTGATTACCCCTTCTTACGCTTCCACAAGAACCAGACCACAACGACAAAGGCCAGGGCCACAGCCCCGCCAACGAGAATAGCAAACATGCTCAGTTGTCTGCCTGTATCAGCGGGATATTCATCGGGCAGGGCGGGCGTGGACGGGTCGTAGCCGGGGTTTTCGGCCACGAAAACAGCCGTCGTGCGCGGCGGGATGCTAAAGACGCCGGTTGCGCTCTCGAAAGCGGCCTCCCGCACCAGCGGGTCGGCGCCGTTTTGCAGTTCAGGGTGCAGGGACAGGGTCTGGCCCTTCATCCCATCCAGGCCAACCGACTGGGTTTCTGACGTGGCATTGAAAACCACAATGACATGCGCGAAGGGGTCATTCAGGCTATCCGGCCCGCCGTTATTGAGCCAGTAGGCAATCAGGCCAGGGTTTTGGCCCTCGCCTGCCGCGAAGAAGGTCATGTGATTGACCACCTGTTCGGCAGTCCGCAGGCGGAAGAGCGCCGAACTCTTGCGGATTTTCAGGAAGGTCTCGAAGTTCGCCAGCGAGAACTGGATGTCCTCCGGCCCGGCGCGCAGGTCTGGATTGGCCAGCAGCGGGCGGATGACCTCCCATTTGTCGGCGTTGTCGCCCGAAGGCGGCAGTCCGACCGCCCAGTTGTTCGACTGGTAGGTGAAGTCAATCTTGTTGAACCAATCACCGGAATTGTACGAGTTGCGGTCGAGCGACTTCGAGCGCAGCAACTCGTCGCCCGCGTGGAAGAACGGCACACCCTGCGAGAGCAGGACGAGGTTCATGCCCATGTTGTGCATGCGCACGCGCTCGGGCAACGTCCAGGATTCGGGCGATTTGGCCTGGATGGCGTCCCAGAGCGTTTCGTTATCGTGCGCCGAAACGTAGACGATATTTTCCTGCGGGTCTTTGGCGTACCCGGCCTGTGCGCCGTTATAACCGACCTGGCGGCCCGCAACCTCGAACCCGCCGGAATTGACCAGCACGTATTCGTCCAGGTTGCCCGCCAGACCCAGGCGAATCCAGTCGCTGTAGTCGCCCAGTTTGGCCTGCTGGAGGCTGGCATCACGTTTCTCGTGCTGGTTGGGAGCAAGCAGCAACCCGGTCAAGAATCCCTGCTCGGGCAGCGGCCCGAAAGGCCCGCCGCCGCGCGCGCCGTCACGCAGGCGGTCGTTGAACGCGCCAATGCCCGTCCCGCCGATGTTCAACTGTGTGGCGTTGATTCCGCGCTGGTTGTCGGCCACCTCGCCAAAATTCCAGCCTTCGCCATAGACGTATACCGCCCGCCCGTTGACGCCATGTTCGGCCAGCGTCAGCGCATCCAGTTCGGCGCGCAGGTTGACCATGTTCGAGAGCATGTGATGCCCCATCAGGTCGAAGCGGTAGCCATCCACCTTGTAGGCGGTTGTCCAGGTCAGCACCGAGTCAATCATGAACTTTTCCATCATGTAGTGCTCGCTGGCGGTATTGTCGCAGCAGGTGCTGCGCTCGACATTGCCCTCGGCGTTCAGACGGTGGTAATAGCCCGGCACAATCTTGTCAAAGACCGAGTTGGGGTTTTGCCCGCTGGCGTTGGTGTGGTTATAGACGACATCCATCACCACCCGCAGGCCGGCCTGGTTGAGGGCCTGCACCATCTCGCGAAACTCCAAAACGCGGGTCGAACCGTCGGGGTCGGTGGCATAACTGCCGTCCGGCGCGGTGAAGTGGTGCGGGTCGTAGCCCCAGTTGAAACCATCCTCGCCCGAAATCGCGCTGGCCGCCGCCTGCTGCTGTTCCGAATCGCCGGGCAGGCCCGAAAGCGTGGACTCGTCGACCGTCTTCCAGGTGCTGCGGTCTTCGTTGACGCTGGCAATGTCGAAAGACGGCAGCAGGTGAACATGCGTCAGCCCGGCATCGGCCAGGCGCTTGAGATGCTTCATGCCGTTCGAGTCGGGCAGCGTAAAGGCTTTGAAAGTCCCGCGCAGTTCATCCGGCACAGCGGGGTCGCTGGCGCTGAAATCGCGCACATGCAACTCATAAATAACAATGTCTTCAGCGGCGGCCAGGCGCGGTTTGGTCAGCCTGTCCCAGCCCGCCGGTTTGAGCGACGAGTCGTCGAGGTCAATAACCTGGCTGCGGCGCCCATTGGTCGAAAGGCTGAGCGAGTACGGGTCGGTCGCCAGGTTTGTCTCGACATTGCCGGTCGAGGGCACAAAGACCTGCACCTCGAACAGGTAATACTGGTTCTTCCAATCGGCGCGGCCTTCGACGCTCCAGACACCCGTCGCCGCTTCGTAGGACATCGGGATGCTTTCGGTGGCGTCTGACGAGGAATCCGGGTAGCGGAGCAGACTCACCTTTTGCGCGGTCGGCGCCCAGACGCGAATCACAGGCCTCGACTTTTCCCAACTGACGCCCAGCGCGCCTTCGTAGTGGTACAGGTCATCCAGCACGCCGGGGATTTGCAGCCCGGCGGCATCGACCATTTTGCCGTTTTGGTCCCAGGCCGAGACAACCACCTGCCCCTTGAGCAATTCGGGGATGCGGGCCTGGTCGGCATCGGAAAGCGCCAGGGTGGTCAACCCTTGCAGGTGCGGGAAACGCTTGAAGACCTGCTCGCCCGGCCCGCCGCGCTGGTAGGTGAGCGGGATTTCCTCGGCCCCGGTCAGGCTGGTCGGGCCAAGGCCAATGCCGCCGCTGGGGGCATAATGCAATTTGTAGGTGTAATTGGGCGAGCCAGGCACATTCCACAAAATGGATGCGCGGCTGACCCAAAAAGCGCGCAGTTTGCTCAGGTTTCCGCGCGGCGCGCCCTCGGTGCTAACCAGTAGGTCGTTTTTGGCAGGGTCGTAGCCAAAATAAATTTCGTCGCCTTCGCTTTTGACGGTGAACTCAACTGACTCGACAGCCACCTGGCTGTCGTCTTCATACAGCGCAACCGCCACGGAGTAAGTCCCGGCCTTCAACTGGCGGGTGGAAAACGTGAAAATACCGTCACCATCCGGGTCTTGCAGCCAGGAACGCAAGCAGGAGGCGTCGTTGTCGCGGTTACAGCCCAGGGCCTTCTGGAAATCTCCAACCGCCACAGCGATAACCGTGTTGAAATTGTCAGTTACCCAATTGGTTTTACGGTCATAATAAAACTTGACTTCGGTCGGCTGGGTCACTTCGAGCGGAATATCGGCCCCGCCAGCGGTGGCGTTAAGGCCATAATTCTCGTTCCAGGAACCATTGATGGCGGCTTTGTAGCGCGACCCGCGCTGGTCCTCGTCGTTGCCCGGCTGGACGAGGAAAGTCCCCTGCCAGACATCGTCTTCGGCGTCGTAGACCAGCGCAGTCTGGTCGCAGTCGGGCATCCAGTCGCCCGAACAGCCGAGTTCCGATTGCAAGGTTCCGGGAATGACCACCCGTTCGGGGCCGTCGGCGTCCTGGGCCTGGACTGCGCTGAAGGGCAGCAGGCAGGACAGGGCCAGGAGCGAAACGAACTTCATCCATTTTTTCATTTTTCTTCTCCTTGTTTCTCCTGCAAGGATTATAACCAAACTCCCCGGCCTGCCCACCTGCCGGGGAGTTATTTCAAGAAATGAAGTTATTGGGGATTTTAGAACAAAACCCACAAGAGCCACAGGCCAATCATGACGCTGCCGGTGGCGAACAGGGCCAGGAAGGTCCAGCCGAAGCCGACCAGCAAGGCCTTGGTCGAGGCCCAGGCTGCGGCACGCTCGCGCAGGCGCAGGTATTCGACCAGGTAAAGGATGAGCGGGGAAGTCAGCAGGCCGGTCAGCGGGGTGAAGAACAGGCTGATGAGAATCAGGGCCGCGCCGGTGAGGATGATGGAGCGCCAGGGCGTGCCGCTCTCGCGCAGTTTGGCCGCCAGGATGATGTTATCAATGACCGTGCCAAAACCGGCCAGCAGGGTGATGAGCGCGAACAGGAACCAGTCCCAGCCGGTCATCGTCCCGGCCAGGGCCGAGACGACCGCATAGACCAGGGCCGACAGCCAGATGATGACGATGCCGGGGAAGATGGGGATCAACGTCCCGACCAGGCCGATGAGCATGAACGTCAGGGTCAGGGCCATGAAGAAGGCTTGTCCGAGCAGGGAAAAATCAGCCACAGTGTACTCTCCTTAAACGAAACGGAACACGCATTATACCTGTAACAGGTTTACGTTGCGCGCTCCGTTTGGTTGTTGTATTTCTACGCTAACGTTTGTCATTTCGAGCCGCTTCAAGGCGAGAAATCTTCCTGTTATGCGCAAGATTTCTCAGTCGCCGCTACGCGGCTCCTTCGAAATGACAAGTGTAATCAGCGGCCTTCAGGCGGTTTATAGGCTCAAGCGGGCTGTTTTACGGCTCGATGACCTCGATACCGCCCATCCACGGGCGCAGGGCTTCGGGGACGATAATCGAACCGTCAGCCTGCTGGTAGTTTTCCATGACGGCAATCAGGGTGCGGGGCAGGCCGAGTCCGGAGCCGTTGAGGGTGTGCAGCAGGCGCGCCTTGCCGCCATCCGACGGACGGTATTTGATGTTGGCGCGCCGGGCCTGGAAGTCGGTATCGTTCGAAACCGAGGAGACTTCCAGCCACTCGTCGCATCCCGGCGACCAGACTTCCAGGTCGTAGGTCATGGTCGCGCCAAAGCCCAGGTCGCCGGTGCAAAGTTGTTTGACGCGGTAGGTCAGCCCCAGCCCGGCGCAGGTTTCTTCTGCGTCTTGCAGCATTTTTTGGAGCATGGCTTCCGACTCTTCAGGCCTGCAGTAAATATACATTTCGACCTTGTCGAACTGGTGGCCGCGCTTGATGCCGCGCACGTCGCGCCCGGCGCTCATTTTTTCGCGCCGGAAGCAGGGCGTGTAGGCCGTGTATAGTCGCGGCAGGCTGGCCTCGTCGAGAATTTCGTCCATGTGCAGGCCGGTCAGCGGCACTTCGGCGGTCGGGACAAAATACAGGTCTTCTTCGTGGTCTTTGTACAGGTTATCGGCGAATTTGGGCAGTTGTCCCGCGCCAAAAACGGTGGCGGTCTTGACCATGAAAGGCAGGTACTGCTCGCGGTAACCCTGCTGGCGGGTGTGCAGGTCGAGCATCCAGGCAATCAGGGCGCGCTGCAAGCGTGCGCCCGCGCCGCTGAGGGTGTAAAAACGCGAACCGGTGATTTTCGTGCCGCGCTCGAAGTCGATGATGCCCAGCGCCGGGCCGAGTTCCCAATGCGGTTTGGGGGTGAAGTCAAAGGCTTTCGGCTCGCCGACGGTTTTGATGACCACGTTTTCGCTGTCGTCCACGCCGTAGGGCGAGCGTTCATCGGGGATATTGGGCAGGGTGGACGTCAAGCGGTTGAGTTCGGATTCGACCTCGGCCACCTGGCCGTCGAATTCGGCAATCCGGTCGCCCACAACGCGCATGGCCTCGATTTTGGCCTGGCGCTGCGCCGGGTCCTTCATCTGGCCGATTTCCTTCGAGACGGCGTTGCGCTCGGCTTTGAGCGCTTCGACCTCGACCAGCAGGGCGCGGCGTTTTTCGTCCAGTTGCAGGATGGAATCGACCGGGGCCGGGTTGTCCTGCCGGTCTTTCAGGGCCTTGCGGACCAGGTCGGGGGTTTCGCGGATGAGATTGATGTCGAGCATGAATGCACCTCCAGGTGAATAAATAGAATCGCCCCAACTCGTCAGCAGGACGAGGGGGCGCTCGTGGTGCCACCTGCTTTCACGCCCCCACCCGGCCTCCCCCACGCGTGGGGAGGTGTCCCGAAGGGACGGAGGGGGTGTCTTTGGTCTGCGCGCTAACGGGCGAACCCGGCTCTTTTATGGCCTTTCGGCCTCTGCAAGAGCAACTGTCCCTGTGTGGGACGCCGGAGCGGAACTTTCTTCAGCCCATTTGCTGCCTCGCACCGAGCGGCAACTCTCTGGAAAATGGATTGCGGAAATTTCTCCGGGCTTGTTTTTGGTTGGGGAGAATTATACGCCAGGGGGGGAGGCTGTCAAGGAAGAGGGGCAACTACCTTTGCAAGTTGCTGCGCGTGGCTTACGCACCCCACAGCGTTGAAAGTTGGAAGGCTAACCAGATGGCAAATAAAACCAATGCTAACCATACTTTGAAACGCATTGAATTTCCGTAATCTTCCTGTAACTCTCCGGCCAGCCATGAAAAGATATTCGGCCTTAGCGTATATTTGAGGGCCACCATAAAATCTTTCCAATCATTAAAAAACCAACCAAACGAAATAAAGCCAGTTAAAGCGCCTATCAGGATTGCCCACAAAATTGGACTCATATTTTCTCCGTAATCAATGATTTATTCAGTTTAGGGGAGCGAATTCATCCACTCTAGTGGTTGCATCTCTTTAGAAATCTTATAGATGATATTCTTTTGTATATCAACGAGCAAACGAGAACTGCTCGTTGAATTCGAATCCCTTTTTACCACGGTCACCGTAAATAACAAACCATTCGTTGACCAAACAGGCACAGACCCAAAAGGGTTATCTGCCTCAATACAATAATCTATTACTTGTTTTGAATCAACATCATAAACCATCAAATCCGCCTTAGTTTCCTGGTCGCGGGCAGTCCAAAAGACAATGTGACTGCCGTCAGGCGACCAAGTATACTTAAAAACATTATTCCCATTCTTTAACTTTGGCAATTCGACCACCTGACCATTTGTATCTACCAGGTAAAGTTGCTGGTCAATAACCATAGCGACCTGATTACCCCTTGGAGACCACAATGGGATTCCTCGAGTTCTCCCGCGAGCAGGGAATTGCCAGATTACTTGCTGAGTAATGATGTTCGACATCATTGGAGCCAAGTTCGTGTCTTCAAAGTCCCCGTAATAAACAGCATACTCTTGGTTGGGAGCGTACTCTACTATCCAAATCGGTGGAGCTGCGTCGGAACGGCGATAAAAACTCGGCAGAGGGGGGGAGAATAAGCTCAGCTTCTCTGTATCCAAGTCGAAAATAGCAACGGTTCCATCTTCGAGCGTCTGGTCTGTATAAACTTGTAAATAACGGTCATCCAGCCACCGGAATTGGCCGAACTCATAGATGCCAAAGGATTTGTTGACCAGTATTTCTCCCCTGGCATTTATGACCCATAGTTTTCGACTGGTACTCTTGCCCGAGGCATCGAGTATATCTTCATTGTAAGCAAGGTTGTTTCCATCAGGCGACACTTGCATGCCACTAAAATGCCATGTATCTTGTAAATATGGAAATTCGTGGCGCGATCCTGTAGCGAGATCAAGCAAGTAGATATTAAGGTGCTCATCGTCCAAAATAACTGTTCCGGTTTCGAGGTCCGGCAAGGTTGGTAATGAACTGTAATCTTTAATCTCAAGACACCGTTGGACAATGGTCAAGTCAGGGGTGCTGCTTGGGGTCACGGTCGGCAAGGCAACAAACGTGGGTGTGATAACAGGCAATTTTGTCGGGGTGGGCGATGGCAAAGACGTGGCCGCAGGTGGGTTTGTGCAACCTGCCAAAAACTGGATTAAAAGCAAAGATAAAACCAGATAGATTGACTTTCTTTCCATATCTTCTTACGCCTCCCCCTCCCACTCGTTATAAAACCGGGACAAAAACTCTTCCATATACACATGCCGCCCTTCGGCGATTTTGCGGGCGGTTGCGGTGTTCATCAGGTCTTTGAGCAGGAGCAGTTTTTCGTAAAAATGATTGATGGTCGGGGCCGGGCTGTTTTTGTAGGTTTCAAAAGAGTCGTGCATTTCGACCTGCACGTTTGGGTCGTGCAGCAGGCGGCCTTTCGCGCCGCCATAGGCAAAAGCGCGGGCGATGCCAATCGCGCCGATGGCATCCAGGCGGTCGGCGTCCTGTACGACCATGCCCTCGCGGGTGCGCATGGGCGTGGCAACCTGCGCGCCCTTGAACGACAGGCTGGCGATGATTTCGGTCACATGCGCGATGACGGATTCGTCCACGTTCAATTTTTCGAGCCAGGCGCGGGCGGTTTTGGGGCCAATCGTCTCGTCGCCGCCGTGAAATTTGTGGTCGGCGATGTCGTGCAGCAGGGCGGCCAGTTCGACGACGAACAAATCCACCGTTTCGGTTTGGGCGATGTGCAGGGCGTTCTTCCAGACCCTGTAAACGTGCCACCAGTCATGCCCCGCGCCGCCAACCGCCAGGGTTTCACGGACATAGGCTTCAGTTTGCAAAAGGATTTCTTTTTTATCCATATCCAATACCCGTAGGATGAAATCGGCAAAACAAAAGGGACTTCCCGGTGAAGGAAAGTCCCTTGCAACTCACAGGGGTTGTCAGCGCAGGAGTTCCTCGGCCTTGGTGTAAGAATCGAGGGCTTCTTGCAGGCGGTTGCTGCGCATGTAGGCGTCGCCCAGGGTCTGCCAGACAACCACATCCACCGGATGCTGGTAGGTGGCTTCTTGCAGGTCGAAGATGATTTCTTCCATAAACTTGCCCTTCTTAATCAGGCGGGCATACTCGGTCATGGCTGAATCAAGGTTCGACTTTTCGAGCAGCAGGCGTGAACGCTGCAAGAGCATGGCGTCCTTGTCGCCGCCCAACATGCCGGTCTGGCGGGCCGCCATGCGCGGCACGGCAGGGCCGGGCTGGGATGTCTCGAGTTCGGCTGCCGGGGTGGGAATTTCCTCGGGCGCAGCGGCGGACTCTTCAACGGCGGCGGGAAGCGGGGCGGACTCAGCCGGGGCCTGTTCCGCCGTTTCGGGAATCTCAAATCCAGCCTCGGGGGAGTCCGCTTCCGCCCTGAGCGCGGGATCGCTTTCCTCAGCCGGAATCCAGCCTGAGACGTGCTCCGGGTGCGGAGGCAGTTCGTCCGCAGCCTCGTCTTTGAGCCACTCTGGCAGGTCTTCCTCGGTGGCCGGTTGGGACGTTTCAGCCGGGGCTTCATCCTCGCCCAGCGATTGCAGCCAGTCGGAGACCTCGGTCTCGTCGCTGGCAAAACTGAGCGGCCTCTCGGGTTCGGCCTGCGATTCGACCGGCACGGGTTGTTCAGGTTCGGCCTGCGGCTCGCTGAACCAATCGAGCACCGGCTCGGTCAGGCTGGGTTCGTCCATCGTCTCAGCCGGGGCGGGTTCTTCCTGCGGTGTTTCGGGTTCTTCTTCAAAGGCAGGCGGCAGGACAGGTTCTTCGGGCGTCTGTTCTTCGACAGGCTCCTGTGCGGGCGGGGCAGCGGGCGCTTCGGGTTCGACGCCAACCTGGGCCACCCAATCGGGCGAGTGCTCGAGGCGTTCTTCGGGCTGGGTCAGCAGTTCTTCAGGTTTTGCGCCCTGACCGGCAGCCAGGCTTTCGAGCCACTTGAAGGCGTCATCCTGCTCCGATTCGCTCGTGCCGGGGCCAGCCACCAGCGACGAGAGTTCAGCCAGGGGCTGGTCTTCGTCGTCAAAATCGGTCGGCGCGGCTGCGGGCAATTCGGCTACGGGTTCGACAGCGGCAGGAGGTTCTTCCTCTACTGCCGGGGCTTCGTCCACCGGCGCAGGCTGTTCGCCGACCTGGGCCAACCAATCGGGCGAGTGGTCGAGGCGTTCTTCGGGACTGGTGAGCAGTTCTTCGGGTTTCGCGCCCTGGCCGGCGGCCAGGTTTTCGAGCCATTTGAAAGAATCGTCCTGGTCGAGTTCGCTGGTGCCAGGAGCCGAAACAGGCGGCGAGAGCGGCGTCGGCGGGTTTTCGACCTCGTCGACCCAGCCGGGAGCCTGCTCGAGGCGTTCTTCGGGTTTGGTGAGCAGTTCTTCAGGTTTTGCGCCCTGACCGGCGGCCAGGCTTTCGAGCCATTTGAAGGCGTCGTCCTGGTCGAGTTCGCTGGTGCCTGGCCCTTCCCGAACCGGGGCAGAGAGTTCGCCCAGCGGCTCTTCGTCGCCGACTTCAATCGGCGGTTCGGGCACAAATTTGGCCGGTTGGGCGTCGGGCGCAGCCGGGGTTTCGTCGACGCTGGCGACCCAATCAGGCGAGTGGTCGAGGCGTTCTTCGGGCTGGGTCAGCAATTCTTCGGGCTTTGCGCCCTGGGCAGCGGCCAGGTTTTCGAGCCACTTGAAGGCCTCGTCCTGCTCCGATTCGCTGGTGCCGGGGCCTGAAATCAGCGCGGAGAGTTCGCCAATTTCTTCTTCGGGTTGCTCCATCTCCGGCATGTGGCGCGGCTGTTCTGCGGCAGGCTCGACCTCCGCACCCAGCCCGGCCAGCCAGTCATCGGTATCATCGGCGGCGGGTTGGGCCGCTTCGGCGGGTTCGGGCGTCTCGGCGGAAAGTTCGCTTTCCGCGCCGAGGCCGGAGAGCCAGTCGGGAACATCCTCTGCC
>JAGVAO010000104.1 GCA_020060235.1 Anaerolineales bacterium | reverse complement strand
GATGACCTGCAATGTGGGATGCACTATCCATTTCACGAGCCGACCAGCGACGCCATGAAAGTGCGCGGTGAACAGCCCACGCCTTATCGTCACAACTGCTCCGGCAAGCATACCGGCATGTTGGCGCACGCCAAACTGCGCAATACGCCGCTCGAAACCTACCTCGACCTCGACCACCCGGTTCAGGAATCGATTGTGCAGGCCTTTGCCGAAATGTGCGACATGCCCGCCAAAGACGTGGAACTGGGCATCGACGGTTGTTCCGCGCCGAATTTTGCCGCGCCCTTCTACAACGCCGCCCTGGGCTATGCCCGCCTGTGCGACCCGTTTGGCCTTGCGCCTGAACGCGCCGCCGCCTGCCGCGCCATTGCGAACGCGATGACGGCCCACCCGTACATGGTGGCCGGGCCTGAACGTCTCGATACTGCCCTGATGGAAGTCGGCGCAGGCCGGATTCTCTCCAAAGCGGGCGCGGAGGGCTACCAGGCCATTGGCCTGCTCCCCGGCGCGCTCGGCGCGGACTCACCCGGCATCGGCATCGCCATTAAAATCAGCGATGGCGACCCTTCCAGCCGCGCCCGCAACGGCGTTGCCCTGGCGATTCTCAAAGCGTTGGGTGCGTTATCCGATTCGCAGCTAGAACAATTGGCCGAGTTTGGGCCGCAGAAGCCCATCTACAATTACCGCAAAATCAGCGTCGGGGAGATGCGCCCGGCCTTTTCGCTCGAGCGCGGATAAGCCCGCAGCGCCGCATTGACTCACAGGTAGCGCACAAACCGATTTTCGGCATCCACCAGGATGGATTGCGGCTCGACGGGCCTGTCGGACAGTTCAAACCCCATGATGATGATTTCCTCGCCCTTTTTTATCAAATGGGAGCAGGCGCCGTTCATGCAAATGATTCCCGAATTTCGTTCCCCCGCAATCACGTAAGTTTCGAGTCTTGCGCCGCTGGTGTTGCTGACCACCAGCACCTTTTCACCGGCCCAAAGGCCGGTTTTTTCCAGCAGTTCCTCGTCGATGGTGATACTGCCAATATAGGCCAGGTCGGCCTCGGTGACGGTTGCCTTATGAATTTTGGAACGAAGTACCCAACGCATAAATTTTTCCTTCTCTAACAATAATGGCCTGTCGAATGACGGGCCGTTATTGTATACGAGTTCGCCGATTTATTGGAGAACAAGCGCGGGGATTGCTTTTGCGCGTGAGACAGGGTAGGATTGTTTCATTCCTTTGGAGGTGACCATGTCGAGTCAAACCGCCCTGGCCGTTCACCAGGCCTTGCTTGAGTTTTACGGCGAACCCATCTGGCGCAATCCCTTGCCCGCCATCGATGAACTTGTTTCCACCATCCTCTCGCAAAACACCAACGACATCAACCGCGACAAAGCCTTCGATTCGCTGCGCGCCAAATTCCCGACCTGGGAGCAGGTGCGCGATGCGCCCGCCGGGGCGGTGATGGACGCCATCCGCGTGGCGGGGCTGGCCAACCAGAAAGGGCCGCGCATCCAGCAGGTTTTGCGCGAAATCACCACCGAACGCGGCAGCCTCGACCTGTCCTTCCTGGCCGATTGGGAGGTTGAAGAATCCCGCGCCTGGCTTACCAAATTCAACGGCGTCGGGCCGAAAACCGCCGCCATTGTGCTGTGTTTTGCGCTCGGCAAACCGGCCTTCCCGGTTGACACCCACGTTTACCGAGTCAGCGGGCGCATCGGCCTGCGTCCTGAAAAGATGAACGTCGAACAGGCCCACCCGCATCTCGAATCGCTCTTCCCGCCTGAAACGTACTATGCCGCCCACCTGAACATCATCCGCCTGGGACGTGAAATCTGCCAGGCCCGCAAACCGGATTGTCCTTCCTGCCCCATTCGCGCGCTTTGCAATTTTGGCAGGGCAACATTGGCTGATTGAAAATAGGACAAGAAAGGTTTACAATGAATTCACCTTAAAAATCATGAAGAAAGGAGGTGAGTATTATGTCCCGTAGCAGGGAAAAGGGGCAGGGCCTGTTGGAGTACGCGCTTATTCTTGCGTTGGTGTCAATTGTCATCATCATTGTGCTGACTCTTTTTGGTGAGACGATTAGCGAACTTTTCAACGATGTTAACAGTGCCATCCCCGGTTAACCCGAACAACGCAACCGCATTCTGATTTATTTCAATTACCCTACAATTATTTGTTTCATAACAAGGGCAACCCCCATCAAAACAGGCGAGCGGCCTCCCGTCGCCTGTTTTGATTCCCGTCAATCTGCGCTTTTCACAAACACCTGACGCGGGCTGGTTTATAATTCAGCCATCACAGGAGAAAGCCATGATTCGCCTTTACAACACTCTTACCCGCAAAAAAGAAGAACTGCAAACCCTCGAGCCGGGAGTCGTCAAACTGTATGTCTGCGGCCCGACCGTTTACAACGACGCGCATGTCGGGCACGCCATGTCGGCCCTGGTTTTCGACATCATCCGCCGCTACCTCGAATATCGCGGCCTGGACGTCCGCCATGTCATGAACTATACCGACGTGGACGACAAAATCATCAACCGCGCCAACGAGATGGGCATCGACCCGTTTGCGCTCTCGAAGAAATATATCGACGATTTTGACCAGAACCTCGAAGACCTGAACATCCTGCCGGCCACTGCCAAACCGCAGGTCAGCAAAACCATGCCGCAGATTATCGAATTCATCCAGGGCCTCATCCAAAAGGAGGCCGCCTACGCTGCCCCGAATGGCGACGTGTACTTCAGCGTCAGCGAGGACGAGGACTACGGCAAACTCTCAGGCCGCAAACTGGACGACATGCAGGCTGGCGCGCGCATCGAGGTCGAAGAGACCAAGAGCCACCCGATGGACTTTGCCCTGTGGAAAGCCGCCAAACCCGGCGAACCGGCCTGGGATTCGCCCTGGGGCAAGGGTCGCCCCGGCTGGCACATCGAGTGCTCGGCCATGAACCTGGCCGAACTTGGCGAACAAATCGACATCCACGGCGGCGGCAACGACCTCATCTTCCCACACCACGAAAACGAAATCGCCCAGACCGAGAGCTTTACTGGCAAACAATTTGCGCGTTACTGGATGCACAACGGCATGTTGCAGCTCGGCGGCGAGAAGATGTCGAAGAGCCTTGGCAACATCGTCAGCATCAAGGAATTTTTAAGCAAGCGCGATGCCGACGTGATGCGCATGTTGGTGCTGAACGGCAACTACCGCAGCCCGCTCATGTTCAACGAGGAAACCCTTGACGGCGCCGAAAAAGGCCTCGAGCGGATTAAATCCGCGCTCAAACTGGCCCCCGCCGCCGCGCCGGGCGCCGCCCCCGAGGCCCTGTCCGCGCTGGAAAAGCAGACCGCTGCCACCCGTGAAGCCTTTGTCGCCGCTATGGACGACGACTTCAACGCTGCCGGCGCGCTGGGCGGCATCTTCGAACTGGTGCGCGCCATCAACGCCGCCCGCGATGCCGGGGCCACCGGCGAACAACTCCAGCCCGCGCAAGACGCCATCCGCGAACTGGCGGGGGTCTTCGGACTGCGCCTGGCCGAAAAGAAAGGCTCCGGCGACGCCGACAAGTTCATCGACCTGCTGCTCGAAGTCCGCGCCGAAGTGCGCGCCCAAAAACTGTGGGCGCTCTCCGACCTCATCCGCGACCGCCTGAAAGCGTTGGGCGTTACCGTCGAAGACAGCAAACAAGGCTCGACCTGGCACTGGTAATCCTTATGGCCAATCTCAATCCCTTGCAAGCCCCCTACGTCCACCCGACCCGGCGCAACCACGCCCTTGAACACGCCACCCTGCATGTCCTGTCGCGGCGATTCCCCAACACCCCCATGGGCGGACACTCCAATCCGACCGGATTCTTCATCGTCGGCAAAATCCCCACCCAGGCGTTGCGCGAGGCGGTCGGACAGGCCCTCGCCCGCCTGCAAAACGGGGAGGCCGCGCTCGCCATCCACCCCGGCTGCGGGACGAATTATGCCGTCACCGGCGGACTGGCGGCGCTGGCGGCCTTGTACGGATTCATGGGCACCAAAAACACCCGCGAGCGCTTCGACCGCCTGCCGCTGGTCAGCCTGCTGTCCATTTTTGCCTTCATGCTTGGGCAGTCCCTCGGCCCGCACTTGCAGCGCAAAATCACCACCGACCCCGACCCCGGAAATATGGTGATTGTCGACATCTACCCGGTTGCGTCCAACCTGCACCGCGTGGTGACGAGGTAAGAGTAAAAATAAAGCGGCAGGTTCGCCAGCAATCAGGCGGCCTGCCGCTGAACTAATATTTAAGCTTCTATAAAGTAGGTTTGGGTTATGAAGAAGAAAATCTGTGTGGCATGTGGACAAACAAATCGTAAGCTTTCAAAAGAACATTTTTGGCCACAATGGCTTATAGAAAGAACCAATACTAATGCTACTGGAGTAAAGTGGATAAACGGGAAATATATTCCCGCTGGTGCAGCAACAATTTCGTTGTGCGAAAAGTGCAATAATGATTTTGGAAGATACCTTGAAGCACCAGTATCAAAAATATTTGATGATTTAGAAAATAGCCGTGGAATTAGCGATTTGGAAGCTGAATTACTGGTTAGATGGCTTTGGAAATTTGAGGGATTACATTGGACAATTGACAAGCCATTTGATTCATATACATATATCTATTCGCTGAGAGAACGTGTTCTTTTACCGATAGACCAAATTCGCCCAGCTCTAGTATTAGCTGTATCAATGATTGATCAATTAGATTTGTCATATGGTGATGCCCCGGTAGGAATAGATTCATTTAACGAAGTAAACGCAGTATTTGTTGCGGGAGTTTTTTCAAGAGTGGCGATGATGGTTCTTTTTCGAGATTTTGAAAATTATGTTCCTCCAAATTTTTCGCTTTATGGTTTATTACCTGAACTAGACTTGACAGCGCATCAAAAAATCTTCTTCCCAAAGACAGGTTTCAAAGATGATACAGACGCTGTTACAATCACAAAGCTATCAGCCATAAAGCTGTCTCAGCTCCACGATACTTTTGCTATTGCGGCATCAAAACGTTGAGAGTGAAACATAATGCCTTGCCCTAATACGCAGGTGCTGGACAAGTGCGGGCGTTGCCCACTTGAAGATATTCAGCGCCCTTGGCGGATTCTGCCTTTGGATTTTTCCTGTCAAGCCCCGTGCTTGCCATCAAAACCAGCGTATGCAAAGATCGCTTGGGTGTAATAAAAACGAAAACCCATGCCCCCCACCACTCTGCCTCTCAAACGCTTCCTGCTCATCGAGCAATGCCCCGAAGCGTGGAAACATAAAACATGAGCAGCATTGATAGCGTAGGGGCGACCCGCCCGGGCATAACCTGATGCTTTGTAAGAAAGCATCACGTCACGAGTAGGTGATTTCTCGCGCTTGACGGGTCGCCCCTACAGGTTGGTATGGCTTTTGTCCGCCAATACACGCCCCGCACCGGTAAAGCAAACCGTTGAAAGCCAGGCATATAGACCAGCACAAAAGGTTGAATAAAATGAACATACCCTCCTGGGCTTTACGGACCGTTACAACTGAAGAACAAGGCCTGGCCAAAGACGCACATCAACAGGGCAGGTTGCAAATCATATGGCCGAATATCAAAACATTACGAAGTTGGGCAAAGCAACAAGGATGGCCAACTCCCTTCTTTGGTTTTGAAGAAGCATTCATCGCTAAAATGCTCGAAACCAGGGAGAATTTCGAATTGGCGATAGAGAAAAGTGGTATTGAAATTCAGGTTCCCAGGCAGAATTACACGATTTCAAGTCAAAAAATTCGCGAACTTGACTCATTACATCGTAAAATAAATTTTTGACAAAGATGAGCATCTGGTGGAAAATAGCCAGATGAAGAAGCCACACATACAACTCAGCCCAACAGATCGAGAGTAT
>JAGVAO010000070.1 GCA_020060235.1 Anaerolineales bacterium | reverse complement strand
GCATCGCTTGAACTCTTCAGATTTTAGGTTTTGAATTGTCTCGTATCTCATACGCCTAATTATGGCACATGAATGACTTATGCAAGAGGTCTATTATTGATGTTCAAAATATACTCACAAAATATTGGGAAGAGTAATCTACCATCAATCAAAAATTACCATTAACCATTCACCATCCCCAATCCCCTCATGAAAACCATCATCTTCGACCTGGGCGGCGTGCTGCTCGACTGGAATCCGCACCGCCTGTATGCCCCCTTCTTCAACTCCAGCGCCGAAATCGACCGCTTCCTGGCCGAAATCAACTTCTCCGAGTGGAACCTGCAACAGGACGCCGGGCGGCCCTTTGCCGAGGGCGTGGCCGTCCTTTCGGCCCAGTTCCCGCACTACGCCGACCTGATTCGCGCCTACCACGAACGCTGGGAAGACTCCGTCCCCGGCCCCATCGAGGGCACGGTCGAAATCCTGAAACAGCTCAAAAAAGCCGGGGCATCGCTCTACGCCCTGACCAACTTCTCCGCCGAAACCTTCCCCATCATGCGCCGCCGCTACAAATTCCTGAAACTGTTCGAGCACATCCTCGTTTCAGGCGAGGTCGGCATGGTCAAGCCCAATCCAAAAATCTACAAACTGTTGCTCAAGAAAATCGACCGCCCGGCGGAAAAATGCCTGTTCATTGATGATTCAGCCGCCAACATCGCCGCCGCTGCCAGGCTGGGGTTTGACACCATCCGCTTTGAATCGCCCGCCGCGCTGGAGGCCGAACTGACCGCCCGGAAACTACTCTAATCTTCCGGTTGAGTTATTGAACGCTCGCGGGTATACTGTAAGCGCTTACAAGAAACGCGCGCCCACAGGGATTGCGCCTTTCTTTTCGCCGCTCATGTAACCGGTTACACAAAAGGAGATGTTCATGAAAATCGCCCTGCTGCCCGTCATCCTGCTCTGCCTGCTCATTGCCGGCTGCGCCGCCCCGGCGGCAAAAGAACAAACCGGCCTCGGCGCCGGATTCCGCTTTTCGACCTACGGCCCGCCCCGAAATCCCGGCCCCGAATACTGGCTTTCGGTCGGCCAGCGCATGGCCGCCAAATTTCCAGACTCGCACCCCGAAGCCATCTGGATAATCGGCAACTTCCAGGGCAAGGGCAAAACCTATCTCAGTTTCCAGGCCAAAAGCGACGATCCCAACATTCTCTCCGGTTATGTCGATATGAACACCGCCCCGCTCGACCTGTTCGACCAGAACGGCGTCAAGGTCTGGCTGCAAGTCGAACCCGGCGACGCCGACATGCTGACATTGATAGACCTGGTGCTGAACCAGTACAAGCACCACCCTTCCGTCACTGGGTTTGGCGTCGATGTCGAATGGTACAAATCGGACGGCTCGGCGCTGGGAACCCCGGTCACAGACGAGGAAGCCGAGGCCTGGGTTAAGGCCATCCGCGCCCACAACCCTGAATACCGCCTGTTCCTCAAGCACTGGGAAAAAGATTGGATGCCACCTACCGTCCGCGACGGCATTGTCTTCATCAACGACAGCCAGCAATTCACATCTTTTGAACACATGGACGAGGAATTTGCCGAATGGGGCGCACACTTTGCCCCCGCCGGGGTGGGCTACCAGTACGGCTACCCCGCCGACCGCGCCTGGTGGAAGGAACTGCAAGACCCGCCCGCCGAAATCGGCAGCGCCATCCTGTCCAAATCGCCCAACACTGTCTCGCTCTTCTGGGTCGATTTCACCGTGCTGGATGTCTTCCCGCCCGAAGAATAACCCATGACCCGCATCGCCCTCCAGTTCCTCGAAAGCGCCTGGCCAGACGCCACCCCGCATACCGTCCGTGAGCGTCTGCGCCAGGCCTGCGACATCCTGCCCGTCGAAAGCGTCCTGCTTGGCTGGGATTTACCCCCCGCGCTCGAAGAAGCCGTCGCTGCCGAAGCCAACCGGCAAGGCGCGGCCCTTTACCGCTGGCATCCCCTGCTGGCCAGCGACAGCGGTACGCCCCTGCCGTCCGAATGGCAAACCAGCGGGCAAACAGGCGCGCCCATCCCCGGCTTTCTCAACCTGCCCGAATTCACCTTCATCTGCCCCAATAAACCGGCGGCGCAGGAATGGATTCAGCAGCGCATCGACAAAGCCGCCCAACGCGGAATTTACCAGGGCATCTTTTTCGACCGCATGCGCTGGCCTTCTCCCGCAGAACATTTGGGGGAATATTTCGGATGCTTTTGCCCGTACTGCCAGACCCTCGCCATCCGCAGCGGACTGGACCTTGAGCCTATCCGCCGTTATCTCCACCAATCCCTGGCCGACGGCGCCGGGGCGCAGCGGCTCATCCGCGCCCTGTTCGCGCCCCAAAACGAAACCGGCCCGCTCGAAGGCTTTTTCCGCTTCCGAACCGCCTGCATCACGCGGACGGTTGCCGCCTGCGCCCAACAGTCCCGCGCCAGCGGACTCGCCGTCGGCCTCGACTGCTTCTCCCCCGGCTTGGCGCGCATGGTCGGTCAGGACCTGGCAAGCCTCGGCCAGCACTGCGACTGGATGAAACTGATGACCTACCCGCGTACCTTTGGCCCGGCGGGCATCCCTTACGAATTGCACTCTCTGGCCGGTTGGCTGGGAGAAAATTATGGCTTATCCAAACCCGATGGGTTACAATTCGTCATCGACTCCAGTCGGCTACAACCCGGGCAACCGTCCACACTTCAACAGGAAATATCCGATGGGAAATCCATCACTGCGGCGCCGATTTTTGCCGGGCTGGCCCTGGTCGAAATGGAAAAGGTCAACGAAGCCAGCGACGAACAAGTGCAGGCCGACCTGTTGTCCTGCAAAGCCAGCAACCCCGACGGCCTGGCCCTCTCCTGGGATTTATGGCTGATTCCGCCGCGCCGCCTCGAACTGACCGCCAAAATCTTCTTCCCCTGACAGGAACAAACCCCATGAGCCTGAAAACCCTCTCCAGCCAGATGCTGCCCGCCATCGAAAGCGAACTGCAAAAACAGGTTGCCCGCCTGAGCCAGCCGCGCACCGCCGTCTACTACGAAATGTTAACCTACCACATGGGCTGGACGGGTGAAGGCGCAGGCCCCGAAGCCACCGGCAAACGCATCCGCCCGCTGATGGTCTTGCTGTGCGCCGCCGCATCCGGCGGGGATTGGCAGGCCGCCCTGCCTGCCGCCGCCGCCGTCGAACTGGTGCATAACTTCTCGCTGGTGCATGACGACATCCAGGACAACTCCGATAAACGGCGCGGACGCCCGACCCTGTGGACAAAGTGGGGCATGCCGCAGGCCATCAACGCTGGCGACGGGCTGTTCGTGCTCTCGAACCTGGCCGTCACCGATCTGGCGGAAAATTACCCCGCCGACCTGGCCCTGCGCACCGCGCGCGTCCTGCACGAAACCTGCCTCGACCTGACTCGCGGCCAGCACATGGACATCGCCTACGAAGACCGCCTCGACCTCGATGAAGAAGACTACTGGCCGATGATTACAGGCAAGACCGCCGCCCTGCTGGCCGGTTGCTGCCAGATGGGCGCCATCCTGGGCGGGGCCGCCCCCGTCGCCGAAAAAGCCTATCACGATTTTGGCCTGGCCCTCGGCCTGGCCTTCCAGATGCAGGACGACATCCTCGGCATCTGGGGCGACGAAGCCCTGACCGGCAAATCCGCCGCCTCCGACCTGCTCGAAGGCAAGAAATCCCTGCCCGTGCTGTACGGCCTCGGCAAAAACGGCCCCTTCGCCGCCCGCTGGAAAAGCGGCCCCATCACCCCGGCAGAAGTGCAGGTTGTCGCGCAAACCCTGGCCGAAGAAGGCGCCAGCGACTACGCGCAAGAAAAATCAAAGGAGTGGACTGAAAAAGCCCTCACCAGCCTCGCTGCGGCCAACCCGCAAGGCCAGGCTGGCGCAGCCATGCGCGAACTGGCCGACAAGTTGCTCGGCAGGCAGGCGTAAGAGAAATCCCCCTCCATTTACAAAACCGAAAGCCCCCAAACTTGGCTTTGACTTCACGCAATAATCGACTAGAATCAACCCGCCCACAGAGCGACACAACCCCATGTCACTCTGTTTTTTTGCCGAATGACGCAGCACAAATCGCAACCCCAGGAGATTCTTGTGAAATATTTTGTCATTGTTAATCCCACTTCAGGCCGCGGCCTGGGGGAAAAATCGGTCACAAAAATCAAGGACTTTTTTGAAAAGCACAGCATAAACTACACCCTGGTGCGCACCGAGCGTCCCTGGCATGCGGCGGAACTGGCCGAACAGGCGGCCCGCAACAAATACGACGTGCTGGTTTGCGCCAGCGGCGACGGCACTTTTAACGAAGCCCTCAACGGCCTGATGCGCGCGCGGGCGGCGGGATTCAACCATACCGCCCTGGGCATCCTTTCGATTGGCACCGGCAACGACTTCGCCGGGGGCGTCGGCATCCCGACCAACCTGGATGAAAGCCTCGAAACTCTCGCCAACGGACACCGCCGCAGGGTCGATATCGGCAAGGTCTCCGGCGGCGACTACCCCGAGGGGCGCTACTTCGGCAACGGCATCGGCATCGGCTTCGATGCGGCCGTCGGCTTCGCGGCCCTCAACGTGCCCTACCTGCGCGGCCTGCCCGCCTACCTGATTGGCGTCATCCAGACGGTTTTCTTCTACTACAAGCCGCCGCGCCTGAAAATCGAACTGGATGGGGAAACTATCGAACAAAACTCGCTCATGGTCTCGGTCATGAACGGACAGCGCATGGGCGGCGGATTCCGCCTGGCCCCCAACGGCGACCCGCACGACGGTCTTTTCGACCTGTGCATCGCCGAAACCGCCGGTAAATTGCGCATCTTCCAACTCATCCCCTACTTCATTCGCGGCGACCAGGAAGGCCAGCCCGAAATCAAAATGCGCCGCTCCAGCCGGGTGACTGTCACCGCCCTGGATGGCGACTTCCCGGCCCACGCCGACGGCGAAACCCTGTGCTTCAAAGGCAGGGAACTGCGCCTCGAAATCGTCCCCGAAGCCATCGAAGTCGTCACGGCAAAGGCATAACTGATGAACCCTGCCCGCTGGATAGTCACCTACGGCTGCAAACTCGGCCTCGAAATCATGTGCCGCATCCACAAGGAAAATTGGGAGAGCATCCCCCGCGAAGGCCCGCTGCTGGCCTTTGCCAACCATACCGGCATGGTCGAAGCGCCGGTCATGTTCACCCAACTCCAGCCGCGCCCGAAAGTCACCGCGCTGGCGAAAATCGAAACCTGGGACAACTGGTTCCTGGGCTGGGTCTTCACGCTCTGGGAAATCATCCCGATTAGGCGCGGCGAAGCCGACATGGATGCCCTGCGCAAATGCCTGGGGCTGCTTGAAAAAGGCTACATCCTCGGCATTTCGCCCGAAGGGACGCGCAACCGCACCGGCCAGTTGCTGCGCGCGCACGGCGGCATCGCCATGCTGGCGCTCAAAAGCGGCGCGCCGCTGATGCCGGTGGCGCATTGGGGCGGCGAAAACTTTTTAGCCAACCTGAAAAAATTCAGGCGCACCGACTTCAACATTCGCGTCGGGCGTCAGTTCTACCTCGACGACCACGGCGAGCGAGTCACAAAAGAAATCCGCCAGCAAATGGCGGATGAAATGATGTATCAACTGGCAAAGTTATTGCCGGAATATTATCGCGGCGAGTACAGCGACCTCGAAAACGCAACCGAAAAGTATTTGCGGTTTGTGGAGTAGATACTCGAATATCGATTATCCATTCCCGACCATCTTCGCAATCGCCCTGTCCACCTTTCCCATCGGGTAATTCGACAATTCAGACACCTCCGCCCATTCGAGCGGGGCATCTTCGGGCATGTGGATTAACGCACAGCGCCAGGGGATTTCCGTCAGCCGGAAGTGGGTGTAGGCGTGGCGCACCTCGTCCATGCGCGAGAGCGGACTCACCCTCAGCCTGTATTCCGTTTCGATGGCGGCGGCCAACCTTTCGGGTGAGTCCGCGTCCAGCTCAGCGGAGGGGAATTCCCAAAGGCCGCCGAGCAGCCCCTCGGCGGGTCGCCGTTTGAGCAGCGCCTTCCCATCCCGAACAATGACCGCCGCGCCCTTGAGTTTGTGCGGCACGACCGGCTTTGGTTTCATCACCGGGCGCTGCTCCTGCACGCCCAGGGCGCGGGCCTGGCAAAGTTGATTGAGCGGGCAGGACGGGCAAAGCGGATTTTTGGGCAGGCAAACCGTCGCGCCCAAGTCCATCAGGGCCTGGTTGTAGTCGCCTGCGCGGCCCGGCGGCAGGTGTTCCTCGGCCAGCGCCCACAAAACCCGCTCCCCGGCGGGGCTGTCGGCAGGCGCGGAGACGTCGAAGACGCGCGAGAAGACCCGTTTCAGGTTGCCGTCGAGGGTGGCAACATCCTGCCCGAAGGCAATCGAGGCGATGGCGGCGGCGGTGTAGCGCCCAATTCCGGGCAGGTTACGCAATTGGGCCGGGTCGGCGGGCAGTTGGCCGCCGTAGTCGCTGGCAATCCGTTTGGCGGCTTTGTGCAGGTTGCGGGCGCGGCTGTAGTAGCCCAGCCCTTCCCAGGCGGAAAGGACGGCCTGTTCGGGGGCATCCGCCAGGGCCGCGACGGTGGGGAATTGAACCAGCCAGCGCTGGAAGTAGGGGATGACCGTTTCGACGCGCGTCTGCTGAAGCATGATTTCGGAAACCCAGACGGCGTAAGAATCAGGCAGCCCGCGCCCCGGTGGCTGCCGCCAGGGGAGGACGCGGGCGTGTTTATCGTACCAATCAAGAACACGGGAGGAAAATTCGGTCAGCAAAGTTAAAACTGGAATCCGCCCCTGGCCTGGATGAGTTTGTGCGAATAGTTCTTGACGTAGCCAAAGAGTTGTTCGCGCAGGGCCACCCACTCAACCGAGTTGAGGAACTTCTGGGCATTGGGCAGGTCGGGGGCCAGCATGGCCACCTGGATTTGCGGGTATTCGCCGTAAATGGTTGCCCAGGCTTCGATGGGTTCAAGCCCCATGCGCTGGACGCCGGGAATAAACTGGCCGATGACAAATTCGAAATATTCCTGCTCGCGCTCCGGGGAAATATCCCAGGTCATCAGGAGTTTCACTGACATGTCAATCTCTCCATTCAAGTTACGAACCGGCCAGGTCGAGCACAATCACCTTGGTTTCGGAAGGCAGGCTGGAGCGGGTCACTTTGAGCGAGGGGACGGTTTCAGGCGCGGCCAGCCCCATCTCTTTGAGGAACTTCGAGAGCGGGTCGAGCGTCACTTTGCTGTTTTCATGTCCGTAGTGCATTGGGATGACAATATCCGGCTCGATGAGGCTGATGACCTCGGCGGCTTTGGCGGCGTTCAGACCATTCCCGCCGCCCACCGGGACGAGCACCACATTGACCGTGCCGAGGGCTTCGACCTCGCCCTGGGTCGGCACCTGGCGCAGGTCGCCGAGATGGGCAACCGTGACGCCGTCGAAATCGAATACGTATAAGGTGTTACGCGGTTTCTCGACCGCCTTCTTGCCGTTGGCGTCGGTCTGCACACCGGTAATAAAGACGCCGCCGATTTCATATTCGCCGGGGTTATCGATTTGGTGCGAAGTGCCTTTTACCGCGCTGATAAAGTTGTGCCCCGGCGCATCGTGGCTGACGGTGACAATATCGGCGCGCAGTTTAAGCGGTTCAAAACCGACCGCGTCGCTATCGAAAGGGTCGGTGACAATGGCGGCCATGCCGCGTTCAATCATGCGAAAACAAGAGTGTCCGTACCAGGTAATTTCCATGTTGTAATGTTCAACCTCCGGGCGCAATTATACCTGTTTCCAGGCTGGCTGTTGCTACAGCATGGCTCTATTTACGCCCCAAATTCTCCCGCGCAAAATGCGGCCCGGCATGCTATAATTTTCATAACAAGTTGCAAGAAACAGGGCAGATATGATACCGACCCACCCGTGCTCCTTCCTCCTGGTTGAAGATAACGCAGCAGACGCTGATTTAATTCAGCGTGTCTTGAAAAAGGTCGACCCGTCCAACAGCATTTACCTGGCCAGGGACGGCGAGGAAGCCCTCCAAATGCTCGACCAGTGGGGCACCAACCTGCCCGCCCCGATGATTGTCTTGTTGGATTTGAAACTGCCAAAGGTGGACGGGCTTGAAATATTGAAATCCATCAAAAGCAACAAGCGGTTAAAAATGGTGCCCATCGTTGTGCTGACCTCGTCCAACCAGTTGAAGGATATTCACTAAGCCTACCAGCTGGGGGCTAATTCTTACATCTTGAAGGCAATTGATTTCGACGAGTTCTCCAATGCAATTGAGTTGATTTACAGATACTGGTGCCGTTTGAATGTCTGTCCGCTTTAGCCCCGATAAGTGAACAACCGAAGGCCGCAACAAAAGACCTCCTGTTATCATGGAGGTTGTTGTTTTATGCCCTGTAACGTTTTTATAAATTGCGCCTGAAACCCGGAGGAATAAAATGAGAAAGTTCCTGATGTTGATACCCCTCAGCCTGTTGCTGACCTTTTGCGCCGCGCCCGGCGCTGCGCCCGCCCCGGATGTCGCCGACATTGTCAGCGCCACCCTGACCGCCTACGTCCCCGCGCCGGAGGAAATGCCCACCCCCCTACCCGCGCCGACAGGCGGAAGCATTTCGGGACGCCTGTCTTACCCCGCTGATGCGATTCCGCCGATGAAGGTGGTCGCCTTTCGGGTCGGCAGCGATGAATTTTTCTTCGTAGAGACAGCGCACAACCAGCCCATCTATCGCATCGACAACCTGCCCGAAGGCAAGTACAACGTGGTTGCCTACACCCTGGGCGGGGACAGTTTCCCGGCTGGCCTGTCGGGCGGCTACACCCAGGCCGTCCTGTGCGGCATGGGTGAAGAGTGTACAGAACACGGGCTGGTGGATGTGGTCGTCTTTGACGGCGAGGAAAGTTCGGAAGTCGACATTCTCGATTGGCTGCAACCGGATTTCCCGCCCATGCCGTAAAACCTGGCGGAAGGCGGGATGCAATCCCGCCTATGTCGTAAAACCTGGCGGAAGGCGGGATGCAATCCCGCCCATGCCGTAAATTAATTGTAGGGGCGAGATAATATCTCGCCCCTACCCAGGTAAAAAAACATGACCGAACTCATCAAACAACCCAACAGCAAAATGTGCTTTATCTGCGGACTGGAAAATCCAGTCGGGCTGCGCTTAAAAATCTACCAGACCGAGCCGGGCGTCATCGAAACCACCTATACCGCCCCGGAGCATTTCCAGGGCTACCCCGGCGTTTTACACGGCGGCATCGTCGCCACCATTCTCGACGAAATCAGCGGACGAGCGCACATGGGCGACCCGTCCGCGCCGCGTTTTATGTTTACCGGTAAACTGGAAGTTAAGTACCGCAAGAACGTACCAACCGGCCAGCCGCTCAAAATCATTGGCAAGGCGGGCAAATCGAAAGGCAAGATGGCCGAAGGCTGGGCCGGAATCTACGACCAGGCCGGAACCCTGCTGGCCGAAGCCGACGCCCTACTGATTGACGTGCCGCAGGAAGTGCTCGATTCAGCCAATTTGGAGGAGTTGGGCTGGAAGGTTTACCCGGATTAGGGTCGAAAAACCAAACATCGCAATTGCTGGTACGCTCTACTGCAAATATGTTAGACCAGGCTTTGGGGACCGCACCTTTTTCCATGCCCAAACTTGCCACCCCAAAAGCACTATCATCGCCAATACCGGCAAGCGAATTCCCAACCTTTCCTGAATTCCAAACTCGGATAGCAAAAATAAAGGCAGGCACAACCAGAGAAAAACGCCATAGGCCTTACGGGGCAGATTTTCTTGACATAGGTAATCATAAAATATTACTGCCGGGGCAACCAATAACAATCCATCCTGCGGGTTGACATGCAGGCTAAACAACACGCTTAACGTCAATGTAATTGACATGCGCAAATCAAGGTCGATTTGACCTGATTCGCCACGTCTCCACCACAGCCATCCAACAATACCCGTTGAGAACAAAAATCCCAGCAGGCCGAGCGTATTAATGAGCAATTTTTGCTCAGCACCAAGCCAAATTGCCAAGGTGCCTTTGAAGTTATACATAACGGATGGATAAATACCGTATTCATCAAATGCGGCCGAACTGAAAGATAGTATTTCAATGAAATCCAGCCAAATCTTAGGGCCCAACGAGAATGTGGTGAAAATCATAACGACCAGGCCGCCAATTGCCGTAGCAGCAAGTGCCTTCCAGCGACGAGAGAAAAGCGTCACCAAAAACGGGATAACAGCCGTCTGAGGTTTCAAGATAACGGGAAGCAGCCATAATCCTACAGCCAGTTCGCGCTTTTCCTTCATGGCTCGGAACCAGAGCAAAAAGCACAACAACACAAGCAACGATAAAGCTCCCAATAACATATTGACAAGCAACGGATAAAAAGCCAAAACTCCCGTAAGCAATAATATGCGCTCCTTACCAGGCCAATTTTTACCAAAAACCCACAATACGTGCAGTAGACACCCCAACAACCCCACCTGGAAAAAGAATTGAACAGCATAAGCAACTGCTAACGGAAAAACCGCGAGAGCAGAATAAATCAGCGCGGCATAGGGCGGGTAATTGAACGACAGCAGCCCATCAAGAAAACTGCGTCCATCCAAAATTTGCCGCTGATAGCGGGTTTGCAACTCCAAATCATATAAGTTTTCGCCCAACTCATCGCGCACAATCCCTCCCCCCGTATAAAACGCGGTGAAATCAGCCCGCCATAACAGGTCTTGCTGTACAGCCATAATGCCCAGCACAAAAAAGCTTAGCATTACGCCCAAATTTATAGCCAGGGCTACATAAAATAGCCATTTATTGAGTGACATCTTCGTCTCGCTTAATTCGGATGGCATGGATAAGAAAATGTGCCGGAATTCGTTTCTGTAGCTACAAAGCAATCAAAGGCGCTTGCTCGATTAACCTCCGCGCATCCCGCCAAACGCGGCGAAGACGCTGTTTTTGTGCAAAATTTCGACAGTCGAAAAACCCACCTCGCGCAGCAAATCCACCTGGAACAGGAGCGGGCGCGGGGTGTCTTCTTTTTCGATGTAGGCAAAGACCGTTTCGCGATATTCGTCCCCCTTTTGCGCGGACAGGTATTCGCCATAACGAGACTTCATCAGGGACTGAATCGGGGGATGTCCGTGCTCGACCATGTCCGAAATCCACAACGAGCCGCCAGGGCGCAGGGCGCGGAGGCATTTGGCAAAGACCGCGCGCCACTCCTCGCCCGCGCGCAGGTGGTGGAAAACCGCCGCGGCCAGGATGATATCGAATTGACCATCGCCCAGTTCAAGGTCGCGGATGTCAGCCTGGTGCGTGACCACCCGCCCGCTCGTGACAGCACCGACCCGCTGCGCGGCGCGTTCCAGCATCGGCTGGCTCAAATCCAACAGGCTGACATTCAGGTTCGGGACGCATTCCAGCATTTTGAGCGCGTAATTGCCGGCCCCGCAGCCGATGTCGAGCAAATCGGCGGCATGCGGCGTACAGGCTGCCGCGGCGCGGGTGATTAAATCCATAATCAGGGGCGAGTCAACTGCGGCGGCATGACCGGCTTCGAGATTGGAAAAGCGCTCGACATCGTTATCGAAACGCTGGCGGATTTCTTCGACGGTGGATTTCATGGCTACATTGTCCAGGGTTCAGCCCGGATGTCGAATTCGTCTGACCAGCGGCGCTGGAGAGTGGTGATTTCGTCCATGATGTCGGCCGGCAGGGGGCTGAGATTTTCTTTTGCGGCCAGGAAGGCATTCAAGTTGTCCAGTTTGCCGCTTGCGCCAACCGTGGCTTTGACCAGCGGGAAACTGTGCGCGAAACGGACACAGAACTCCGTCCAGGTGGCGACGCCCGAACGCTCGAAAATCGGCGCAACTTCGACAGCGCGCTTTTGAAGGTAGTCTTTCCAGGCAAAGCCGGGCACATCGCGCAAGCTGTGAACCGGGCCGCCCGAAACGGTGCGCATGGCAATGATGTTCTGCTTGCGGGCTAGCAACTCGTCCCAGAGCGCGTTGGAGGCAAAACGCTGAAGCGGATTCAGGTAAAAGATGAAGCCGTCGATGATGCCCTCGGTATAACCGGCGCGCAATGCTCTCAGCGGCGCATCGGACGTCCAGGGGAAGGCTTCGACGACATAGCCCTGCACCAGGCCCTCGTCCTTGAGTTGGCGGAAAACCTTGTAGCACTCGCCGCCGTTGGCGAAATCTTCAGCCAGTTCGCCGCCCAGGCAGAGTTGGCCGAGTTGCATTCCTGGCAACCCAAGCGGTTTCAGGTTTTCCTCGATAACGCCGCGCAGTTGGTCGATGTTGTCCCAGCCGATTTTGATAATCAGCGGCGGGATTTTGGCCGGTTCGGCGGCAAAGGCTTCGGCCAGCACTTCGAGGGCGTCGCCGTAGGTATGCGAGGTGTGGAACCAGACGCCGGCATCCATCGCGGCGTGGGCGACTTTGAGACGGTCTTCGCGCGGCAGGCTGGAATCACCGAGGCGGGTTGTGCCATAGATATAGGGAGTGATGTTTGAGAGGGGAGATGACATGTTTTTCCTTTCTAAAATAGCCAGTTAATTGTGGTACTTGCGGCCTTTCCAGGTGACTCCCGCGCCGGATAAGACCTTCCAAGCCGAGGTTAACATCATCCCGGCGAAGACGCCTGCGCCGAGTGGGGTGGTCAGGGCATACCAGGGTGAAATGCCCATGTTTTTATTGACTTGCGCGCGTGCGTAGAGGATGTATCCCCAGACCAGCAGCGATTCGGCAATCACGGCCAGCGCCATCCAGCCGCCGCCGTTGGCGTACCAGAGCAGGCCAAAAACCGGCCAGGCGGGCAGGACGAGGGCCGCCATCAGCGCCAGGGTCGCGCCGAAGACGCCCAGCAGCATCAGGCCGGGACGGTCTGACAGGCCGAGGTAGATGTTCTTCGTCCAACCTTCCCACATGGAGGGCAGGTCGGTGTACATGCGGGTTTGGGCGATGCCGCGCCCGTCGGCGACGACCAGGCGGTGGCCGCCCCATTTGACTTTTTCACTGATGGCTTTGTCTTCGACTATCTGGTCTTTGACCGATTCGTGGCCGCCGATGGCGTCATAGACGTTGGCGCGAATCAGGATAAATTGTCCGTTGGCGATGGCGTCGCGGGTGTTGGGGTCATTGACTTTGCGCGGCGAGAAGCCGACCGAAAGGGCGGTCAGCACCAGCGGCATGACGGTTTTTTCCCAGAACGAGCCGGTGAGTTGTTCGGTCATGACGGTGTACATATCGGCCCGGGATTTTTGGGCAGAGGCCAGGGCGGCGGAAACGCCATTTGGGTGCAGGAAGGTGTCGGCGTCGATGAACAAAAGCCACTCGCCGGTAGCGGAAGCGGCAGCCTGGTGCAAGGCATGGGGCTTGCCGGCCCAGCCAGGGGGAAGTTCGCGTCCTGCTAAAATAACGAGACGGGAGTCGCGGGCGGAGAGTTCGGCCAAAATAGCGGACGTAGAGTCGGTCGAACGGTCATCCAGCACCAGGATTTGCAGGTTGGGGTAGTCCTGGGCGAGCAAGGCTTCGACACAGCGGCGGATATTTTTCTCTTCGTTACGAGCCGGGACGATGACCGAAACTGGAGGGCCGCCAGCAGGCGCGGCGACATGCGGAGTTTTGATATCGAGCCGATATTGGTTGTGCAGCCAATAGATGATAACCAGCGCGCCGAGGCAGAAAATGGTGGAAATGAGCAGGATTGGGTTCATCGGAATTTGGGGAGAATGGGCGCGGCGCGGTCCATGAAGTGGACAACGAACAAAATCAGCAGGCTTGCCAGGTGGATGTCAGTCACGAAGCCAAATTGCTGATTGGCGTACAGGATGGCAAGCACCACCAGCAAGATGACCACAAAGCGGCGGCGCGGCATTTGCTCATCGCCGAAAAGTTGCGGCATGGCAAGGGCTATCAGGTAGCGGTTCCAGGGCAACAGGTTGGCGGTCAGCATCAGGAAGAAGCGCACCAGGAAAACGCAGTGCAGCAGGAAGAAAAACCCGGCTGCGCCAGCGACGAAATGGTCGAAGGAGGTTTCCAGGTAGCCGGTATCGGGGTTGAAGAGCAGGTCAAACGTGCCCAGGTAGGCCATAGCCAGCAGGCACATCAGGTACCAGAAATAAAACAGGCTCTTGAGCGCGGGAGGCAGGCTGTGCTTGGTGAGCGCCAGGATGAAAATAGCCAACAGCGGCAGGGCAAGCGCGGCCAGCCATTGCCAGTCGAGTTGTATTTGTCCGTAGAGCGAGAGCAGGACAATGGCCGTGACCACCACCAGGGTTTGCTCGTTGATGCGCGGCAGGAATTTGTGATACCACAGGCCGGCGCCGAGCAGGAACAATCCCGCCAGCACCATGGTGGTTTCTGTTACCCAATTAAGAAAGTCATAGCCAAACTGCGGATTAAAGAATTCGAGCGGCAGGATGAGCGTCCAGGCGGCCAGCACGACCAGGGCAATCGCTTCCTGAAAGCGGCTGACACCCGGCGCAATGAAACCGGGCTTAAGCGGAATATTGCGCTGGCGGTTGGAGGTCTCCCACAGCAGCAGGATTTCGACGATGATTCCGGCGGCCAGGGCGATGTTGAAGGCGAGTTCCATTATGGCTTCTCTGGGATGTTGAACAAGTTGTGCATAATCTTATCGAAATCATCGAACCCCCAAAAGACAACCTGCGGCTGGAGGGCGATAATGAGCAAGCAAATTCCCATTATCCACAGGGTTTCGGGCGAAATTGGGAAATGGGCTTGCACATAATCATAATACTCGGCCAGCACGGCCTCGTCCCAGCCCGAAACGACTTCGTCGATGTAATAGATGAGCAACACCTGCCCCGGCGCAAGCGATTCGACAACCGACTCAGGGTAATACTGCAATTTCAGCACGGCATAAAACTCAGAGCCATCGCTGCGCACAAAATCGACCCCGGCGCGGCCATCTTCCGGGCTGACGTAGGAGATATTGCCCGATGTGACCGCCCCGTAGGCTTGCAAATTATTGAGCAAACGCCAATGCTGGTTTGCCTGGTCGAAGGCAACAATCACGCCCACCAGGAACATCAGCGGCGTCATCACGGCCAGGAAAATCCACACGGATTTCACAATCACAACCAGGGTGAACCATATTGTTTGCAAAGTCGTGTTTGTTGTTCTCAAACCAGCCTCACCGCGCTGCCACGCTCGCCTTTCTCAACCTCGATGCGGTTCGGAAAAGCGTCCTTCAACTCATCAAGATGGGTGATTATCAGAATTTTGGCAAAATCTCCCCTGACGGTGTTAATCGCCTCGATCAGGCGCTGGATTCCCTGGGCGTCCTGCGAGCCAAAGCCCTCGTCGATGACCAGGGTTTGCAGGCGCGCCCCGGTACGTTGGGCCAAAATCTCCGAAAGCGCCAGGCGGATGGCGAAATTGACCCGGAAAGCCTCGCCACCCGAAAACATCTCATAATCGCGCTCGCCCGCCGGGTCGCTGATGACGATATCGAGGGTCTCTTTCAGGTCGTCGCGCTTTTTATCCTTGTAACTGGCCTGGGTCACAAAACGGACGCTCATCGCGCCGTTCGAAAGCCGGTCGAGCAATTCATTGGCCTTCTCCTCGATTTGCGGCAAGGCCTGCTCGATGAGCAGCGCAGGTACGCCGTCCCTGCCGAAGGCGCGTTCGAGCGTCTTGTGGCGCGCAATTTCGGCGGCAAGTTCCTCGCGCCGGGCCGTATATTGCGCCTTTTGCGCCCGGCGGCTGTCGAGCACCGCCACCAACTGGCGCGCCCCGCCGACCTCCATATTCATGCGGTTCTCGCGCTCCTGCAAATCGAACAGGGCACGCTCGGCATCTTCCAGGTCGGGGGTGTTGGCTTCGGCCTCACCCACCCGCGCGGCGGCCTCGGCATAGGCGTCTTCGGCACTGTCGAGTTCGGTGTTTAAGGTTGAAAGTTGAAGGTTTAACGAGGCAATCTCATCGTCAAGCGGTTTGAGCGCGGCGCGAGCGGCTTCCAGCTCCCGAAATTCTGTTTCGCTCTCGCGTCCGGCCTGCTCGGACTGGCGGGCAGCGTCATGCGCGGCGGCATCGTAACCGAGCGCGGAAAGTTCTTCATCTAATTTGGATAATTGGGAACGAGCCTCGGCGGCAAAGTTCTCGCCGGTTAACAGGCCTTCGACCTCCTGCAAGCGGATTTTTCCGCCCGATTCCCACGCCGCCGCAGCCTGTCTCGCCGTTTCGAGACGTTCCTCCAAGGCCGAAAGTTGGGCCGCCAAACGCACCCGCTCCGATTCGGCATCCGAATGGCTTTTAACCTGCGCTTCGAGTTCCGCCACCTGCCCGGCAATCGATTCCGTTTCGACGCGGTTGGCGCGCCAGCGGTCGCCGAAAACTTTGCCCTCGGCTTTTAGCCCTTCGATGGTCGTCTCACGGTGCTCCGGCGAAAGTTCCTGCCCACACAGCGGACACTCGCCCGCCTCGGTCACTTCCAGGTTTTTGATGCGCTCGTCCATCGCCAGCATTTGGGCTTTCAGGCCGTCATTCTCAGCCCTGAGCGAAGCCTGGCGCTGGCGCATTTCATCTAATTGGGCGCGCAATGCCTCGCGCTGTTGAACCTTTTCTTCAGCGGCCTGCAAGATTTTTTGCGCGCGTTCTTGTTCATGTTGCAATTCGGCAATCACTGCCAATTGGTTACTGATGACTAAAAACTGCTCACTGAGCGCAACGCGCTCCTGCTCCAACCGCGCCCGCTCGCTGTTGATTTCGTCCAAAAACGGCTGGCGGCGCTTCTCCTGCTCACGGAATTGGGCCGCAGCCGCCTCGAAGGCCTCCAGCGCGGCGCGGGCCTTGGTCCAGGCGCGGTAGGCAGATTCGACCTCCGCAGCGCGTTTGACGAGGTCGGCCTGGGCCTCGCGCTCGGCCTGTTTGGCGGCCAGACGGGCCGAAAGCGCGGCTTGATTCGACCGCGAACGTTCCAGCGCGGCGGCCAGCGTCTCGGTCAGTTTGCGCTCCTGGGCCAGCGCGGCAGACATCCGCCGGGCGGTTTCGAGGGCGTTTTCCTGTATCTTGCGGCTGGCGGCCATTTCTTTGAGTTGCGTTTCCAGTTCAGCCAGGCGGGCCTTACGGTCGGCTTCCTCGCTTAATTCGGCATTGATTTCAGCCAGGCGGCCATCGGCGGTATCGACTTCGCGCTCGAGGCTTTTGCGGCGTTCGGCGGTGCGTTCGCGGTAGGTGTCCCACCGGTCGAGGCCAAGGATGCTCGCCAGAATTCGCTTGCGGTCGCCGGGGCGCTGCTGGGTGAACTGGTCAGCCTTGCCTTGCAAGAAGAAGGAGGCGTTGACGAAGGTCTCGTAATCGAGGCGCAGGGTTTGCTCGATTTTGGCCTGGGTTTCGCGGGTAGAACGTTCAGTCAGCGGCCTCCAACGTTCGCCATCCCAGACCTGGAATTCGAGCGTCGTACTCTTGCCGCGCGGCAGGATGCGCTGGATGCGGTACTGGTTGCCCTCGTACTCAAAGGTCAGGGCCGCTTCGGCGGTGTCGCTGGCGCTGTTGATGAGCGCCTCACCGGTTTTGCGCGCCTGACCGAACAGGGCATAGGTGAACGCGTCGAGCAGCGACGATTTTCCCGCGCCGTTTTGCCCCGAAATGCAGGCCATATTAAAGCCTCTAAAATCAACCTCGACCGGGTCGCGGTAAGAGAGAAAGCCAGAAAGTTTGAGCCGAATCGGTATCATGGGCTTTATTTTACTTCGATTCAGGTGTGGTATCATTGCGGCGTGTACAGTAGCGACCCCACCCGAAACCGCCGCAGGACAACCCTGTTGTCGATTATCCTGGCGACAATTCCGTGCTATTGCCTGGGATTTGTCGCTTTGTCGTTAAGCCCGGGAGAGCGGGTCGCAACCCCCACGCCGACATCCGGCGCGCCCACCGAAACCGCCACCGAAACCCTGATTCTCATCCCGACTACAGCCGGGCCTTCTGAGACTCCTAACATCCTGACCGCCACCCTGACCTTTACGCCCACTGCCAGCGCAACGGCGACCGAAACCAACACGCCCACCATCACGCCGACGCCTTTCCTGCCGCAAACCAACACCTTTACTCCCCTGCCGCCCACTAATACTTTTACGCCTTTACCACCAACAAACACAGCCACACGGACCAATACGCCCACACCTACCAACACGTCGCTGCCGCCGACCAACACCTTTACCCCGACGAACACCTCCGTCCCGCCGACCAATACGCCAACACCCAGCGAGACGACGACTCCCTGAGCGCATCCCAAAAAACGGACTTGCACAACATGGAATTAACCCCCTTCCTGAAATCCCTGCTTTCCACCTCCGGCCTTTCGGCTTACGAAGCCCCCGCAGCCCGGATTATCGAAGAAGCCTGGAAACCGCTGGTGGATGAAATTCAGTACAGCAAAATTGGCTCACTGGAAGCCCTGAAAAAAGGCTCAGCCAAAAACGCGCCCAAAATCATGCTGGCCGCCCACATGGACGCCATCGGCATGATGGTCACACAGAACATCGGCGGCTTCCTGCGCGTGACCGGGGTTGGCGGCGTGGATGCGCGCGTGCTGCCCGGCACGCCGGTCACTGTCCATGCCACCGGCGGCGGTAAAACGGAGGAACTGCCGGGCATCGTCGTCCAGCCCCCGGCACGGCTGTTGCCCGCCTCGATGGCCGACAGCCCCGTCCCAATGGACCACCTGTTCATCGATACCGGCCTGCTGCCCAAAGACGTGGCCGCCAAAGTCCAAATCGGCGACCTGGTCTCTTATGCCACCGAACCGACCGAACTGGCCGGCGAGGCCCTGGCCGGTCACACCATCGATAACCGCGCCTCGGTGGCTGTCGTCACGGTTGCACTGGACGAATTGAAGAAAAAATCGCACGCCTGGGATGTCTGGGCGGTGGCCACCGCGCAGGAGGAAGTCAGCCTGGGCGGGGCGTTTACCTCCGCGCACAGCCTGCGCCCCGACCTGGCCGTCGCCATCGACGTGACCTTTGCCAAAGGCCCCGGCTCGAACGACTGGCAGACCTTCCCGTTTGGGAAAGGGCCGACCCTCGGTTTTGGGCCAAACCTGCACCCCTTCCTGTTCAAGAAATTTGAAGAGCTCGCCAAAAATCTCGAAATCCCCTACCAGACCGAGGTCATCCCGCGCCATTCGGGCACCGACGCTTACGCCATGCAGGTCAGCGCCGAGGGCATTCCGACAATGGTGATTGGCATCCCGCTGCGCTACATGCACACCCCGGTCGAAGTGGTCGCGCTCAAAGACATCCAGCGCGCCGGGCGCTTGCTGGCCGAGTTCATCGCCGCGCTCGAACCGGATTTTGTGGAAAAGATTATCTGGGAAGATTAGGGGTTCGATACTCGATAATTCGAGGTTGGAAATTCGAGCATCGAATAACGAATATCAAGTATCCGCACAACAGGAATACTCATGGCTAAAAATATCACAATTGGCAAACCCCAATTCTCATTACTCGAAAAACTGTGCAATGCCAGCGGCGTCTCAGGCGACGAGGGCGAGGTGCGCAAAATTATCCTTGAAGAAGTCAAGCCCTACGCCGATGAAGTCAGGGTCGATGCGCTCGGCAGCGTGTTGGTGACGAAAAAGTCTGCCCAAAAAGACGCCCTGTGCGTGATGGTCGATGCCCACATGGACGAAGTCGGCTTCATGCTGGTGGCCGAGGATGGCGAGGGCATTTACCGCTTCGAACTGGTCGGTGGGCTGGATGTGCGCCAACTGGTCGGCAAGGCCGTGCTGGTCGGCAAGGACAAAACCCCCGGCGTCATTGGGGCGCGTCCGATTCACCTGACCACGCCTGAGGAACGCCAGCGTAAAATTCCGCTCGACCAATTGCGTATCGACATCGGCCCCGGCGGCAAGGCCAAGCCAGGCGACCGGGCGGTTTTTGCGACCCGCTTCAAGCGCGTCGGCCCGTCGATTTTTGCCAAGGCCATCGACAACCGCGTCGGCTGCGCCATCCTGGTCGAATTGCTCAAAAACGCCCCGACGCACATCGACCTGTGCCTGTCGTTCTCGGTACAGGAGGAAATCGGCCTGCGCGGCGCAAAGGTGGCGGCCAACTACTTCAAGCCCGACCTGGCAATTGCCATCGACTCGACCCCGGCCAACGACCTTCCGCATCACGCCGGGGAAGAAAACATCTTTTACAACACCAAACTCGGCTTCGGCCCGGCGCTTTACACCTACGACGCCGGGACGGCCAGCGACCCGCGCCTGGTGCGCTTTTTGGCGGCGACCGGCGAGAGCGAAAAAATCCCCTTCCAATACCGGCAGCCCGGCGGCGGTGGGACAGATGCGGGTTCCATCCATCGCCAGCAGGCGGGAATCCCCTCCATGTCGGTTTCCGTTCCCGGGCGCTACGCGCACACATCCAACCTGGTCATGCGCGTGGATGACTGGAAGAACACCGTGGCGCTTTTGCAGGCCGCGCTCCAACGCATTTCGCCAGATTTGCTGGCTGAAGACAGGCCATAAGATAAACGGAACCCTGGCCCTGCTCGGCTCCGGCGAATACCTGCCGGTGATG
>JAGVAO010000148.1 GCA_020060235.1 Anaerolineales bacterium | reverse complement strand
GGAGCAATGGCTCGGGTTGGGGCTGGCCGAGGCTGCCGGGCGGCTGATGGGCGCGGGCGAAATACCGCCTTTCCTGATAGTCCTGCCTTTTGACCATTCATCCAAGCAGCCGCGCGAGTATCCTTTTGAGCAGGTCTTCTTGGAAGAACTGGTTTCCACAATTGGGCAGGATTACCGCGTGCGCGACAGCCGCGAGTCCCGCGCCATTGGCGGACTAAGCCGGGGCGGGGCCTGGGCAATTTACCTGGCCTCGCGCCACCCGGATGTGTTTGGCCTGGTCGGGGCGCATTCGCCAGCCGTGTTTTATTCCAATTCCGGCGCCCTGCCGGTGCGCCTGCGCGATATGCCCGTTGAGCAAAGGCCGGTCTTTTATATCGATGCCGGGGATAAGGACATCGATTTTCGCACCATCCAGCGGTTTACCGCCTTGCTAAACGACCTGGGATTCTCGCACGAGTGGCACCACAACATCGGTTTTCACGACGAAGCCTACTGGAGTCGCAATCTCGAAGAGTACCTGCGCTGGTACGGCCGCCAGTTTGATGCGCGACAATAAGTGGGGGACGTCCTCAGCGAATCGAAGCGATGAAGCTGTCAATCATCTGCTGATTCCATGAACTTTTTTCGCCCATAATCATCAGGATGGCCAGACCGTTTTTGCCTTTGAACACAGCGGTCATCTGGCGCATGGTGATGCCGGATTCGCTCTGTCCTTCTGAAATGGTGGCCGGGACCTGCTGGCCGCGAATGGTGATGGTTTTCTGTTCGACCACCTCCATGTTGACGTTTCCGCTCCTGCCGCTTTGGCGCGCCATCGAGCGTTCCATTTCCCGCTGCATTTCTTCTTCGCTGGTCATGCTGTCTGGAATTTGCATCATCATAATCAGCGGGTCGGTTGATGTGAAATCAGGCGTCAGCATAATGTATTTCATGAAGAAGATGTCGAATGCCATTTCCTGGTATCCGGCAGGGATGTCATAATCGGCCACCGCTTCCCTGATTTCTGCCACGCGGGCGGGGTCGCCGGCGTTTTCGAAGGAACTGCCGATGGTGTTGCCCATATAGGTCAGCCCGGCAAAGGCCAGCCCGACCACACAGCAGCAGATTAACAACAAAATAGCAATAACGGTAATGATTTGGTTTCGAGTCATTCAAGCCTCCGTTCTTCTTGTTCCGGGTATAAGGCGCTCATCAGCGCGTCGAGGAATGTTTCGGGCATGTCGGGCAGGGGATATTCCTGCCAGCCGACGCTCTGGTAAAGCCGCCTGATGACCTGCGGGGTGAGTTGGTGCCGGGTTGCCATGTCGAGCGATTTGCGTCGTTGCAGGTATTCCTCGACAAATTGCAGGTCGGCCCGGGTTAATTGCCCGACCGGAAAGCCCTCCAGCGCCTTCTCTTCGGTTACGCCTGCCCGCAGGGCAGAAGGCCGAAACGGCTGGATGGTTTCGATGGTCACCGGCCCGGCATCGTGGATGACCAGCGTCCCGGCGGCCATGTCGCCCAGGCGGCGCGAGAGTTTATCGGCGAACATGACAATCACGCCCACGCCATAGGCCGAGGGCAGGAAATCCACAATCCGAACCAGGTTGCGAATCAGGATTTCGCTCAGGGTCACCGGCGTGCCATCGCTGCGGATGACGCGAATCCCGGCCAGGCGCTTGCCCGGCGATTGCCCGTTCCAGGCCAGTTCGAACAGGATGTAATAACCCCAGAAGAAAACAAAGGCCAGCAGGCTGAACAGGCCGACTATCCAGGCTGTTGCCAGGTCGTCGAAGAAATCGCTTCGGTAGAGAAAGTAGAAAAGGGGGGCCAGGAAGAGCAACTGGATGAGGCCAATCAGCAGGCTGTCAACCAGGGCCGCCAGGAAGCGCGACCCAACCCCGGCCAGGTTGTAGCCAAAGACAACGTTTTCGGGGGTGTCGATGTTGAGAATTTCATCATTTTCATTCATAGGTATAATTGCGCCAGTCTTTGGGTGGTATGCCCAATTTTAGCATGATGGTGAAAAACAATGCGTCCTGATGAGTTATACGCCTCGCAAAAACCGAACTGGGAAGCCCTGAACGCCCTTGTGGAACGCAGCAACCGTCAAATTGGCTCGCTTTCGCCCGATGAAGTGCGCCTGCTGGGACAATATTACCGCCAGGCGGCTTCTGACCTGGCGATTGCCCAGCGTGACTTTCCGCGCCACCAGGTGACCGTCTACCTGAACCAGTTGGTGGGGCGCGCCCATGCGGTTATCTACCGCGACGAACCATTGCAAACCAACCGGATTGTCGAATTTGCCCTGCGCGGTTTTCCACGGGTGTTCCGCGAAACCCTGCCCTTTACCCTGGTTGCGGCCCTGCTATTCATTTTGCCCGCCCTGGCTGCCGGTATTTCGATTTATCTCTGGCCGCAGTCTGCGCGCTGGCTGCTGCCGGTTGAAGTTCAATCCCTGATTCCCATTGTCGAGCAGCGCGAATTGTGGATAGACGTTCCCATGAGCGAGCGGCCTTATTTTTCCTCGTTCATCATGCAGAACAACATCCGCGTTTCCTTCCTGGCCTTTGCCAGCGGGATGACCGCCGGGCTGATGACCGTCTGGGTGATGATTCTCAACGGGCTGATTATCGGCGGACTGACCGGGCTGACCTCCCATCACGGAATCGGCCTTGACCTGTGGAATTTCGCCATCGGGCACGGGGTGCTTGAACTGAGCGTGATATTCATGGCGGGCGGCTCAGGCCTTATGCTCGGCTGGGCCATCCTGCGCCCCGGCCTTTTGCGGCGGCGCGAGGCCCTGGCGTTGGCGGCGCAAAAGGCCGTCAAACTGCTCCTCGGCGCGGTGCCGATGCTGGTCGTTGCCGGGCTGATTGAGGGATTTATCTCCCCGTCGGAGGAAATCCCGGCTGTTTTCAAGTGGGGATTTGGTTTCCTGAGCGGTTTTCTATTCTACGCTTACCTGTTCCTGGCTGGCAGGAAGGATGAAAGCCATCTTTCGCCTATTCCTGATTTGCCCGCTAACCGCTGAAAACTGCCTTCGGGTCTCGATACGCCCCTCGAACTGGATACTGCCCTTCGACTTCACTTCGTTCCGCTCAGGGACTGGTTACTGACCACTGAATTACAACGCCATTCTCCCCTTTAATTCGAGATAACGATTAATCACCGCAATCGAGAGCTGGTTGGCGGGCACATCCAGGGTCAGGACACCCTGGCGTTGCAGGGTTTCAAGCGCGATGCGGCGCTCGTCGAGCAATTGGGCGGCAGCGGCGCGCTCGTAAACACCTTGTGATGTGCGCGGCTTCTGGTGGGCGGTGGCGTGCACATCCGGGTCACTGATGGTCACCACCAGCGGCAGGTTCGAGCGCGCCAGCAGCGAGACTTGCGCCACCAGCGCGTTCAGGCTGGTTCCGCTGGTCAAGTCGGTAAAGATGATGACCAGCGAACGGCGGCGCTGTTTGACCGCCAGGTAAGACATGGCGCGGCTGTAATTTGGCTCGACCGGCTGGGGTTCGACGGCATAGAGTAGTTCTAACATGCGGTAAAACTGTCCGCGCCCCTGTTTGGGGCTCAGGAAGTGCATCACATTATCGGCGAAGGTCATCAACCCGAAGCGGTCGCCTTTGCCGGTGGCGACATAGGACAGGAACAGCGAGGCGTTGACGACATAGTCCAGTTTGGCGATTTCGGCCACCGGGCTTTGCATCATGCGTCCGCAGTCGATGACCGCAATCACGTTCTGGCTGCGCTCGGTCTGGTATTCCATCGTCACCGGGCGCAGGCGGCGGGCGGTGGCTTTCCAATTGATGCGCCGAAATTCATCGTCGGGCAGGTATTCGCGCATGCGCTCGAACTCGGTGCCTTCGCCGAACATGCGGCTGCTGCGCAGTCCCATTTCTTGCAGACGGTTGCGGCGCAGCAGCAGGTCGTAGCGGCGCACATCCAGCAGGTTGGGGAAGACCTTCACCTGTTCGGAAGCGGCCACCCGTCCCTGGCGCATGAGCAGCCCAAGCGGACTGCGCCAGCGCAGGTGGATGTCGCCGAACTGGTAGTTGCCGCGCCGCAGCGGGCGGACGTGATACAGCCCGCGCCAGGTTTCGCGCCCGGCGGCCTGGCCGGTCAGGATGTGGGTTTCGATTTGGAACTGGTCGGGGGCTTCGTCGCGCACCTGGAATTCGACCCGGCGCGGGCTGCGGTTGTGAACTTCGAGGCGGATGGGGTTTTCAGCCCCCAGCGAAAGGCGCGGCTCGTGGACGCGGCGCACCTCGAAGCGGGCTGCCGTGCCCGAGAATCGCCAGTCGAGGCCGAAGATGAAAAGCGCCAGCCCGAAGTAGACCCAGGCCAGCCAGGTAAAGGCTGGCAGCCAGGCGGCCAGCGCCATCAGCGGGGCGGCCAGCAAGACGAACAGGATTCCGCGCAGGGTGGGGAGCATCGCGATAAACCGCTTTAACGGGGAACTTCTACCTGGCTGAGCAGGCGCTGGATAACGGCGTCCGCATCCAGCCCTTCGATTTCCGCCTCGGGCTTGAGCAGGATGCGGTGGCGGTAAACCGGCGGCACGATGGTCTTGACGTCATCGGGTATGACGAAGTCGCGGCCCTGGATGGCGGCCAAGGTTTTGCAGGCCAGCAGGACATGGGTGGCGGCGCGGGCGCTGGCCCCCAGGACGATATCGGGCGACTGGCGGCTGGCGGCGTTGATTTGGGCCACATAGCGCAGGATGCCGTCCTCGACGACCACCTGGCGCAATTGCTGGCGGATTTGCATGACCTGTTCCGCGCTCAGGATGGGCTGCAAGCCGGCAGTGGCCAGGTCGTGCGCGTCGAAGCCGAGGTGGTAACGGCGCATGATTTCGATTTCGTGTTCGATGTCGGAGTAGGAAACCAGGATTTTGAACATAAAGCGGTCGAGTTGCGCTTCGGGCAGCGGATAGGTGCCCTCGTATTCGATGGGGTTTTGGGTGGCGATGACCATGAAGGGCTTGCCGAGTTCGTAGCGCTGGCCGTCGAGGTTGACCTGGCGTTCTTCCATGGCTTCGAGCAGGGCGGCCTGGGTTTTGGCCGGGGCGCGGTTGATTTCATCGGCCAGCAGGAACTGGGTGAAAATGGGGCCTTTTTTCAGGTTGAACTGGCCGGTCTTGACGTCGAAGACGCTGGTGCCCAGGATGTCGGAGGGCATCAGGTCGGGGGTGAATTGCACGCGCGTAAACTGGGCCTGCACCATGTGCGCCAGGGCTTTTGCCGTCAGGGTTTTGGCTGTGCCGGGAACGCCTTCGAGCAGGACGTGCCCGCCGGTAAACAGGGCAACAGCCAGCAGTTCGAAGGGTTCATCCAGGCCGACAATAACTTTGGAGGCTTCTTCTTTGAGTTTTTCGTAAATGGAGCGAATGTCGGTGGTATTCATTTTGTCTCCTTATGTATTTTTCAACCAATCCGCAGTCTCAGCCGCCAGCCGGACCATTTCGGATTCCCTGGCCTTGCCTGCATCCAGGCTGGTCAGCAGGTCGAGCAGGGCTTGTTTGTCGGTGCCCGGTTTGTAATTTGCCAGGGCATCGACATATTCCGTGTCAGGAATCGACGGGTCGAGACGGTAGCGTTTGCCCAGACCGCGTTTGAGCGCGGTGTGGTACTGGCGCATGACATGGCGGCGGTGTCCGGCGCGGCGGCCCAGGTTGGCAATCGCGCGGATGTATTCCAGCGGCGCGCGGCGGCGGATTTCGCGCAGGGGCGTCAGCGGGCGGCCAAATCCGCGCCCTTGCAGCAACAGGCTGATGAAAATCGCCCCGGCAACGAACAGAAGCGCCTGGCCGATGGGAGTCCCGACCAGCCATTGTCCCGGCCCGGTGATTTCGGCCTGGCCGCGCAACCCGTGATGCCATTCGTCGAACCAGGCCGGGCCTTCGACCCCTGCCAGGCGCAGGATGTTCAGCGTCACTTCGGGCATGCCTTCTTCGGTCAGTCCCTTGTTGCTGAACAGGTATGGCGCGCTGGAAAGGATGATGCGCCCCCTGCCGTGTTGGAACGAAACCAGCGCCGGGTGCGCCTGGCTGCCGAGGTAGGTGACGTAATCTGTGCGCGAAGCGGATAGCGCAAAATGGGTATTGGACGGTACGACGGCGTTGGCCAGCGGGGAAACCAGCAGCGGGTTCTGGAAGGCCACCTGGTCAATACCTTCCGCTACGCTGTAGAGCGAAAAATCGTGGTGTATTGCCAGCAGCCTGAAACCCTGTCTTGTCCCGGCGGCCACCAGGGTGTTCCCGCGCCGCACCCAGTCGTTGAGCAGGCCGATTTCCTCATCGGTGACGCCCGTCGGTTCGAGCATAAAAATCAGGCGCGCCGCTTCGGGCGGCTCGAAGGCCGGGATTGCATCAGGCAGGATTTCGACCTGCATGGCCTCCAGCCATGCGCGCAAGGCCGAAGCCCCGTTGGGCGCGCTGGACAGGCTCGAATAGGGCGGCTTTTCAGCGTTTTGGCTCTCCTGAATGCCCGCCCCGACGGCTATCAGCACCAGCACCACCAGCAGGCCGAGAGAAATAAACACGTCGCGCCGGGCTTTCATTGGGTATTCTCCAACTCGCGCACCCTGGCGGCGTAATGGTTGTAAGTTTCCTCGTCAATCGGCTGGAAGCCGTACCAGACCCGGTCGAAAACGTTGATAACCTCCCTGAGAAGCCCGGCAATTTTGGGATTATCGGCCACCCGGCGCAGGTATTCGCGGTTGGTCTTGGTGCGGTCGTAGTAGAGCAGTCCACGCTCGTCGAGGATGAGCAGGGCCGAAAGGTACAGGTAACGCACCGCCGAGCGGTAATCGCCGTCTTTCGAGAGCGTTTCGGCGCGGTTCAGCGCGCTGCGGGCGCTGAGCGGCTCCTCATGCCCGTTTTCGGCATCCAGCGCCGATTCGTTGACAAAATCCCGCAGCAGGCTGGCCAGGCTGAACGCCAGCATCAGCCCAATCAAAATCGAGGCGATGAGCGCGGTCAAATCGACTGCCCCGCTGCCTATCGAAATGGTCACCGGCTCCGACTGGCCCAGGATTTCAGAGAGCCAGTCGAGAAAGCGCTGCATCAATTCGTTCAGCAGGGAAGGGGAATCAGCGGCTGCCCAGGCGTATTCGGGGCGCGCCAGAATTTCTTGCAGAGCCTGCAAATCGCCCGGCTGGCTGTCTTTGAGCGCGAGAACCCTGCGTTCTGTTTCCAGTGAAATGAACAGGCTTGCCAGGCGCTCAAGGTCGGGAGATTCAGCCCGCAGCAGGGCCGCCCAGCCGGAGTTATCTACTGCCACAATGCCCCCATCCGCCAGCCGTACCTGCTCAATGGCCTGCCAGCGCGCTGCCAGTGATTCCAGTTCTTCGGCGTCGGGCGAGTTTCGCAGCAGGCTGCGGCTCTCGGTCACCAGCCGCCAGTAATCGGCCTCCGTGACGGTCGCCTCATCGGCCTGCGCCGAGGCAGGCAGGAAGGCCAGGGCAAGCCAGGCCAGGCACACAAGGAGACCGAACTTCTTCATTGGTGCGATGTCGTTTTCCTTTTTTAGAGAGACATTGCCAGGGCAAAGACGGCAAAAACAATCGCCACCAGCACAACGTAGAGCAGGGCAAACGCCAACGAGATAATAATGAAATACCCGAACTCTCGGCCTGTGATGGTCGATGTTTCATGCTTAATTTTGGGCATCAGGGCTACCTGTTCCGGCGTAACCGATTCGGTACTGTTGACAAACAGGTCAAGCCCCTCGGTGCGGGTGCGCAGGTCGAAATAAGCCAGCGCAAAGACTGCAACTTGCAGGGGCAGGTACAAAATGCCGAGCAACATCCCAATCAGGGTTTGTCCGACCAGTGTAACCATGCTCGAATCGAGCGAACTGCTCAGGCCTGAGAAAGACTCGAAAAATACGCTCGCCAGCATCGAAGGGCCAGCCAGTACCAGGTTAAGAAGGTAAAGCATCCCGGCCAGCCCGAGCACCCACCAGAAGCGGCGGCGCACCAAATCCCAGGTGCGTGAAAGCGTTTCGCTTGCGCCAGTCTGTTCGACGGCCATCACTGGCGCGGCCATCGGCACGATTGCCGCCGAAACGGTCAACACCATGCCAAGCCCTGAAAACCAGCCAACGCACGGCACCAGGAACCAGATATAAAGCCCAAATATCAGCAGGGCGGCGAGTACCAGCGCGCCGACAAATCGCCCCATCACCGGGGCCGACTGCTGGAAGGCCTCGGCAATGCCGATTTTTTGCCCCATATAGTTGGAGACGACACAGCGGGTCATCACAATCGTTGCCATGCCAGAAACCAGGAAAAATTGCAAAATGCCGAGAATGATTGTCAACCCCATTCCCAAAAGATAGGAAAGCGACAAGGGGTCTGCGGAAGTTCCCGCCTCCATGATGAACCATTGGGGAGCCAGCCCGAGCAGGGAAATTGGCGCCTGAATCATGGCGGCAATCCCAACCAGTGTCCAAAAATTGCGCCGGTACAGCCTGAAAGCCGAATCGAGCAATTCCATCATACGCATCGGGCGCAACACAAAGGCAGTTTCAGCGTTCATCATTATCTCCCTTGCCTGGTTCAGAATTGCGTAATTTTACCCCTCCTTTTTCCAAACGTGGTTTAATATCGCCATGATTCTGGATTGCGGATTAAAGGAAGCGGGTACGGTGCTGGCGGCTGTCTCTGGCGGGGCAGATTCGCTGGCCCTTTTGCATGCCCTGCGCGGGGCGGGCTACCCGCTGCTTGTTGCCCACTTCAACCATCGCCTCAGACCCGAAGCCGATTCCGACGCGGCCTTTGTCCGCCGGGTGGCCGAGGGGCTGGGATTGCCCTTTGTAACCGATTCCGCCGACGTGGCGGCCTACGCCGCGGAGGGGGGGCTGTCCATCGAAGAAGCGGCGCGCGAGTTGCGCTACCAATTTCTCTTCCGCGAAGCGCGCCGGGTCGGGGCGCAGGCGGTCGCCACCGGCCACACTGCCGACGACCAGGCCGAGACGGTGCTGATGCACTTCCTGCGCGGGGCCGGGCTTTCCGGCCTGAAAGGGATGCCGCCGCGCGTGTTCCTGCCGGTTTTCGATGCCGAAATTCCGCTGGTGCGCCCGCTGCTGGGCTGGACGCGCGCCCAAACCGAAGCCTTTTGCCGCGAAAACGGGCAGGACTTCCTGACCGACTTGAGTAATGCCGATACGGCCTACTTCCGTAATAAGTTGCGCCACGAACTGCTGCCGCTGCTCGAAACCTACAACCCCCAGATTCGCCAGTCGCTCGAAAAAACCGCCCGCGCCCTGCAAGGAGACCATGAACTGCTGTCCGAGGCCGTTGAGGCAGCCTGGCTCAAAACCGCGACCCCGGGCGCTGGATTTGTTGCCTTTGACCTGCCCGGCCTGCAAGCCTTGTCTGTTCCGCTGCGGCGCAACCTGTTTCGACGGGCGGCTTTTGCCCTGAAACCCGGCCTGCGCGATGTGGATTTCGAGGCCCTTGAGCGCGTTGCCAGCCTGCGTCCGCTCGACCTGGCGGGCGGGCTGCGGACGGTTGTCGAGGGCGGCAGGCTTTATCTTTTTGAAGACGAAAAGCACTTGCCGGGCGAATGGCCGCAAGTCAGTGGGCAGTATTCAGTATTCAGTGAAGTGACTGGCGGGGTGGAAATAATCGAACTCGGGGATGGCTGGACACTGACCTGCGAACACTGGCAACCAGCCACTGGCCACTCGTCACTGGCCACGGCAAACTGGCCCGACGACCCCTTCACTGCCACGCTGGACGCCGATTTGACGGCGGGCAGGCTGCGGCTGAGGCCGTTCCGCGCGGGTGACAGGTTCGAGCCGCTGGGAATGCTGGGGCAAACGGTCAAACTTTCAGACCTGTTCACCAATCTCAAAATTCCCCGAAGATTTAGAGAAAATTGGCCGGTGCTGTGCGTGGACGATGAAATTGCCTGGGTGGCCGGGCTGCGGATGAGCGAACGGTTCAAGGTCACGCCCCAAACGCGCCGGGTGCTCAGGCTGCGGCTGGCGTGTAACGCCTAAATGGCGATATCTTCTTTGGCCGGGCGGCGCAAAATGGCCAGGGGGTTTTCGCCGCGCCAGATTGCCAGGCCGTGCAGGATAAGCCCAAATTGGGAAAACGCAAACCAGAGCAGGAAAACGGTCAGCGAGATGCTGGCTGTGTCGAGCCAGCCGGGCAGCGATTCGGTCAGGTAGGCCACCTGGGCGCGCCAGTCGGCCAGTTTTTGCTCGTACTCGTCAATTGCCAGTAAAAAGTTTTGCAGGCTCTGGCGGGTTTCGGCCAGGTCGCCGCCCATCAGGTAGGAGGCGTCTTTGAGGAACAGGGAGGCTTTTTCGGCCAGGGTTTCCATGCCGGCAATCTGGGTGTCGAGTGAAACACCAATGGTGATAATTTCGGCCAGCAACTGGTCGCCGGGTAGGTTCAGGTTGACAAAGGGGATGTCGTTCAGTTGTTTCAGGAAGGTGCGAATTTCTTCCACGGTTTTGATGGCAGCGTTGATTTGGAAGCGGGTGCCTTTCAGGCCAGGCACGAGCTGCTCTTCGATGGTTACATCCACTTCGCCAAACAGGTCGCGGGCGGCG
>JAGVAO010000230.1 GCA_020060235.1 Anaerolineales bacterium | reverse complement strand
CCTGGCCTTTCCGATAGCAGAAATGGCTGCGGCGTGGCGTTCAGGCCAGAGCGCGAGCATATCCGAATAGTAAAGCGGGGTATTCCGAAGACATCACTCCCTGCCACAAGCGGACAACTTCGAGGATGAGGGTGATGCTCCAAACCAGGATACTGATGCCTACGGCAGCGGAGGAGATGTCTTTGATGATGCCGATTTTTTCATTATGGCCTGCTTCCACGAAATCGCAAAGCGCTTCGATGGCGGTGTTAACCATTTCTGTAACCAGCATCAGCCCGCTGGCAACCAGGACAATGGTGAAATCGAGCCATTGACGGTAATAAAAACAGGCAATCAGCACCACAACCGACAAGATAATTTCGATGACCACAGAAGATTCGTTCAGGATGGCATAGCGAAGCCCCGAGTAGGCAATACGAAGTTTGCGGATGGGGTTAAATCCATTTTGTCCAATTCCAAGAAATTTGTTTCGCATATCTCTCCAGTCAGTCACTTTGTTATAAAGGGTTTAAGGGGTCAAGCAAAGGTAGTTCGAGAGGCAAAGCTCAGGGCGATATCTTCTCCCGTTCCGAAATGACCATGCCGGCCAAAATCAGGGCAATGCCGATTCCGGAAACCAGGGTGATGGATTCACTTAGCAGCAGAGCCGAGGCCACAATGGTGACGAGCGGAACCATGTAAATATAGACGCTGGTCTTGACCGGCCCGAGGACACCAACCGCATAATTCCAGGTGACAAAACACAGGGCCGACGCGCCCACGCCCAGGAAGAGCAGGTTGAGCAGGCTGGGCATCACAGCCAGGCGTTCCAGTCCCAACCGAAACTCGAAAAACGGGAGCACCGGCAGGACGAACAAAAGCCCGTAAAAGAAGACCTTGCGCGTGACGGCAAACATCCCGTTTTGGGTTGCGCTGATTTGCTTAATCAACACGCTGTAAAAAGCCCACACCAGCGCGGCAAGAATGGAAAGCACATCGCCCAGCGGATTGAGTTTGAGCACAAAACTGCCGTTAAAGGCAATCAGGACAATGCCCGTCATGGCCGCCATGAAACCGAACAGGAAGTTGGCCTTGAGTTTTTCGCCCAACACCGCCCGGCTGACCAGCGCAACCAGCAGCGGCGCAACCGAGACCAGCACGCTGACATTGGCCGCCAGCGTATAAGACAGGGCAATGTTCTGGAAGAGAAAATACAACGTCACGCCGCACAGCCCGGCCGCCATGTAGCGCCACTCTTCGCGCAGGAAATCCCACCAAACCGGAAGACGCGAGAAGTGCGGCAGGCTGAAAACGGACAGGGCCAGCAAGGCAAACACCAGCCGGTAGAACATAATCTCGACCGGGGAAAAATCGACCAGCAGCACCTTGGTGGAGATAAACGTAATCGCCCAGACAATGATGGTAAAAACAGCGGCAAGATGCCCGAAAAGTTGCGCTTTGGATTGCATCGAAAAGCCCGGGATTAAATCTTGCGCACGTCATGCGAGCCGGATTCGCGCTGCCCGGCGGGGGTGATTTCGATAAATTCGGCGTTTTGCTGCAATTCCTTGATGTTCCTCGCGCCGCCATAACTCAGCCCGGAGCGCAGCCCGCCGACCAGCTGGGTCAACACTTCGGAGACCAGCCCGCGATAGGGCACAACCGCCTCGACGCCCTCCGGGACGACCTTGTCCCAGTCCTCGGCGTCTTCGGCGCTTTCGTCTTCGCCGCGTTCGGCGGCGCGGCGGCCCATGGTTGCGCCCAGCGAAGCCATGCCGCGCACGACCTTGACCTTTTGCCCGTCGCGGATGACCGGCGAGCCGGGCGCTTCCTCCGTCCCGGCGAACAGGCTGCCGACCATGACCGTCTCTGCGCCCGCCGCCAGGGCTTTGACCATGTCGCCGGCTTTCTGGATTCCGCCGTCAGCGATGACCGGGATGTCGAGGCCGGATTCGCGCACGCCTTCGACCGAGTCGATGATGGCGGTCAACTGCGGAACGCCGAACCCGGTCACGATGCGGGTGGTGCAAATCGACCCGGGGCCGATTCCCACTTTAATGGCGCTGGCTCCGGCCTGGGCCAGTTCACGCGCCCCATCACGCGAGGCGACGTTTCCGGCAATAATCTGTGATTCGGGGAAGCGGGCGCGGATGTCGCGCACCATCTGGATGCAGTGGTCGGCGTGGCCGTGGGCGATGTCGAGCACCAGGGCGTCAGCCCCGGCTTCGAGCAGGGCGGCAGCGCGTTCCATTTCGTTGACGGTCACGCCGATGGCCGCGCCGACCATCAGGCGGCCTTTGCCGTCCAGGCTGGCGGAGGGGTTTTCGCGCGGCTTGACCACGTCCTGGGCGGTAATCAGTCCCAGCAGGCTGCCGTCTTCGGCGACGACGGGCAGTTTTTCGACCCGGTGACGGTAGAGGGCCTCGCGGGCCTCGTCGACGGTGACGCCGGGCAGGGCGGTGATGAGTCGCTCACGGGGTGTCATGGCCTGTTTAACGGAATCCAAGCTTTCGGGAGCCAGCAGGATATCGCGCCGGGTGATGAGTCCGGCCAGTTTGCCGGATTCGTCGTCCAGCACCACCAATCCGCCCACGCCGTGACGTTCCATCAACTGGCGGGCCTGTTCGACGCTGGCCGAGAGCGGGATGGCGTAGGGCGATTCGACGATGAATCCCTGGGCGCGTTTGACGCGCTGCACCTGCCTGACCTGTTGTTCGATGGTCATGAAGCGATGCAGGATGCCGATGCCGCCGTTTTGGGCCATGGCGATGGCCATGCGCGCTTCGGTGACGGTGTCCATGTTGGCGCTGACAACCGGGATGTTGAGCGGGATGCGGTCGGTCAGGCGGGTGCGGGTGCTGACGTCGCGCCGCGATTTGACCGGCGAGCGGCGCGGGATGAGCAGGACGTCTTCAAAGGTCAGTCCTTTGGTCGGGCGTATTTTCATGGGAGTTGTTTCCGTTTTGTTGAGTTTTATGGCAATACAGGATTTTTTATTGTGCAAGAACCAATCGGTCTAAAATCACTTGTCCTATATCGATAAAGGTTGTTTCCCAAGTTGCTTTGGGGCTTTCAAAAATCACGAGATAAACCACATTGTCTTGCGCCAGAGAAATATAATGCGAAATTTTATTTTTATTAATTTCCGTTTCGTAGGGGAACTCACCTTCTACACGCAAGTGATGGAAAACTGCAGAATTCGTTTTATAGTCCCATCCGCCAATAATATCTTTAGTGGTTGGCAATTGGCTTATGTTGATTAACAAGGTTCGCGCAAAACTTTCTGATTCATCCTGGGTATTAAAGTCTCTATAAATAAAAACTGTCAAACCTGTTGAAAACCTGCCTGTTTCATCGATATTTTCTTTTGTTACATAAAAACCTTCAAGTCCAAGTTCTTTACGAGTTTCGTTCTTAAAATACCATCCATCGGGTATTAGGACAATCAGGTTTAATTCCGGAACTTCTTTCCACTCAAAACCAGAAGGTTTTTCGGGAAGTGTACTCCTATGTATTGTAATAAAGTCTGGGGTAACAGTAATTGTGGGAGTTAATGTCGGTGTGTTTGTTGGTGTCAACGTTTGAGTAGGTGTTATGGTGGGTGTCGGCGTAGCAGCCTGAAGTAGCGGGACGCTTGAACAGCCAGAAATTAATACGGCAATCAAAAAAAGCACCAAAAGTCGTTTCATCTAGAAAGTATCCTCGCCATGTTTATTTCATGCAAAGCCAGCCGAGCAAATAGTTTTACCGGCGCGTTCATCTTGCGCGTGGGGCTCGCCTGCCGCAGCAATTTGATTTGCAGGGCTTCCATTTTGGGGTGGGTATCGGAGGATAGGGCGCTCATGGGTTTATTCTACCCCACAAGGTGACAGTCATCTTAAAGATGACTGTCACCTGCCTTCCACAATCAGCAGGCCGCCTGTTGTGTTGCCTTAACAGTTTTTACATTCATAATTATAAACTTTGCCTTGACGGTCAAGCTCTATCCGGCAACAGTCGAGAAGTTTTTCTTTCAGCAGTTTGCGTCCCCGCTGAACACGCGATTTTGCGCCCGACAACGACAAGCCTTGTTTTTGGGCAATCTCTTTCTGGGTCAGTCGATTAAATTCAGCCATTTGAATCGCTTCGCGGTAATCAGCCGGGAGTTGGTTGACCATTGGCAAAATACACTGGGAGAGTTCTTTCTCGACATCTTCCTCAGTGTTTGTTTCTTTTGCCGCCATGGTTTGAGCAATATCTTCAGTGGGCCGATGTTGGCGATAATAATCCACAATCGTATTTCTGGTTATCTGATACATCCACGATAAGATTTTCTCCTGGTCTTTCAGCGTGTTTAAGCGTTCGTAGACCTTAATCAAAACTTCTTGCACGATATCTTCGGCGATGGCAGGGTCATTTACCCGCGTCAGGATAAACCGGTATAACGTTGTTCGATATTCATCCCATAAGTGATTATCCGCCTGGCTGTTTTCCGTCATATAAAAAATGCTCCGTAAATGATAGGAACTAGCCGGCAAAACCAGCCTGTTCCTATCAAATTTCTGGTTACTGACACCCGCAACTGCCGCTTTGGGAAACCTCGCCACAACAGGCAGATTTTTCGGATGGTTCACAGCAACTTTCCTGTTTTTCAGGCGCGCAACAGGAGGATGGCGTATTTGCCTTTTGAACTGCCTGGCCGACAAAAAAGTTTTGCAGGTTCTCTGGAACTTCATCGTAATTGGGTGAAGCCGGCGTTGCTTTCTGAGGCGCGCCATAGACTTCTTGCAGAAGCGCTTCCACAATCATTGCTACGGGCGCTTCGGTGTATTCCTGTCCCTGATACACCCAGATGCGGCAATCTGTCCCCTCTGAGCAGCCGCACAAGTCAGTACATGAATCACAGCGGCTCTCTTTTGTTTCAAGGGCAATATCCCGGCCATTCACCCGAATGGTGGGCGAGGTGATAAATCGATGGGCTTTGGCTTTTTCTTCCGAGTCGATCAACACTTTGTTGACATTCAACTGGGTGCCCGTAAGCATTAACACCTGTTTCAGCGAGTCGATGGCTATTTCAAGATTCTGATTCGTGCCGACGCATCGGGTACAGGTATTCAAATCAAGAAATAGAAAGTCAACACCGACCTGGCGGGGTGAAAACTTTTGCTGCCTGGGTAATTCCAAAGTTTGGGTATTCATAATTTTTCTCCTATCTTGGGTTAATTTTTCGCTCTCAATGAGCTTTCTACTATAGGAGACGTGGTATTTTACAAAAAGACGCAAAGTTCTTGGATAGTGGTCACAGAGTGAGTGGGTACGTTTTATCCCGCCAGCCTAATCCTGATTCTGCCAAACAAGATAAGCGATATTGAGCGGCTTTATTGTGAAAAGGCTACCCACCCAGCCGGAAATGAATTGATTGCAATTTTCATTGCGTGATTTTTATTCAAATCTACCAAGAGTGTCCAATAATCCATTGAGTCATCAAAATATCCATCGATGAGTACGAATTTTCCATCAGGCGACCAAGTCGGTTCGTGGTGAACAAAATCGCCTGACGATTTATAAATTGTTAGTTCTCCCGTTGCTGTATTAGTAACGGCCAATTGCCCTTGTCCGTCATAACTTACCTGAAACGCAACATGAATATTATCAGGCGACCAACTGTAGTAAGCAATGCGAACTGTATCTTTAAAAAAATCGCTCAAATAAGTTAATCGTTCTGCCTGTCCGCTCTCACTTCCCAGGAATAATTCATGAGCAGGGTAATCAAGATTTTCTACGTACATATTTTCCAGCGTCATTACAAAATTTTTCCCGTCAGGAGACCACACTGGCTTAAGCCCATACGGATTGTTAATGCTGGATAAAGTCGTGATGACCTGCTGTTTCTCTATATCCCATAATACAATTCGAGAAGTTTGACTAACACGAGGGTAAATAACTTTAGTTCCGTCAGGGCTGTAAACAGGGAACCACCATTCTGCCGCATAGTAGATAGTCTCAATGTCTGGAAAATCAGGGCTTATTTCCATTATTTCATTACTCTTTGGACTCATCAACACAAAGGAAGGCAAAGAATCCGCATGTTTATTTTGGATGAAAAGATTACCATCTGTGCCAATACCACTTAAAAACCAGTTTTCTTTCCACGGTATGATTTGCTTGTTGTGAAAATCGTTTGTAACAACCAGGTTTTCCCAGTTTCCATTTGGATTTTCTTCATATTCAAAGTAAGCAAGAATTTTTCCGTCAGGCGAAACTCTTGCCCCATAAAAACTATCAGGGATTGTTTCCGTAGATTTGTCTTGCAAGTTGAAAAAGTACGATGGGTTACCTTCGTAGCCATTGATAAGAAGAGTCCCATACAGCGATAAATTAGCGGGTATCTCATCCAAAATTTCCAAAGTTTGCAACTTGATGTTTGGAGAAATAACTTGTGTTGGAGTTAATACAACACTGGATTCCTGCGTAGGCAGGGAGGATACCGTGGGCGGTATTGTTGTGCTTGGCAAGCACGATGCCAAACCAATAATAAACAGTGATAATGCCAATAGAATATTTCGTAGTTTCATCTCTTCAAACAGCCTAATCCTGATTCTGCCAAACAAACGCCCACCCTTGTCCAGAATAAATGATATTTGGCAACTTTTACCTTACTGTCGCAAACATAAAAACGTCCGATACACCCTTCCCTAGCGGGTATTTCCTCAGCAGTCCTTCTTTTTCAAAACCAGCCTTAACCAGAACCTTTTCCGAGGCCGTATTTCTTACATCCAGTACAGCCTGTATGCGTTCCAATTTCAAATCGTTGAAGCCAAAATCAACAACCCTTTTTAATGCTTCCGCGGCAAAGCCGTTGCCCCAGTATTTTTCCCAGATGTAGTAGGAGACTTCAGCCACTTTTTTATTGGTAAACCCGCCAATATCAATCCGGCCAACGCTTTCAGATACATTGCTTCTTTGGGTTATCAACCAGGTAAATACGAGTTTTTGTTTCAATAACCTGTCATTGATGTTGCGCAGCCAGTTTTGGGCATCCTTTGTATCATCCTTCAAGATTAAGACCCCGCCGAGATACCTTTGAACAGATTCTTTTTCAAACTCTCTTCGGTAAACTGGAATGTCCTCCAAGGAAAAAGCGCGCAGCGTAAGCCTTTGTGTTTCCAGGGTCGGAATTGTCGAAAATGCTGCAGGTGGCATAAGTTCTCACTACAAAAGTTGAAGGCAGGCGTTGGCTACAGGGCGGAGGACGGACAATTTCCAAATCCTATTTTACCCGCAAGGGAAAAATATAGACATTCTTAACCCAAAAAACATGACACTCACAGGCCAAACTTGGAACGCGAAGGTTTTATAATGAGACGGGTTTTTTAACCGGCATATCTCCTGGCCCCGGCCAGTTATTCAAAAGGAAAAAGATTCTATGACCACCCCCATGCTTAACCGCCCCAAAAATTTATTCGACCCGGCGCACGACGTTTACCTGTACACCCAGGGCGCGCTCGAGGCGATTTTTGCCCCGAAGAACGTGGCCGTCATCGGCGCGACCGAGAAGGAAGGCAGCGTTGGCCGCACCATCCTGTGGAACCTGATTAGCAGCCCCTTCGGCGGCGCGGTCTTCCCCATCAACCCCAAACGCTCGAGCCTGCTGGGCATCAAGGCTTACGCCAGCATCCGCGATGTGCCCGATACGGTCGACCTGGCCGTCGTCGTGACCCCCTCGACCGTCATCCCCGACATCATCGACGAGTGCGGACAGGTAGGCGTCAAGGGCGCGATTGTGATTTCAGCCGGTTTCAAGGAAATCGGCCCCGAAGGCGTCGAACTGGAACGCCGCCTGCTCGAAAACGCGCGCAAACACAAAATGCGCGTCATCGGCCCGAACTGCCTGGGCGTCATGAGTCCGGTCAGCGGCATCAACGCAACCTTCGCCGCCGGCATGGCCCGCAAGGGCAATGTGGCCTTCATCAGCCAGTCGGGCGCGCTGTGCACCGCCGTGCTGGACTGGTCGTTCAAGGAAAACGTCGGCTTTTCGCACTTTGTCTCGGTCGGTTCGATGCTGGATGTCAACTGGGGCGACCTGATTTACTACCTGGGCGACGACCCGCACACCGAAAGCATCGTCATCTATATGGAAACCATCGGCGACGCCCGCTCCTTCCTCTCGGCGGCCCGCGAAGTAGCCCTCACCAAGCCCATTATCGTCATCAAGCCGGGACGCACCGAAGGCGCCGCCAAGGCTGCCGCCAGCCACACCGGCTCGCTGACCGGCTCCGACGAAGTGCTGGATGTCGCCTTCCGCCGCGCCGGCGTGCTGCGCGTCAACAACATCAGCGAAATCTTCTCGATGTCCGAAGTGCTGGGGCGCCAACCGCGACCCAAAGGCCCGCGCCTGACCATCCTGACCAACGCCGGCGGCCCCGGCGTGCTGGCCACCGACACCCTGCTGACCAACGGCGGCGAACTGGCCGAAGTCTCGCAGAAGACGATGGACAAACTGAGCGAATTCCTGCCCAGCGCCTGGAGCCACAACAACCCTATCGACATCATCGGCGATGCCAGCCCCGAGCGCTACGCCAAATCGCTCGAAGTGGCCGCCCAGGACCCGAACAGCGACGGTTTGCTGGTCATCCTGACCCCGCAGGCCATGACCGACCCGACCGCCACCGCCGAGGCGCTCAAGTCCTACGCCAAATCCTACGACAAGCCCATCCTGGCCTCCTGGTCAGGCGGGCAGGAAGTGGCCGCTGGTGAGGCCATCCTGAACAAAGCCGGTATCCCGACTTTCCAATATCCCGACGAAGCCGCGCGCGCCTTCACCTACATGTGGCAGTCGACCCACGCCCTGAAGACGCTCTACGAAACCCCCAGCGTACCGGAAGATGAAGACGGCAAAGGCCCCGACCGCGAAAAAGCGCGCAAAATCATCGAAGGTGTGCGCAAGTCGGGCCGCAACCTGCTGACCGAGGTTGAATCGAAGGAACTGCTCGGCGCGTACGGAATCCCGGTCACGCCGATGCTGATTGCCGAAAGCGCCGAAGAAACTGCCGCAAAATCGAAGCAGTTGGGCTTCCCGGTGGTCATCAAAATCCATTCCGAAACTATCACCCATAAGACCGACGTCGGCGGCGTGAAGTTGAACATCAAGGACGAAGCCGCGGCCAAAACCGCCTTCGAGGAAATCAAGGAATCGGTCACCCGCCTGGCCGGGGCCGAGCACTTCCTGGGCGTCACCATCCAGCCGATGATTAAACTGGAAGGCTACGAACTGATTGTCGGCTCGAGCATCGACCCGCAGTTTGGCCCCGTGTTGCTCTTCGGCATGGGCGGCCAGTTGGTCGAGGTCTTCAAAGACCGCGCCCTGAGCCTGCCGCCGCTCAACACCACCCTGGCGCGGCGCATGATGGAACGCACCAAGATTTTCACCGCCCTAAAAGGCGTACGCGGACGCAAGCCGGTCGACCTGGCCGAACTCGAAAAACTGATGGTGCGCTTCAGCCAGTTGGTGGTCGAACAGCCCTGGATTGCCGAGATGGACATCAACCCGCTCATCGCCTCGCCCGATGGCCTGCTGGCCCTCGACGGCCGCGTGCTGCTCCACGACCCGAGCCTGGGCGAAGACGAACTGCCCAAACTGGCAATTCGCCCCTACCCGAACAAATACGTCGGCAAGTGGGCAATGAAGGACGGACGCGAAGTCAGCATCCGCCCCATCCGCGCCGAGGACGAGCCGCTGATGCGCAACTTCCACGAGTCGCTTTCCGACCGCACCGTTTACCTGCGCTATCTCTCGCCGATGGTTCTGAGCGAGCGCGTGACCCACGAGCGCCTGGCGCGCATGACCCACATCGACTATGACCGCGAAATTGCGCTGGTGGTCGAAGGCGAAGAGGGCGGCGAGAAAGCCGTCTTCGGTGTTGCCCGCCTGAGCAAGATGCGCGGCGAAACCGACGAAGCCCGCTTCACCATGCTGGTCAGCGACAAATTCCAGGGGCAGGGCCTCGGCAAGGAATTGCTCAAACGCCTGATTGACGTGGCCCGCAGCGAGAAAATCAAGCGCGTGATTGCGATTATCTCGCCCGAAAACGAATCCATGCAAAAACTGTGCCGCGACCTGGGCTTCTCGTCCATGCAAACCGACCCGCAAACCGGCATGGTCAAAGCCGAGATTGCGCTGTAAAAAACATAAAGTAGGGATAAGGATTTTAAGCCCAATTTTGCTGAAAATTTTCACGCAAAGTCGCAAAGTTCGCAAAGAAAAATAAAAACTTGGCGTTCTTTGCGGCTTTGCGCGAGAAAAGCGCAAAATGTAGCCAAGGACTCTTATCACAAACTAACGTAAAAACCACGAAAATCAAAAGAGCGCGGGAGTTGCCTTCCGCGCTCTTTTTTGTTTGGGTAAAAACTACTTATCCTGCTGGATTTGCGCCGCGCGCAGGGTGTTCTGCATCAGCATCGCAATCGTCATCGGGCCGACGCCGCCGGGGACGGGGGTGATGAACCCGGCCACTTCCCTGGCCTCGTCAAAATGCACATCGCCGACCAGTTTCTGGCGCTGCTTGCCGGTCTTCTCGCTGATGAGCGGCGAACCGTCCTCGTTGAAGAGCGGGATGCCGTTGATGCCGACGTCGATGACCGCCGCGCCAGGCTTAATCCAGTCGCCGCGCACCATCTCGGCCCGGCCAATGGCCGCAATCAGGATGTCGGCCTGGCGCACCACATCGGGCAGGTTCTTCGTCCGCGAGTGGCAGACGGTCACGGTGGCGTTTTTGCCAATCAGCAGCAGCGCGGCGGGCATCCCGACGATGTTCGAGCGCCCGAGCACAACCGCGTTGGCGCCCTCGATTTTAACTCCGGCCTGTTCGAGCAGGTAAATACACCCGTAGGGCGTGCAGGGCACAAACAACGGGTCGCGGCCTTTCTGAGCCAGCCGTCCGATGTTAATCGGCGAGAACCCATCGACATCCTTCTCGATGCTGATGAGCGACAGCACGCGCTCCTCGTCCAGATGCGAGGGCAGGGGCAATTGCACCAGGATGCCGTTGACCAGTTCGTCTTCGTTCAGGTCGCGGATAACCCGCTCCAGTTCGACCTGGGTAATGTCGGCGGGCAGGGGATGGTGGTACGAAACCATGCCCAGTTCTTCGCAGGCTTTTTGCTTGGCGGCGACATAAGTGGCCGAATCGACCCGGTCGCCGACCAGCACTGTCGCCAGGCCGGGGCGCGGCTTGCCAGCAGTAATCCGTTTGGCCACCTCGGCGGCCACCTGCTCGCGCACCTGTGCGGCAATCAATTTTCCATCAATCAGTTGAGCGCTCATGGGTTCTCCGTTTTGTGTAAGTCTTCTTCATTATACAGGCCCCACAAAAACCCCCATAGTGACAAACATCCTGTAAGCGGCGACTTTTGGCAATTATCCGATTTCGCCGCGCATCCCCTCGCCCTCCAGCCCCACCAGCCGCACGGCATCGACCTGGTTCCAGCGCGCTTCGGGGGCAAACGCCGTCACGCGGATGTAGTTGCCCGCCAGCCCTTCCATCTTCCAGCCCTGCTCGGTCAATTCACTGGCCGATTCCCACAGCACAGACGCCGTCCGCCCGACGAACTGCTCGCGATAAGCCAAACCCGATTCGGCAAAAGCGGCGCGCAAGACGGCATTGCGGCGTTTGCGGATGTCGCGCGGAATGTGGTTCTTCATCCGCGCTGCCGGGGTGCCGGGCCGGGCGGAATAGGTGAAGACGTGCCCACCCGCAAACTGGATGCCGTCAACTAGGCTTAAAGTTTCGCTGAATTCTTCGTCCGTTTCCCCCGGGAACCCGGCGATGACATCGGTGGTGATGGCAACCCCAGGGCAGGCGGCGCGGGCGGCCTCGACCAGGGCGCGGAAGGTGTCGGGGGTGGTTTTGCGGCGCATCCGCTTTAGCACAGAATCGCTGCCCGATTGCAGCGGCAGGTGCAGGTGCGGCATGAGACGCGGATTTTCCCAGAGCGAGAAAAAGCCCTCGTCCAAATCCCAGGGTTCGAGCGAGGACAGGCGTAGGCGCGGCGTGTCCGTATCCGACAAAATCAGGGCAACCAAATCGCGCAGGTGCAGGGGCGCGGTGAAATCCTGCCCCCATGAGCCAAGATGCACGCCGGTCAGGACGATTTCCTGCGCCCCGCCCAACAGCGCAGCGCGGATGTCCTCGAGCACATCAGGAGCCGGGCGCGATTTTCCCGCCCCGCGCGCGACGGTGGTGATGCAAAAGGTGCAGGCGTTGTCGCAGCCATCCTGCACTTTGATGAAGGCGCGGGTGCGCTGGCGCAGGCCGGGCAGGGACAAGCGTGCCAGCGGCTCGAGGTCGAACTCCTGCCGCGAAAGGCCGAGCAGGTCTGGCACGAGGTGGTCCTTGTCGTCGTTGAGCACGATGCGCCGGACTCCCGGCAGGTCGAGGGCTTCGGCGGGCGCGAGCGAGGTCCAGCAGCCGGTCGGGACGACCTCCCCGGCCCCGGCGCGGGCCGCCTGGCGAATCTTCTGGCGCGAATCGGCGGCCGCTTCGCTGGTCACGGAACAGGTATTGACGACAACCATGTCCGCCACCCCGGCGGAAGCGGCGATTTCATGCCCCTGGGCGCGGAACTGGCGCGCCATTTGTTCGATTTCGGCCTGGTTAAGACGGCAGCCGACCATGTCGAGGTAGATTTTCATTGTTTACCTGTAAAGGTGTACAGCCGCCTTCTGGCGGCTTACGGCTTATAAACCACAAAATTATCGAACAATACTTCGACCCCGCCTTGCTCGAAGGCCCCGGCCAGCAGGCCGACATCGCCGCGTGGGAAGTTGGAATCGAGGGCCGAGCCGACCAGGGTGTCGTTGACATAAAAAATCAGCAGTTCGGCGATGCAGTCGGCGCGCAGGCGGTTGACCTGCCCATCGGCGTGGATGGCCTCGTGGCGGGCCATTTGCTCCATGCCCAGGAAGGAGGCCTGTCCATCCTGCGTTTTGCCGATGCCGTAATATCCATCGCTGGATATGACAAAAAAGTAGAAATTGCGCTCGTCCACCAGTCGGCAGATGAGGCCCATGCGCGCGGGCGGGGTGTTGGGCAGCGGGGCGGCGTCCACCTCGATGCGGGCGAAGGAATAAGCCTGTCCGGGGTGTGCCCAGAAGTCGATACCGGGAGAATCAACCCTGAAACGATAAGCCCCGTCTGCGTAACCGGCCTGGCCGAGAAAGACATCGGCCTGGCCCCATCCGCTGTTGGGATTGCTGAAATCGTCCTGGTAAAGCACGCCGCCGGACGGGGTGGTGATTTCAGAGAACGATGGGCCGGAACACGCGGCCAGGAAGAAAAGGCAAAGCAGGATGAGGCGGGAGGGCTTTTTCACGGGTCAAATTGTACCAAACGAGTCGCCGGAGTCCAACGTCAGGAGACGTTGGATGGCAAAAGTCGGGAGACTTTTGACTCCAAAATCTCAGGGCAGGTAGCGCGTCAGCACATTGCGGATGGTGTCAGCCAGCGGGCCGTCGGGGTCGAGGGCCAGGGCCTCCTGCAGGGTCTGGCGGGCCAGGCGCGTATCCCCGCCACGCAGGTGCAGCAGGCCGAGGTGGTAGCGCGGGGCTGCCTCGGCAGGGGCCAGTTCGACGGCGCGGGAGAGGAAGGTCAGGGCGCTCTGGCTGTCGCCGCGGGCGACAAAGACCTGGCCGAGAGCGTCGGCATTTTGCCAGTCGTCCATGTCGAGGCGGTAGGCAGTCTGGGCGGCGCGTAAGGTTTCGTCGGCCAGGCAGGATTCGGTTTGCAGGCAGAACAGGGCCAGGGAACGCCAGGCAAAGGCATCCTGTGGGGCCGCCTGTGTGGCGCGAAGGTGGTAGTCGTGAGCCTGCATCACCTCGCCTTGCAGCAGGGATAACTGTCCAAGGTTGACCAACCAGAGCGGGTTGTGCGGCTCGAGGCGGGCGGCTTCGGCAAACTGCGGGCTGGCCTTGCCGTATTCGCCGCGCCGCTGCCAGTACAGGCCCAGGTGAACGCGGTTGAGGGCCGAGGCAGGTTCGAGCCATAATGCGCGTTCGAGGGCGGCAAGCGCATCTCCCCGGCCCGTCTGCTGGCGGATTTCACCGAGCAGGCCCCAGGCCAGGGCATAATCGGGGTCGGCGGCGACGGCGCGCTCGAGGGCGGACTGGGCCAAATCCCACTCGCCGATGGAGGCCAGAATCCGGGCCGAGGCGGCCAGGTGATACAGGGGAGAGTCGACCAGCGAGGCCCGGTCAAGGGCGGTGATAAGTTCATCGGCGCGGTAGCCAGGCCCAGGGTCGAGCGCCTGGAGTTGCTCCAAAAACGGAAGGGCTTCGAGCGGCGATTCAGCCATTTTAATCAGCGCCAGCCGCCAGTGAAATTCCGCCAAATCTGGTTCGGACTGGAGTCCCACGCTGGAAACTTCCCACTCGCGGTCAAATTGGCGACGCTGGTGGTAGAGGCGCGCCATCTGGAGCAGGGTCTGGCTGTCGCGCAGGCCGCCTTGGTAGAGAGCTTGCCACTCGCGCAGGGCGGCCTCGGGCTGGCCGGTTTGGAGATAGGCTTCGGCCAGGGCCTGCTGGCCTGCGACGGTCAGGTTGTTTTTCTCGCGGACCTGCTCGAACAGGGAAATCGCGCCGCCGGCATCCTGCGCTTCGAGGCGGGCAAAGGCGGCTTTTTCGAGCAGGTCGTGCCGCCAGGGGTTGAGACGGTAGGCAGCCAGGAATTGCCCGCCGCCCTCCAACATTGCCGTGTGGGATTGGTAAAGGGTCAGGAATAATAGTAAAATGAGAGGCAGGATAACGGCAAGGCGCGGCTTATTATTCATGCAAGGTTCATTATATCCCGCTTGTATTTTTCTCTGCTTTAATGAAGCCGTGCTATAATTTCAGGAAATGAATATGCCGTTTCTCGAACAGATTTTCACATTACTTGCCAACGCGCCAGGGAATTTGGTTTATCACCTGGTCTTGGCTTTTTCGATTACCGGGGCCTTGCAAGGGGCAATCAGCCAACTGCGCGCAACCGGTTACCCGCAAGTGCGCCGGATGGTGCTCGGACTGGGCCTTTTGCTGGCCGGGCAGGTTGTCCTGTTTGCCGTCAGCGGGCTGGCCTGGCAGGGAGTTCTGAACGCCGCGCATGTTTTGCCTAGCCTCGACCGGGCCGTGCTGGTCTTCAGCCTGCTCTGGGTGGTCTGGATGTGGGCTTTCCCCGAACCGAACCGCGCCTGGGATGCAGTAACCACAATCTTAAGCCTGCTGGTTCTCATTGGCCTGGTTTTTGGGGTTGTCTCACAGGCCGGGGTTGCCGACCCCAACAATTTCAACCTTTCGACACAAAGCCTGGTCTGGAACATTTTTACCCTGCTCGTGATTGTGCTTGGGCTGGGGCTTTTGTTCATGCGCCGCCCGCTCGGGTGGGGCAACGGGCTGGCGGTCTTGCTGCTGGCTGCGCTTGGCTTTGGGCTGGATAGTTTCTGGACAAGCGGCGGCAGCCATTCGGGCGTCGTGCGCCTGTTCATGATGGCGGCCTTCCCGCTGCTGCTGACCCTGCCAAACCGCTTCCCGACCCCGACCAGTGGGGCCAAAACGCAGACGGTGGCGGTCTTCCAGAAGAACGTGGCCGAGTCGGCGGGGACAGACCGTCCCAGCCAGGCCCTGCGCGAACGCCGCCGCTACAGCACCGACCCGAAAACGCTCAGTTCGCTGCTGGCAATGGCCGCCGAGACAGATGCCGGCAAAATCAACCAGCATATTGCCCGTTCGGTGGCGCAAGCCATGCTGGCCGATTTGTGCTTCCTGATTTTTATCGGCGACGACAAAAATACGCTATTCATTGGCAGCGGCTACGACTTAATCCGCGAAGAGAATTTGGACGGCGGCCTGATGAACAAGGACAGCGTGCCCATGCTGGCAAACGCCGTCCTGCGCGGGCGTTCGCTGCGCCTGCCCGCCAGTACAACCTCGTCTGACTTGAAGGGTCTGGGCGATATGCTCGGCCTGAGCAACCCTGGCAACCTGCTCAACGTCCCGATTATGAACGACAAGGGCACCTTCGGCAGCATCCTGCTGCTCTCGCCCTATTCCAACCGCCTGTGGAACGCGGACGACCAGACCTTTTTGAGCAATATCGCCACTTCGTTTGTACCCATCATCGAGCGCGGACGAAAAATTTCCGAAATCGAACAGCAGCGCGAGACGGCCCGCCAGGGTTCGGAAGAATCCCAATCGCAGTTGGCGCGCATCCAGGAAAGCAATGCCGAACTGACCAGGGAATTGGAAGCCCTGAAAGAACAAATGGGCCAGGGCAGCGCAATGCAGGAAGAATACAAGGAAGCGGTCAGGGCGCTCGAATCCCTGCGCATCGAGAACGAGAAACTCAAATCGCGCGTCGAAGCGGCCCAGGCGGGCGGTAGCGGCGGCAATGAATACTACGAAAACGAACTCAAACTGACCCTGGGCGAAGTCGCCCGGCTGCAAAACCAACTGGCCGAAGCCAACATCAAACTCCTTGAGTTGGAAAAACAGCCGAGCGGCAAACTTTCCACCGACCAGGCCGAGGTTATCGCTTCGATTGCGCAGGAACTTCGCCAGCCCATGTCTTCGATTATCGGCTATACCGACCTGATGTTGGGCGAATCGGTGGGCATTTTAGGCGCCTTGCAGCGCAAGTTTGTCGAACGCATCAAGGCCTCCACCGAACGGATTGGCAGCCTGATTGACGACCTGATTCAAATCACCACCCTCGAAACCGGGCTGATGTCGCTCAAGCCCGAAAGCGTCGACCTGAACCTGATTATCGACAACGCAATGGCTTACACGTCGAGCCAGTTGCGCGAGAAAAATATCAGCCTGCGCATCGACCTGCCCGAAGCGCTCCAGCCCATCCAGGCCGACCGCGAGGCCATTCAGCAAATCCTGATTCACCTGCTGCAAAACGCCGGGGCGGCTTCGCCGGTCGAGGGCAGCATCACCATGCGCGTGCGCGCTGAGCGCGAAAACGAGCAAGACTACGTCCTTTTGCAGGTCGCCGATACGGGCGGTGGAATTCCGAAGGAAGACATCGAGCGGGTTTTCTCGCGCCTGTATCGCGCCGACAACGCTTTAATCGAAGGGGTGGGCGATACGGGGGTCGGGCTTTCGATTGCCAAAACCCTGACAGAAGCCCAGGGCGGGCGCATTTGGGTGGATACGGAAACGAGCGTAGGCTCGACGTTCAGCGTTTTGTTGCCAGCCCGGCACCCTGAACTGCAGCCCCAGGAATGAGATGGGAAGCACCTTACGGCAAATTGGCGGCGGCTTCTTACTGGGGGCCTTGTCGGTTGGGATTGTTCTCGGCGGGTTCGCCCTGGCAATGGCCGAAGGCGGGCTAATTCCGGCCATCGTACCGACCCTGACCCCGACACGCGCCCAGGTGGAGGCCTACCCAACCCTGGAATTGCTTTCCACCCCCGATATTTCTGCCGAGCCGGTTCAGACCGAAGCCCCATCGCCCACCAACACCTTCCCGCCGCCGCCGACCACCTGCCTGCCGCCTGAGGGCTGGGTTGCCATTTCCATCCAGCCTTTCGACACCCTGACCTCGATTGCCGCAGCCTATCGCATCAGCCCCGTCCAGTTGCAGCAGGCCAACTGCCTGGTAAGCAACGAACTGGTGACCGGGGCTTTCTTGTATGTGCCGCCCCTGCCAGCCAACACCGTCGCGGCCTGCGGCGCGCCCGCCGGCTGGGTGATTTACATCGTCCAGCCCGGCGATACGCTCTATCGCATCAGCCTGCTGTACCGCATCAGCGTCAGCCAGTTGCAACAGGCCAACTGCCTGGGTGGGGCAACCGCAATTTACAGCGGGCAGCAACTGCGGGTGCCGAACGTGCCGACCAGCACATCCACATTCACCCAGACGCCAACATCGACCCCAACCGAAACGGCGACGGGAACCCCGACCCTGGGGCCAAGCCCAACCTGGACAGTTCCGCCGCCCACCAGCACCGAGACTCCTGCCCCAAGCGTAACCCCCGAAAACACATCGACGCCCACGCAGGAAGCCTCGTCCACCCCCTGACAGGTGACGGCCCGCGCCGTCAGCCCTCTCCATGCGCCAGACGCTTCTCTTCGTCATCATCGCCAGTCTGTTCCTCGGCGGCTGCGCTTCGCCCGCCCAACAGGCTGACGCGCCTTATTACCTCGTCACCGCGCCAGCTAACCCTTCGGCAACCCCCACCCCTTTCCAGCCCGAAATTGTAGAAAACACCCAGGCGGCCCCGCAAGCCGCCCTGGCAACGCCCACCCTGCCCGAAATCGCCGCGACCATCACCCCCATCCCGACCGTCACGCCCGAAGCGACCCAGCCAGCCCTGGCCGCCATGGAAACCCCGGCCCCGGTACTCGACGCGCCCGAATCGCTCACCTACCTGCTGCTGGGGTCTGACCTGCGCCCCGGCTCGTCGTACCGCACCGACACCATCCTCGTGGCGGCCATCCGCCCCAGGGACGGGCAGGTTTCGCTGATTTCCTTCCCGCGCGACCTGTGGGTCAACATTCCCACCGTCGGGTTGCAGCGCATCAACACCGCCTACCAGTACGGCGCAATTTACGGCTACCCCGGCGGCGGCCCTGGCCTGCTCAAAGACACCATCCTGACCAATTTTGGATTGAAGATTGACCAGACCGCGATGGTGGATTTCGACGGTTTTCGGCGTATTGTCGATACGCTGGGCGGAATCGAACTCCCCGTTGCCTGTGCCTACACCGACTGGCGTTTGATTTCCCCCGAACTGAATCCCGAATACGAGGCCAACTGGGCGCTTTATACCGTTGGACCGGGCCTGGTCAAAATGGACGGCGACCTGGCGCTGTGGTATGCCCGTTCGCGCCAGAAGTCGAACGATTTCGACCGCGGACGCCGCCAGCAGGAAGTCATTCGCGCCATTTTCAAGCAAACCCTGAGCACCAACACCCTGACCAGCCTGCCGCAACTTTACAGCGACATCAGTTCGTCGCTGAACACCGAAATCGGCCTGTCAGACGTGCTGGCCCTGGCCCCGCTGGCCTTCCAGATGAACAACGCCGACATCCGCAGTTATTACGTGGCCGGAGACCTGGTGACATCCTGGATAACCCCCGGCGGGGCTTATGTGCTGCTGCCCAACACCGAGGCCATCCAGGTCATGCTAGCTGAAGCCCTGTCGCCTTCGCCGCGCCAGCAGGAACGTCAGGTCTACACCATCGAAATCCGCAACGGCTCCTGGTACGACGGCTGGGACGCCCTGGCCGCCGAACGGCTGAACTATGCCGGATACCAGACATCTTTCGGGGCAGCCGAAGACCGCCAGCAAGCCTTTACCCTGCTCTACGACCTGAGCGCAGACCAGAACCAGCAGCGCGCCGCCAGCCTGCTGGCCATCCTGGGGCTGGGGCCGGAGGCCCTCGTCAGCGCGCCGGACAGCAACAGCAAGGTCGATTACGTCCTGGTCATCGGAAACAACTACCAGCCATGCTTCAAACCCGCCGAACTGACCCCCTGACCTGACAATCAGCGCAAAAAAGGGGAGTATTGTCGCTTGCCAGGCTGCCCAATTGCGCCTATGCTTGAGTTAAAGAAGCAAGGAGCGTAGCATGGGCATCAAAAATTTTTTCATCAAACCTTCGACCCGTGAATTTTTTGCCGAAGCCAAAGCAACGCCGGATTTCGGCCTGTTTGACCTGATTCACGGCTATGTATATGCGCGTTGGCCCTACCTGTACATTTCGATTGGAACCGGCCAACACCCACTGTCCCGCCTGTACCAGCGCCTTCAGGCGTTTCTCCAGCCCCTTTTTGCTCGTCGCATGAATGGTGTGGGGAAACCGGACATCGATTTTGCCGATACGTATCACGGCAAGGTCGTGCCGCTTGGCAGCGCGCGCCAGTTGGTCAGCATAGAGGAAGAAATTAATCTCCCCGACCTCGAGCAGGTCATCCCCTACAAACGCGCCCGCGCCATTGTGCTGAAAAACCCCGACCACATTGTGGCCCTCGACTGTCCCTGCCGGGCCGCGCGTGAAAATCCCTGCCTGCCGATGGATGTCTGCCTGATAGTCGGCGAGCCGTTTGCCGGGTTCATCCGCGAGCACCAGCCCGACAAATCGCGCTGGCTGACGCGCGAGGAAGCCCTCGACATCCTCGAAGCCGAAGACCGGCGCGGACACGTCCACCACGCCTTTTTCAAGGATGCCATGCTGGGGCGTTTTTACGCCATCTGCAACTGCTGCGCCTGCTGTTGCGGCGCGATGCAAGCCCAGCGCAACGGCACACCCATGCTGGCTTCCTCCGGCTACCTGGCGGTTATCGACGCCGAAGCCTGTATCGCCTGCGGCACGTGTGCGACCTTCTGCCAGTTCGAGGCCATTACCACCCCTGACGGCTTTAGCGTGGTGGACGAGGAAAAATGTATGGGCTGCGGGGTATGCGCGGGCCAATGCCCACAGGAGGCCATCCAGATGATGCGCGACGAGCGCAAAGGCGAGCCGCTGGAGATTTTCAGGTTAATGGAAAAAGCAGGGGCGAGATAATATCTCACCCCTGCCCGATTTGGCAGCAGGGCTAAAATCCGCCCGTTTGTCCCCCGGTGAACATATACAACAACGCAGGCAGGCCCACGCACAGGCAGCAGAACAAAAACAGGGCTGCCAGGCAGCCAAGCACCCAGTTACGCCAGGCCGGGGGTTGTTTCGGTTCGTCGAAGGAGTTGGCACCCATCGAAGCAGATGAGCCAGAAAACGAGCCTAAATCAATCTTATCCCCCACAGCAGGCACAACGGGACGACGAGCGGGCGCGGCCTGGAATCTCAGGTCGCTCTCGATGGCATCCACGGCATCCTTGGCGTCTTTGAGACCGGTATTAAATGCCTCGCGATGAACCCTGATGGCCTCGATTTTATTCCCGCTGCGCAATAGTCGTTTGATTTCATCCATCGCCTCGGCGCTGCTGGCAAAGGCTGCCGCCCCCACGCCGCCTGCCGCGGCTTGCGCAGGTGCAGGAACCGGGCGTCCCAACTCGATGGCCTGGACGGCATCCTTGGCGTCTTTCAGGCTTGAGCCGGTGATTTCACGGTAGATACGAATCGCCTCGATTTTTTTGCCGCGCTTAATCTGCTCGCGTACTTCGCTAAAGACATCAGGAGCGACAGAGCCGAGGCCGCCCAACAGGGTCGGGTCGCTGCCGCCAACAATTGCCGCACCGCAATACGGACAGGCGCGCTCGTCCACATCAACCGGAGCGCCACAAGCAGGACAGGGTTTTTGTGCCATGATTATTCCTTTATCTTGAATTTCTCAACCGTCTTCTGGTTGGTCGTTACATAAAGATAGTCCTGGTCGTCGAAGGCCAGGCCGTAGGCAAAATACTGCACTTTAATTACGTCCAAATAGCGCCCGTCGTTGCTAAAAACCTGCACGCCCTGCATCTCACTGACATAAATGCGCCCCTGCGAATCGACCGCAATTTCATACGGGGCGCGGAATTGCCCCGGCTGGTCACCCGCGCTGCCAAAACGGTTGACAAAACGCCCATCCGGGCCGAAGATGAACACGCCATCGTTGAAACGCGCCAGCACATAGACTTTGCCCGTTCCATCCACCGCCAGTTTGCACGAAAGTTCGGAATCACCCGAAACGCTGGAGACGGCGTCCTCGACCACCTGCTGAATTTCACCACCAGCAGTCATCCAGACAATGTCCTCACCGTTGGCAATTGCCACCATCGAACCGTCCAGAGCAATGTCCAGGTCTTCAAAGCGGTATCCATCATGTTCAATCGTGCCAAGCGAGTTGCCCTGGTCGTCGAACTTCAAGATTTTTCCAAAGACCGGGATGTAAACCACGCCATCGCGCCCAACCGCCATGGTGTCAAAATAGGGGTCCGTAATTTCTTTGGGGATAACCCACTGGGTCTGGAAGTTTCCCTGGCCGTCGAAGGCCTGCACACGGCCATCATCGTAATTGGCTGCATAGACTGTCTCACCGTCCCGCGCCACGCCGATGGCGCGCACATCGGCAAATTTGCCGGGGCCGGTGCCTTCGCCGCCAAAGGACCACTCCTGGCTGGCAAACCCGTCATCCAAGGGGGATTCAACGAGCGGTGATTCGGCGCCGGGAATATCGTTGATAATTTTATCGATGTCGCTGGCCGCAAAAGCGCCCACCATCGCCAGCCCGACAGGGATAAGCACGCTTGCCAGGATAAAAACAACCATCAAGGTGATAAAACAACCCAGCCAGCCGCCTATCTGGCGGGTGGTGCGCGAGTCGAGCGTCTGCACATGGATGCCCGGCCCGGTGGACATGCGCACCTGCGCCATGACATCGTCCGCGCTCATGCCCGTAAGGGTGACAGGCTGCCCGGCGGAAAGCCTGCCCACCGCCTGGCGGGCAGAAAACTCGTCGCTGCCGGTGATTTCGCGATACAGGGCAACCGCCTCATCCATCTGGCCCGATTCGGCCAGGTTCTTGACCTCGTTAATCCGCCGGGCCTGGTTAATCAAACCTCCCAGGTCGCCAGCGCCGCCGAAGGTCAGGTTGCTCGGTTTGGAGGAAAACGACGGCCTGGCACGCAGGTTTTCAGGGACGATAACGGAACTTTTGCAATACGGGCAGCGAATAATGGGGTCGTTGCCATCATAATCAAGCGGCGCGCCGCAGTTGGGACAATTAAAAGCGTGGGCCATTTCTCTCTCCTTGGCAATAGCGATACCCCTATTTTAGACTATTTTTGGCGAAATTGAACAAGAAACAACTGGCAAGATAAGCATCCGGTTAAAAACCGTTTCCAGGGATGTACAAATTCGGACAATATTTGTATAATTTTTCACAAGACATATCATCTTATCGGTACAAAGAGAGGCCACCATGAACAGCATTACAGCAAGGAAAGTTGTCATTGTCGGAGCCGGGGCAGTCGGCTCAAGTTTTGCCTATGCCCTCGCCCAGCGGGGCATCGCCGACGAAATCGCGTTGAGCGACATCAACCGCGATTACGCCGAGGGGCAGGTGCTCGACCTGGCGCACGGTTTGCCGTTTTATCCCAATATCCAAATCAAGGTTGGCAGCGCGGAAGATTACGCCGACGCCAATGTAATTGTCATCACCGCCGGGGCCAAGCAGGCGCCGGGCGAATCGCGCCTGAACCTGCTGCAAAAGAACGCCCGCATGATTGAAAACATCATGGACGAGATTGCCGCCCAAAACTCGAAGGCCGTGGTCATCATCGCCAGCAATCCGGTCGACATCCTGACCCAGGTTGCAATCAAACATTCGGGCTGGTCCAAAACGCGCATCATCGGTTCGGGCACGGTGCTGGATAGTTCCCGCTTCCGTTACCTGCTCAGCAAACACTGCGATGTGGATGTGAGCAACGTTCACGCCTACATCCTGGGCGAGCACGGCGACAGCGAATTCCCGGCCTGGTCGATGACCCATGTCGGCGGCATCCCGATTGACGAGTATTGTCCGCAGTGCGCCACCTGCGGCAACTGGCCGCTGGAACGCGAAGAAATCGCCCGGCAGGTGAAAGAATCGGCTTACCACATCATCAATTACAAGGGCGCGACCTATTACGCCATCGGCATGGCGCTGGTGCGCATCACCGCCGCCATCCTGCAAGACCAGCACAGCATCCTGACCGTCTCGACCCTGCTCGACGGGGAATACGGGCTGGAGGATGTCTGCCTGAGCGTGCCGGTCATGCTGGGCAAGGATGGGGTCAAGCGCGTGGTCGAAGCCAGACTGCCCGACGACGAACAGGCCCTGCTCGAAAAATCAGCCAACGTTCTCCGCGCATCCTACGCCGAACTGGCGCAGCCTGCGTAAATAACGAAAAATGGCTGTTAGGGCGGCATAAAGCCGTCCCAACAGCCATTTTTCGTTTAACCTTTAACCTTACTCTTCATTCCGCAAGGCCGGGAAGAGCAGCACCTCGCGGATGGAGCGCTTGTTGGTCAGCAGCATGGTCAGGCGGTCGACGCCCATGCCAAATCCGCCGTTGGGGGGCATCCCGTAGCGCATGGCACGCAGATAGTCATCGTCCATCGGGTGCTTTTCTTCCTCGTCATCGGTGTAGTCGCGGCCCATTTCAATGAAGCGCTGTTCCTGGTCGAGCGGGTCATTCAGTTCGGTGAAGGCGTTACACAGTTCAAAACCGGCGGCATAGCCCTCGAAGCGTTCAACGGTCAGTGGGTCGCCGGGAATGGACTTCGCCAGCGGCGAGATGTCGCGCGGATAGTCGTACAGGAAGGTCGGCTGGATAAGGGTCGGCTCAAGGAACTCGCCGACGAGGAAATCTATCAACTTACCGCGCGCGGCCCCGGGGTCAGGTTTTTGGTCAGGGTGTTTATCCACAATGGCCTTGAACAGCGATTCAGCCGTCGGGTGGTCCGCGATGTCGATGCCGCTCGTGTCGAGAATCCCCTGCCGCATCTGGATGCGCTTCCAGGGCGAGGAAAAGTCCAGTTCGTAGCGCGTATTCTCATCCTTGTCGAAGGTGAATTTGCGCGTGCCGAAGACCGTGTCGCAGATATGGCCGACCATTTGCTCGGTCAGGTCCATCACTTGCAGGTAGTCGGCGTAAGCCCAGTAAAATTCAAGTTGGGTAAATTCGGGGTTATGCTTGAAGGAAACGCCCTCGTTGCGGAAGTCGCGCCCGATTTCATAAACACGCTCAAGGTTGCCAACCAGCAGGCGTTTGAGATACAACTCGAACGAAATGCGCAGGTACATGTCCTGGTCGAGTTCGTTGTGATGGGTGGTGAAGGGACGCGCCGCCGCGCCGCCGTAGAGCGGCTGGAGGATGGGGGTTTCGACTTCGAGGAAACCGTTGTCGTCCAGAAAGTTGCGAATGGATTTGATGATGGCCGCCCGTTTGCGGAAAGTTTCGCGCACGTCGGGGTTGACAGCCAGGTCGGCATAGCGCTGGCGGGCGCGCAGCTCGGGGTCTTCCAGCGCGGCATGGCGGAGGACGGTTCCGTTTTCAAGGGTTTCGTCCTTGTCGGCGGGCAGCGGGCTGACGGCTTTGGACAGCAGGCGGAAACTGTGAACTTGCAGGGTCGGTTCGCCGGTGCGGGTGCGCATCATGACCCCCGAAGCTTGGACGAAATCTCCCAGGTCGAACATCTTGTTGAAGAAGTCCACCTGCTCCTGACCGAGTTCGTTGATGCGCAGGAAGAGTTGAATCTTGCCCTCGCCGTCTTCGATGTGGGCAAAGGTCAACTTGCCCATCGCGCGGGTCGCGCGGATGCGCCCGGCCAGGGTGGCTTTAACCTCCCCGGCAGGCTGACCTTCCGGGGCACCCGATTCGGCGGCCTCCAGCGCGACAATCGCCTCGCGGCTGGTGTGGCTGCGCTCGGCGCGGGTGGGGTAAGGCTCGATGCCCTCGGCGCGCAATTCTTCGATTTTCTGCAAACGGATTTTTTCAAGGTGGGTGTATTCGGCCATAACTTCTCTCCAAAAAAATAACCCCGCGCCAAAAGGCCCTGCGTTCGCAGAGCCCGCGCGGGGCCTGGGTTGACTGCCCCTGTCTTCTAGGTGGTCTTCAGCAATTTGACTTTGAACGAGCCGCCGGGCGCTTCGACAGTGATGATGTCGCCGGGGCGGCGATTCAACAGGGCCTTGCCCAACGGCGATTCGTTGGATATTTTCCCCGCGCGCGGGTCGGCCTCCGCAGCGCCGACGATAATATACTCCTCGGGTTCGCTGCCTTCTTCCTGGACAACAACCGAGTCGCCAACCTGCACCGAGTTCGGGTCGTGCTGGCCCTCGATAATGTGGGCGGTGGCAAGGATGACTTCCAACTCCTGAATGCGTCCTTCGACAAAAGCCTGCTCATTTTTGGCGGCTTCATATTCTGCGTTTTCAATCAGTTCCCCGCCCTCCATGGCTTCGTGCAAACGTTCTGCAACTTCCTGGCGCTTCACTTTGCGCAGGTAATCGAGTTCGTCCTGGAGTTTTTCGAAACCTTCTTTGGTCAAATAAGTTGCGGGCATAACGTTCCCTGTCTATAAGATATGTTGCATCCCAAATGGGATGCAACGTGAAAGTTACACGAAATATGATGCGATGTGCGCTAAATATATCACGATTTTTGCATGAAATCAAGCATTTACGCGCCTTGCTCACGCTCCCACAGGCGCAAACCCTCGAACTCCCGGGCATAATTGCGGATTTTCTGGCGCATATCGTTATCGTCATCGAACAAAAACGGGATTTGCGACTTGTGTGCGGCGATGCTTTCCTGCCAGGCCTGCAAACCCTGCGCGGAAACGTAAAAATTGCGCGGGGATAACCCTGCCGAAGCATCCGTCAACTGCTCCGGCTTGCGGAAAAGGTAGGGAATATCGGCGTAATACCAGAGCGGCCTGCCCAGGCGCTCCATCGCAGCACGCACGTTCAGGTGGTCAACGTGCTGCCCAATAGTCAGCGGGCAAACCAGCACATCGTAGCGCTGTAAACGCGCCGAAACCAGTTCGACAATATCCTCGACAACTGCCGTATCGCGCGGGTTCAGCCCGCCGAAAATCCCGTCCGGGTAGAGCAGCGACCCCGTCCCTGTGCGGCGGTAGATGCAATCGGGCACAGGCAGGTGAACCGCCTGCGCGCCCACCCGGCGGCACGACTTCTGGTCTTCGATGCGGCGCAGGGCCACCGTCTCAGGCCCGTTGCCGGTCTGCCATTCGTCGTGCATGGCCTGGGCAAACGGAGAAATCGGCCCCGGCGGCGGGTCGCCGGCGCAAATCGTCCAAATCTCGACCGGGATGCCGGTATGGGTCTGTTCCCAAATCAGGCCGCCGCACGATAGTACTGCATCGTCAAAATGGGGGGAAATGTAAATCCAGCGCATATCGCGCTGAGTATAAGAAGAATCGGGGTCAGATTGCATGGCAGTTCCGTAACAGGTTGGGGGTTAAAGTTCAGGGTCGGGGTCGGCCAGCACCTGCCCGGCCAGGGCTTGCAGCTGGGCTGCCTCGTCCTCTGCCAAGCGCAAGCTTTTCCAGTACGTATCGAGCAGTTCGAGCGGCGTCAGCGTGGCAATCGATTGGTCGGCGGGCAGGCGCACCCGCGCATCGACCTGCGGGCGTTTGACAAAATGAAATTCGAGGGCGGATTTGGCGTGTTCTCTGAGCGCGGATTCGTCTATCAGTTTTTCCAGGTCACGTGGGTATTCGACCACCAGGCGCACAATCGCGCCGGATATCTGGCCTGCTTCCGGCAAAGCGGCGATGAGTTTACCCGTCAGGTTTTCCCCCGACTCCACGCGGACGAATTTATCCACAAATGGGCGCACCCCTTTTAGTTTTCGCCAATGGACGCTTGTCCTCCCCTTTTCGACCTCGGCAATGACGAAGAACTTGTCATCCCTTGCTTCGCCAAAATCGACCCGCTCTATCGAACCGGGGTAAATGACCGGCGGATGGGAGTAAGGGGTCTTGTCTTTGGGCAACGGGCCGGGGCCGTTGAGATTTTGCGGCTTGTGAATATGTCCCAGGGCGACATAATCCAGTTTCGGGTTTTTGACCAGAGAACCCGAAAGCACCAGGTCGTTGCCGAGCATAACCATGCGCTCGCCGCCATAGACCGCGCCCTGCACCGAAGCATGGGCAGTCAGCACCAGCGGCAGGGACGGGTCGGCCTTTTCAAGGTAGTCTTCGAATAATTGGGTCAGGCGCGATTCGACCTCGGTGTAAATTTCAGCCCCCTCCCCGGCCCCGGCTTCGAGGGCCGCCATCAGCCCGGAGCGCGAGACCCAGGGCAGGCCAATTACATTTAACGGCAGCCCGCCCAGGTCATCCGGGCCGAGCAATTGCGGCTTTGAAATCACCCGCACATTGGGCACATCCAGCGTCTCGAATTCCTGAATGGCGTGGGCGCGGCCAATCGCCGGGGAAAGGTCGTGGTTGCCGACCAGTAGCAGGGTGGGAATCCCGGCCTGCGAAAGGCGGATGATGCGCCGTCCCCACTCGCGCTGGAAGGTCGGCGCGGGCGAGCGGTCTTTGTAGGCATCCCCGGCGAAGATGACCAAATCGACCTTTTCGGCAATCGCCGTTTCGACGATTTCATCCAGCGATTTGAGAAAGTCCAGCACGCGCAGGGGCAGTCCCGTCTGCGGGTCGTGACGGCCATAATTGGCCATGTCGATGTGGGCGTCGGCAAAATGGAGGATTTTCAGCATGAGAATTACCCTAGGGTGAAACACCCCACTCACGCAATCGTTGCCAGCCAGCCGCAAAATTGGGGTTCAGGCGCACCGATTCGAGCATGTCGGTGACTGCCGGGCCGGTGTTGCCAATGGCGTACGAGGCCATTGCGCGCCAGTACAGACTTTCCTCGAGGGTTGGGCCGGTCGAGGGTGTCGAAAGGGTGACATCGGCCAGGTTAATCACATCCTGGTAGCGGCCGGTGTAAAAGTAAGCCCAATACGGCCCGGTCTGGTACCAGACCATGCGGTAGGGGCGGTTGACGTTGTCGGAGCCCAGGCTGGCGTACACGGCAAAGGCCTTGTCATAGGCCGCCGCCGCATCGGCGTACTGCTGCAACTGGACGTGGCTGGTGCCTTTGTTGAACCAGGCGAAGTACAGGTCAATATCGCGCAGGGAAAGCACTTCCTCCTCCGCTACTTGCAGGGCGCGCTGGTAACCCCAGACCGGGTCACTTAAGCGGCCCAGGGTATTCAAGACCTCGTTTTCGCGCTCAGGCGGATAAACCACCATAAACAGGAAGTTGAAGGAACGCCAGCCCTCGAGCAGTTCATCATATTTAATGCGCCTGTCCTTACGCGGCTTTTCATCGTTCTGGTAATAAGCGTCTTGCACGATGAAAACCTGCTCGGCGTCGTCATAACCGGTCACGAACAGGTAATGGCCCATCCAGGTGTGTTTGCCCTGGGTGTCGCGCTCGTAATAGCCCTTCTCAATCACCGATGGGAATCCCGCCACAAGCAGGGCCTTGAGGGTATAAAGGTCGCCGCCATGCCGGATAAGCGCGGAATAGTCGGTATATTCCATGACAAAATCGGCCATTTCGTAGGGCATGACATTCAGGTCGAGGCGGCCACGGTCTATAAAACTCTTGGTCGGGTCGACAAAGCCGGGCTTGACCACGGTGGCAACCTGGTCGCGCAGGTCGTCCGTCCTGCCGGGCAGGCCCTTCCAGCCCCAGAATTTGAGCGACATGACCAGGTTGGCCGGCCCGCAATAATTCCAGCGGTTTTTCTGGTCGACGTAAAACTGCGCGCCTTTCAGGTCTATCCGCTCGGGCAGGGGGATCAGGGTCGGGGTCGGCTCAAGGGTCGGGGCGAGCGTCGTGGGTGTTGCGGCAGCCGATTCATCCACCGTCGGGGAAATGACCGTAACACCGGGCGAGGGCAGGGTCGGGGCGGCAGTCGATGCGCCCGGCACAAATACCTGTTCGGAGGGCGGCGCAATCCATTGGCGAATTTCGGCGCGCAGGTTATCCAGCCGCCAGGCAAGGCGCGAATTGATAAAAGGAACCTGATACAGGCCCACCGCAAGCACCAGACCGGCCAGCAGACCTAACAATATTTGAAATTTTCGTTGTCTTAACATGGGCAGAATTATACTGCAAAGCAAAAACGCCCACCTCGACGGTGGGCGTTCGGTTTTTGTCCGGTCTTACTCTTTGACTTCGCCGTCAATGACGTCGTCACCGCCGGGAGGCGGGGCCGAGGGGCCGCCCTCGGGCTGGGGCTGTCCCTGCGAGTACAACTGCTGGCTCAAAGCGTGGAAAGCCTGCTGGACTTCCTCGCTAAGTTTCTTTGTTTTCTCGATATCGTCACCCTGCAAAGCCTGTTTGAGTTCGGCGACCTTGGATTCAATGTTGCCGCGCTCGGACTCGGGAACTTTGTCGCCCAGGTCCCTGAGGGCTTTTTCGGTCTGGTAAACCAGGTTATCGGCCTGGTTCTTGACCTCGATGGCCTCTTTGCGCTTCTTGTCCTCGGCCTCGTTCTGGCGGGCCTCCTGCACCTTGCGCTCGATTTCTTCCTTGCTCAGGTTGGTCGAGGCCGTCACGGTGACTTTCTGCTCTTTGCCGCTGGCCTTGTCCTTGGCGGTAACATTCAGGATGCCGTTGGCGTCGATGTCGAAAGTAACTTCGATTTGTGGGATGCCGCGCGGCGCGGGCGGAATGCCGTCCAGGCGGAAGCGGCCCAGGCTCATGTTGTCGCCAGCCATCGGGCGCTCGCCCTGCAGGATGTGAATGTCCACAGCCGTCTGGCTGTCGGCGGCAGTCGAGTAGGTTTCGGTCTTCTTGACCGGGATGGTGGTATTGCGCTCAATCATGACTGTCATGACGCTTCCCAGGGTTTCGACGCCCAACGAGAGCGGGGTCACGTCGAGCAGCAGGATGTCGCGCACTTCGCCGCCCAAGACACCGCCCTGGATGGCCGCGCCGACTGCAACAACTTCGTCGGGGTTGACCGATTTGTTGGCGTCTTTGCCGGTCAGGCGACGGACAAGTTCCTGCACCATCGGCATGCGGGTCGAGCCACCCACCAGCACCACCTCATGCAGGTCGCCAGCGCGCAGGCTTGCGTCTTTGAGCGCATTTTGGAAGGGGATTTCGCAGCGTTTGAGCAGGTCTTCAGTCATCTGCTCGAATTTGGCGCGGGATAGTTTCAGCACCATGTGCTTGGGGCCATTGGCGTCTGCGGTGATGTAGGGCAGGTTGAGTTCGGTTTCGACCATGGTCGAAAGCTCGATTTTTGCCTTTTCAGCGGCCTCGCGCAGGCGCTGGAGAGCCTGGCGGTCCTGGCGAAGGTCGATGCCTTCCTGGGTCTTGAATTCATCGGCAGCCCAGTTGACGATGCGCTGGTCCCAGTCATCGCCGCCCAGGTGGGTATCGCCGTTGGTCGATTTGACTTCGATAACGCCCTCGCCCACTTCGAGGATGGAAACGTCAAAGGTACCGCCACCCAGGTCGAATACCAGGATGGTCTCGTTCTTTTTCTTGTCGAGGCCGTAGGCCAGGGCAGCGGCGGTCGGCTCGTTGATGATGCGCAAAACTTCCAGACCGGCAATCCGGCCTGCGTCTTTGGTGGCCTGGCGCTGGTTGTCGTTGAAATACGCGGGGACGGTAATCACCGCCTGGGTAACGGGCTGACCGAGGTAGGATTCGGCATCGGCCTTGAGTTTCGCCAGCACCATCGCGCTGATTTCCTGCGGGCTGTACTCGCGCCCGGTAGCCGGGACTTTGACACGCACATCGTCGGAGGGGCCTTCCATTACCTGGTAAGGCACCATCTTGCGCTCACTCTCGACTTCGTCGTAGCGGCGGCCCATGAAACGTTTGATAGAGTAAACCGTGTTTTCAGAGTTAATTACCGACTGGCGCTTAGCGGTCTGGCCGACCATGCGCTCGCCGTTCTTGTTGAATGCGACAACTGACGGGCACAATCGTCCGCCTTCGGCCGTGGTAACAACTGTCGGCGAGCCGCCTTCCATGACGGCCACCACGCTGTTGGTTGTTCCGAGGTCAATTCCAATGATTTTTCCCATTTTGGCAAATTCTCCTTGAAGCAAATTCTTATTATCAGGATTGCCATAGGATAAACGATGAATGCAAGAATTACGTTAACGGGGCATAGAAATTGCATACATTCAAAAAGACACAGCCCATCCGTCTGGATGGGCTGCGTTGGCTTATAGCGCGAACAACAGATTCTTAAGGCTGCGAAATCTTAATCCACTCGACTTCGACAACAATCGGGGTGACGTTCAGTGAAGAGATGTTGAATCCGGCAAAACCTTTCCGCAGGACATATTTATTTTCCTTGACCTTCTTAATTTCTATACCATTGACGCCCAGGGTAATTTCGTTCTCGTTACAAATCATTGTAAATTCGTTGGTATTTTTACCCTGTTTGAGAGCCTTGACGCCGCCGCTGTCAATGATGTTATAGCGCAGTTTTCCATCACTGGCCGGAACTACACCATATAAATACCAAAGACCGCCGCCTTCAGTGCTGAATTCATACCAGCCCTCGTCATCCGAAGCACGGCAAACCAGGCTGATATTATTGTTGTTCATGCCGCGATTCTCGGCGCGCAAGTCGATGCGGACATCGCGATAATCGAAGGCCTCGTAGATATAGTACGCATAGATGCTCAAGGCATCCAGTTTAAAAATCATACGGCTGTCATCGAACTCAATCTTGACTTTGTCCTCATCGCCCGAGGTCAGGAAGTAATTCCACTGCGGGTCACTGTCAAATTCTTCGGTGAAGAATTCCTGGGCAGAGGGTTGGGGAGGTTCGGTTGGCTCCGGCTCGGCAGTCGGCTCCGGCGGGGTGGTCGGTTCCGGCTGGGCAGGCTCAGGCTGGGCAGGCTCAGGCTGGGCCGGTTCCGGTTGAGCGGGCTGCGCAGGTTGGGCAGGCGCGGAAGGCTCGTCGCCCATGTTAACGCTGCAAGCCAGGCCAACAATCAAAATGAAACTTGCTATCAAAAAAAACGGACGTAATACTTTCATGGCTCTCTCCTCTTGAGTTTGAAAGATTGAATATTGATAGAAGTTATTGTAGCACAACCAGCAAATTCGTATATTAAATTTGCGTTGTTAATATAACCATCAATTAGCACCCGGATTGCGGTTATCGTAATCCCAGCGCTGGATTGCGTTGCGAATCCAGACGGTTCGGTTGCTTTGCGGATTCTTGTGGCGTTCAAATTCAACCAATCGTTCAGCCGCAGCCCGGTCGCCGCCAACCCTAAAGAGCAGGTCGCCGAACAAATCAACCTGGTTGATGGCTGCGCCGAACAATTCATCTTCCGGGTAGGGTTTGCGGGTCAGGCGGCGGATGATTTTTTCCAGCCAGCCTTCGCTCACAGGCCGGGAAACACTCGACACAGAATCGCTTTCCGGTTCGTAGAGATTGACGCCACAAGATGGACAGCGCGTCAATTCATAGTGGAAGTATGCGCCACAGCGCCCGCATTCGATTTCATTCTCCGCGGGTTGGGGGTCGATGCTGGTAGGCATGGGCTACAACCGCGGAATCAGCGACGGCGTGTTTTTCTTGTATTCTTCATAATCCGCCTGGCCGCCCCATTTTTTGTCGGCTTTGACCTCGAGCAGCGGAATGCCACTGATACGAATCAGGAGCAGGGCCACAAAGGCAGGCGAAATCATGGCAACCCACTGCCAGTCCTGCAAAGCCGGGATGGCGATTATCGCCACACCCAGCCAGAGCACAATTTCGCCAAAATAGTTGGGATGACGCGATTTGGCCCACAGTCCGCTGCGGATAAATTTGCCTTTGTTGGCCGGGTCGGCGTTGAAGCGGGTTTTCTGGTTATCGGCGGTGACCTCGAAGCCAAATCCGAAGGCCCAGACCAGGAACCCGGCCAGGGCAAAGACATCCAGCCCGACGCGGGTGGCCGAGGTGATGGCGACCCAGGCCGCGGCGGCGGTGAACGTCACCCACAGGCCCTGAATGGTCCAAACATTCAGGAAGCGGATGAAGGAGGGCTTCAACTCGTCGAAGCGGTCATCCTTACCGGCCTTGTGAATGCGCTGGTAGAGAAAACTTCCCAGGCGGGCGGCCCAGACGACAACGAGCGCGGCCAGCAACAGGGAACGAGGGTCGGAGAGGGCGCCGGGGCTGATGAAGAGAATCAAGAGGGTAATGGAAATGTAGGTCAGTCCGCCTGTCAGGTCGAAGAACTTCTCGGTCTGGCGCAAGAAGGAGGGGATAAAGACAATCCACTGGACAAGATAAGCCAGCCCGACAGCCAGCGCAAAGACCGGTATCCCGCCCAGGGCGCTTCCGCCCTGCGACCCGGCCCAGGCCACAAAAATGCCAACCAGCACGACGATGGGGAAGAAAATCCAACCGATGCGTTCAGCCTTGCTCATGGGGTTACTCCTTTGCGGCAGGCAATCCGTGCCCGCCAAGCGGAACAGTTTCAAAACGCTCATCAAAACCGGCGATGAGCGGACGACCTTTGGCGATTGCCTCCTGCACCGAAGGCAGGGACAGGGATGCCTGGTGGCTTTCCTGCCTGTCCCAAACTTCTGTTATCCAGAGCGAATCCGGGTCGGATGGGTCTTGCGCCACGATATAACTCAGGCAGCCGGGCATGCCCGCCACGCCCTCGAGCAGGATTTTAGCGAGGGCGTCGCGCCCGCCGGGAGTGGTTTTGATTTTGCCGATAAGTCCGTACATTCTTGCTCCTTGAAAGTAGAAAAAGCCTGACAATCAGTACTTGTCATTTCGAAGGAGCCGATTTTTAGCGACTGACACCTGCCCTGGCGGGCGGCGCCGGGGGAAATCTTGGTTGCCTTTTAAGATTTCTCGCTATCGCTCGAAATGACAACGCCGCCGCACAAACGCATTCCGTTTTTATTTTCTCCGCCACACAAAGCGAAATAGCGTAAACACAAGCCGAAACAGTCCAAAGATACTCACAGCCAAAACCATCACAACCGCCAAAGCCAGGAAAAACCCGGCCAGCGGCCAAAGCGGAGGCTGACTGTCGAGATAAACACCGACCCCAAGATAGGCAAAAGAGACCATTCCCAACAAGCCAATTACCCCAATCAATCGCGCCGGGTTGCCTTGAATTTCGCCAAGGCGAAATGAGAAGACACCACGCCAGGCCGCCTCGCCAAACATCCAGAGCAACCTGATATATAGCAAACCGCCCAGCAAGCCGATGCAAACCGACTGGATAACTTCCTCAGGCATCATTGACATTCCTCGGTTATGCCCGGCCGCAGGAGTCTTCACTCCAGTGACGAGGGGAGCACATCTTCTTCCCGGCGCACGCCCTCAACCGGCGTGCCGCAGAAGGGGCATAAATTCCACGAAAGTTCCATCAACTTGCCGCAAGACTGGCAGGATTTGCGCAGCTTGGTATGGCAACTGGGGCAGGCCTGCCAATCCTCACGCACGCGGCGCTCACAGCCGGGGCAAAGCGCCTGGTCTTCAATCGAAGCCAGCAGGGCTTCCTCCTCCAGGGTGCGCTGGTACTCTTCTTCAAGGGTGCGCTGGGGGCGCAGAATCAGGTAGACCAACACGCCCGGCAGGTTCAGCACCGCCACCACCGCCACCGACAAAATCTGCGAGAGCGGGTCACGCGCGCGCGCGCGGATGTCGCGCCACGTCCAGACCACCAGTGAGACCCACAGGGCCGCCAAAAACGCCCCGCCAAAGGCCACCAGGATGAGGATGAGGCTGTTGCTAAAAGTTGGGTCGAGGTTCATAAATGAGTTCTCCAATTATCCAAAAATCGCCTGTCATTTCGAAGAAACCGCGTAGCGGCGACTGAGAAATCTTACGGGCTGTGATTAAGATTTCTCGCTGTCGCTCGAAATGACAAACGCTACTTTCTTAATCTGCGATAATCGCCATCGCGGGCGGTCACACCCAGGGCATCGAGATGTTCGAGCAGGGCCAGGGCATATTTGCGGGTCGTACCGAACAGGTCGCGCACTTCGGCAGCGGTGACCTGGCCTTTTTCGGCCAGCAGGGCACGGATTTTCGCCACCATTTGCTCATACACCGGCTTGCGAAAGACGACATCCTGCCCGACCGAGACCAACTCGCCCAAATCGAGCAGGGCATTGTAGATGTCCTCGCCGACATCGGCGACCGTTTCCTTGACCGAGGGCGGGCTGTAGGGATTCCCATCAAAACGGCGCAGGAGCGCGCTGACTTTTGCCTGCTGACCGTCCGAAAAGCGAATCTCATGCCCGGACCGCGCCAGCCAACTGCCCGCCTCGACCACTTCTGTTTCGAGGGCCAGTTTCTTGACCAGGGCATTAAAGACCTTGGGAGCAAATTTCAGTTTGCTCTTGAGTTCCTCGCGCGGCATCCCGCGCCGCAGCGGATGGGTTTGGTGGTAGCCTGAAAGCGAATCCAGTGCCGAGGCTTTGAACACCTCCCAGTGTGGGGCGGCGACAAAGAGCGTCCCGGCGTCCGGAGCGGATTTGCCTTCCTCGAGCGGAATCAGGCTGCCGTTGGCGATTAACGCTTCGATGGCCTCCTGGGCCGGTGCGAGTTCGAGCCGGGCGCGGGCGGTCATTTCCTTGAGAGGGGCCGGGCCAGTTGCCAGGGCGGCTTGCATGAAAATATCGGCGGGCGTGCCTTCGAGCAGGGCCGAAAGCCGTTTCAGCACGGATTCGTCCATGCGGCGGTGGCGGGCTTTGGGCTGCGGGTCGACCACCAGCCCACCGCCCAGGGTTTCAGCAGGCGAGGGGCGGCGGATGATGAATCTATCGCCGCGCACGACAACGAGTGGGTCGCGCAATTCAAGTTGAACCCAGCCTTCTTCGCCGGGTTCGATGACTTCTGCCCCTAAAAGGCGCAAATGGGCGATGGTTTCGGTGGTGCCGTGAAAGATTTTGACTTCGGTGGCGTTTTTGAGCGGCGCGGAGATGTCTTTGAGCAGGCGCAAGCGGGCGTCGATGCGGCGGGAGGGTTTATATTGGCCGGGTTTTGCCAGCACTTCGCCGCGCAGGGCCTCTTCAAGGGCGACGCCTGAGACGTTGACGGCTGTCCGTGAGCCGGGTAGGGCGGTTTCTTCTTTTTTCTTGTGGGTTTGCAGGCCGCGGATGCGTCCGCGCACGCCGGAGGGCAGCAGTTCGACTTCATCGCCGAGCGAAAAATGCCCATCGCTGAGAGTCCCCGTCAGGACGGTGCCGAAGCCAGGCATGGTAAAAACCCTGTCCACAGGCAAACGCGGTCGTCCGAGGTCGAGACGCGAGGGTCGGTTGGCAAGAGTCGCTTCGAGCGTAGCCAAAAGCTCTTCAAGGCCGAGGCCGGTTCGGGCGGAGACACGCATCCGCGGCGCGGCTTGCAGGACGGTCCCGGCCAGGGCGCGGCGGATGTCCTCCTCGAGCAGGTCGAGCCATTCCGCGTCCTCCACCAAATCGGTTTTGGTGATGACGACAACGCCAGCCTGGATTTGCAAAAGGTCGAGGATGGCGAGGTGTTCGCGGGTTTGAGGCATGACGCCTTCGTCGGCGGCGATGATGAGCAGGGCGGCGTCGATACCGCCGATGCCTGCCAGCATGTTCTCGATGAAATCACGGTGACCGGGAACATCGACAATGCCGATTTCCTCGCCGCCCGGCAGGTTGAGCCAGCCAAAGCCGAGGTCGATGGTCATTTCGCGTTCCTGCTCTTCTTTGAGCCGGTCGGGGTGGGTGCCGGTCAGGGCGGCGATGAGGGTCGATTTACCGTGGTCGACATGTCCGGCGGTGCCGATAACGCGCATTCAGTCTCCGTAGCGCGGGATGCTATCCCGCGGGTTGCTTTTTTAGTATGAAGGGCGGGATAACATCCCGCCCAACAAAAATGGCTAACGCGAGGGGCGCGAGCGGCCCAGGATGCGCTCATAGTTGCCGAGCCATTCGCTGGTCCAGTTCATCAGTTCCTGCAACTGGGTTTCGGTGACGTCGTTGGTCTGCTGGAAGACATCGCGCATGGATTGCAGGGCGTCGTCCATGTCGGCCACACGCTGGTTGATTTTTTCGAGTTCCGAGCGCACGTCTTTCTGAACTTCATCCTGGGTCAGCGAGTAGTTTGTCCAGCGTTTCTGGTCGTCGGATTTGAAGGTGACCCATTCCTGGCGGAATCGGTCTTCGGCCAAACGCTGGACTTCAGTAATCTCTTTGATGCGCCGTTCGAGGCGGGCGTTGATGTCGTCGAAAGCGTCTTGCGAGCGTTTGACGGCGCGCTGGGTATCTTCGAGTTGGGCGATTTGGGCGTCGAGGTTGGCGGTCTGGCGGGCAAAGGCGTCGAAACGCACTTGCCAGTCCTTCCACAATTTTTCGCGCTCGACTTCGGCCAGGTTTTGTTTCTCGATAAATTCCATCTGGGCGCGGCGGCGGTCCGATTCGCTGGCGAGCAATTCGTTGATACGCGTATCGACCATACGAATAGAATCGGCGTTGATGTCGACCCGCTCACGAGCCTCGTCCGAACGCTTGCGCACGGCTATCATTTCGCCCTGCAGGTCGGCCAGGCGCTTGAAATCCTGTTTGCGAGCCTCGTCCACCAGGCGCACCGAACGGCGGATGTCTTCGTCGGCGTGGGAAAAGTCGCCGGTGCGTTTGTCCAGCTCGGAAAACAGGCGGGTCAGGCGGGCGACATCGTCTTCACGGGCTTTGAGGGCCTTTTTGTGGTCGTCCAGGACATCAAGCGATTTGCGCAATTCGGACAGGGATTTGTTAACATTTTCAATTTCGGTGCGCCGACGGGTCTCGACATCGCGCTCATGTTTTTCACGGCGCTTCTCCAAGTCTTCGATGGCCTTGGTAATTTCGTTGCGATGCTGGGCAATCATGCTGTCGAACTGCTCAAGGCGGCCAGCGGCAGAGGCGTAACGCGACAACTCGGTGGCTGTCTGTTTATCCTGTTCGCGCAGAATGTTAAAAGTAGTTTCGTAACCAGCAACCTGCTGTTGGAGTTCAGCAATCACGGCATGGTCTTTGCGGTGTTCTTTTTCGAGCCATTCAAGGCGTTTGACGAGGTCTTCAAGTTCCATAGAAGTTACTCCGGGGAATAATATCCACTGATTATAGCCCAAGGCGCAAATAAGGCGGCTTTTTAGCGTGAAATCTGGCTGAACAAGCCGGAAAGATTCTGCAACAGGGGGGCAGCCCACTGGGGCAGCAACCCGACAACAAACATGGATGCCACGCCAATTAAAATCATAGTCCTCTGCAAGGAGGTTTCGCGCGATTCCCATTCGACATTTTCGGGAGACATGGTCAAAACCGCAAGGCAGCGCAGGGAGGCAATCCACAATCCCAGGCTGGCGAGGCCCATCCACAGGGCGGGCAGGAATCCCTGGGCCGACAAACCTTCCCAGAGCGCCTGGCGCACCGGAAAAACAGCCAGCAACGGCGCGCCACCCAGCGAAAATAGGGAAATAAAGACACCCAGGGCGGCAGCCGGATACTGGCGCGCCAGCCCCTGCAGGGATAGATAGCGCAAATCGGGGGCGGCGTCGCGCAGGACAGCCAGGGACATGGCCCAGGTTCCATAAGCAAGGGCACGCGGCACAATCATGAAGAAGACAATTTCGAGGCCGAGCATTCGCTCCGGCAGGCTGACGGCCGCCAGAGAAAAACCAATTTCAGCCACCGCGGCATAGCCGAAAATCCGACCGGCGTGGCGCTCGAAGGCCGCCCACAGGCCGCCGGAAAGCGCGGTCAGCAATCCGACTGTTTGCAAAACCTGAAAGAAGGCTTGCGATTCACGAATCCAGGCGTAGCGGTCAATAAAATTCAAGCCAAACAGGAGCGCAAAAGTCGGGAAGGTCGAAAGGATAAAGCCAACCATATAAGGGGAGGACTCTTCGGCCAGCATGGGCAGCCAGGTGGAAAGCGGGAAAATGGCGAGCAGGAAGGCGAATCCCAGCCCAAGCAGGATGGCCGCCTGCAAGACAATCGCCAGGTCGCGCGGGCCGACCTCGACACCCGTGAGCAGGAATCCGGCAAACAGGATAAACGGCAGGGCCAGGGTGTGATACACCAGGAAGCGAATCAGCCCGCGCCCGGTGGGTTTGCCCGCTTCAGCCAGCATAAAGACGGCCAACAGTACCGCGCCCTGAATCAGGATGGCGGCGTAGAGGAAAGGCCGTATCGCCAGCGAAGCGGTCAGCAGGGCAATTGACATCAATCCCAGTGCGGCCAGGCGGCGGGCGTTGCCAACCGCCAACCCGCCAAAAATCCAGAATGCGCCAATGGCATAGACCAGCACGAGGATAATCTGCGCGGCGGGAGTCAGGCTTACCTGGCGTCCCAACAGGCTGACCGTCGAATCGATGCGCAGGGAAAACAGGCCAAACACATTCAGGGCCGTATCAGTGGGGGCCAGCAGGGCAAGCAGCGACAGGAAGGCGGCAAAAAAACCACCCAGCCAGGCCGCCCAATGGTCGCGGGGGACAAGCAACAGCAACAGGCCGAGGGCGAAGGGCAGGCCAATCCAAATCAGCGGCGCGCTCACTCGACAGCCTCCGGCGCGGGTTCAAATTGCAGGGCCAGCAGGTAGGAACCCGCCAGGGCCAGGCCGAGGGTGACAGCCGCCATCAGGGCTGCTACCAGAACCGAATTATCGAGGGGCGAGGAGAGTAGTTCAAAACCGGCCAGGGTGGTCAACAGTCCCAGCGTGGCGCGGAATGGTTCGACCGTCATGCCAAGTTGGAGCAAACCCTGCCCAATTAACATCAGGGAGGCCAGGGCCAGCGGAAGTCCGACGGCAGGCATCCACTCGCCAATCATAGACGCGCCCTGAAAAACCGTCCCAGCGACCACCAGGGCCAGCACCAGTTTGAAGATTCGGTTCGAGCGGACAGGGACAACATCGGCCTGGCGGTTGAGGGTGATGCCGAGGGTGGCGGCGGCCATCCAGCCTGTCACCAGTTTGGCCGCCGACATGGTAAGTGGCCAGTGCGCCAGGAAGAGCGTGAAAATCGCCAGGTATTGTAAAGCCAATACAACCAGACTCCAGCGCCAGTCGCGGCTGAGGAGCAGGATTATCGAGGTAACCAATATCAAAATTGCGGCAAACCATTGCAACAGTTCAATCATCGTCAGAACCTGTCATCATAGAACCTGCTGGAACCAGAGCAGCAGCAAAACCAGCACAAGAATTGTCCACAACAGGCCGCCGTCGCCCTCAAGCAAACCCGAAAGGAAAGTCGCCAGGCGGCGCAAGGAGCGGTACAGGCCCCACAGCCCGGCCCCAAAAACGTCCATAGCGCGCGCCAGGCGCGAAACGGAGGCGCGCGCAGGCACATTTTCGGCAAACGGCCCAAATCTCGAAATCCGCCACCAAGCGGCCAAAATGACCAGCGAAAGCAGGCTGACCGCCAGCCCGACAGGCCACAGGCCAACCTGTAAGGCGCCCGGCCAGCCCCATAGCCCGGCCAGCACCGTGATGGCTGCCAGCAGCGCCAACCCAAGCGGGTAAGCCGATTGCGCCCAACGCGGCAGGCTGGCAAGTTCGCTCTCGCTGGTGTGCCAGAGATGACGCGCAAACCCGAGCAGCAGCATCACCTGTCCTGAAACGGCAAAGGGCCAGAAAATCCAATCGAAGGGCGCTTCGCCCAGCCAGGTCGTGGCTGTCAGCGTAAACGGCAGGGAAAGCATTCCCAGCCCAAAGACCCCCAGGGCGAGAGTAAACAGGGATTGGCGCGAAGAATACAGGAAAACCAGTCCGCCGAACAAAACCAGCGCAACACCCCAGGCCGCGCTCCCGGCCGGGTTGCCGCGCAAGGCAGCCAACACCGACAGCGCGCCAAGGGCAAGTATCCAGTACGGGCGGGCAGAGAGTTCGTCTGGCGCGGAAAGCCACTTCCAGGCCCCGTAGAGCAAGGCCAGCACCAGCAAGGCCTGCAAAAAAGGCGCAAGGGCGTCGGGTACGAGCAGGCCAACCGGTAGGCGGGCCAACAGAACCAGGCTTGAGGAGGCCATAGCCAGGCGCAGGACTGTGCCCATGCCGCGCCGCAAGGCTGGCTCACTGCGATAGGTCAAATGCAGGGGCAAAACGCCCAGGCGCAGGCCAACCGCCAGGAGCAGGAAAAGCCCGCTTTCAGACGAAACCGCATCGAAAGACACCAGCGGCGCGCCATTGGTGGCGCTGGCCCAAAGCACGAAACCCGTCCCCAGAGCGCGGATGCCAAACGAGACCACCGCCCGTTCGCTCAAACCCGGCTTGCGCGCCAGGCGCAGGGTGTTGAAGAGTTCGAGCAGGTCAAGCGCAGTCCAGACCATCACCAGCGTCAACGGGTTGCCTGCCAGGAAAGCCAGCATCCCGCCAGCCGCCAGGCCAAGCGTCCCGAGCCAGGCGGTCGGGCTGACCCCGGTCGATTGGGCCGGGGCAGTCAAAATCACCGCCAGCGCCAACGAGGCCAGCGCCAGGCCGTATATCCAGGCGATTTCATCCACCAACAGCGCCGGGGCGGCCCGGAAAAGGGTCAACGGCAGCCAGGCGTTTTCAAGCACCGGGGCGGGCATCTCCAGCCGCCAGGCAAAAACACTGCCCCAGGCCAGCAAAGCCCCCAGGGCCGACACCAGCCAGGAATACGAGAACGGGCGGCGCAAAATCCGCAAAACCCCCAGCGCCAACGCGGTCAGGGAATAGAATCCAAAAGTCAGCAAAACCAGCATGATGAATTATTTTATCATCACCCTCGCGCCGTGCTGAAAATCAGGCGGTATAATCACGCCATGAACACCACCCGGCTGAAAACCCTGCTGATTGCTGTTTGGGGGCTATTCTTCATCTTACTGCTAACAATCCTGTTTTTCTTCTGGATGCAAAATCGCAGCCTGGCGCTGGCCCAGGCCGCAGCCGTACCCCAAACCCTGCCCGTCCCGGGGCAAATCGAGGCGCAGCCTGCCACCCTCAGCCCAACTCCCACCAAGCGAAGTGTTTCCACACCCACGCCGCTGCCCAGCAATACCCCGGCGACTGCCCTCGCGCCCGCCCTGCCGCTTGAGCTGCCCCCCAATTACAACCCATACACCGGGCAAATCCCCGCCAATGCGGCCCTGCTCGAACGCAGACCGATTGCCGTCAAAATCACCAACTTCCCGCGCCGGGTGCGCGGTTACCAGTTCGGCTTGAGCCGCTCCGATGTGGCCTATGAATATTACATCGAAGACGGGCTGACGCGCTTTATCGCTGTCTTCTACGGGCAGGACGCCGAAAAAGCCGGGCCGGTGCGTTCGGGCCGCTATTTCGACGAGCATATTGCGCGCATGTACCAGTCCTACCTGGTTTTTGCCAACGCCGACGAGCGGGTTGAAACCCACCTGCTCGAAAGCGACATCCTGCAACGGCTGGTCGTGCCGACCGGTCTTAACTGTCCGCCACTGTGCCGAGACACGACGATTAATGATTACAACAATTTTTTCATCAATACAGCAGGGCTGACCGAATACACCCGCAAAATCGGCCATGAAAATGTGCGCCAGGAGCTGCGCAGTTCTTATTTCGAACTCCTGCCGCCTGCCTGGCCGCTGGAAGTTAACGAAATCACGGTGCGTTATTCCATCTATAGTTATCATTCCTGGCGCTACGACTCGCTCAGGCGGTTGTACCTGCGTTACGCCGATGCGGTCGACGCCAACACCCGCCAGGACGAAGTTTATGAACCCCACGTTGATGTATTGACCGGCGAACAACTCAGCGCCGCCAATGTGGTCGTGCTGGTGGTACACCACGGATTCAAGAGCGAGCGCGAACGCGCCGCGCAGGTCTTCGACATTCTGCTGGTTAATGAAGGCCAGGCTTACATCTTCCGCGAGGGACGCGCCATCCCCGGCATCTGGCAGCGCGACGCACTCGAGCAGCCCATCCGCCTGTTCGACATGGGGCGCAACCCGTTATCATTGACCCCCGGCCAAACCTATTACATCGTCATCAACCCCGAAGCCAGCCTTGAGCAGGGAGAAAAAAGCGTGCGCTTCACCTTCAGCATCCCGGCGCGCTACCCGACCCCCACCCCCACCCCGCCGGGCTTTGTCCCCAGCCCCACGCCGAGGCGAAGGCCTTAAGTTGAAAGAATCCCAACGTCGAAAGACGTTGGACTCCGATAGACCAAAAAGGAGCAGCCATGTGTGGACGATTCACCCTGACCGTTGACACCGCCGAATTGCAAACCGCTTTTGCCGGGTTTACATTCCCGTCCCTGTTTGCGCCGCGTTATAACATTGCCCCCAGCCAGCCCATCCTGGCCCTGCCCAACGACGGACAAAGCCGGGCCGACTTCTTCGCCTGGGGCCTGATTCCGTCCTGGAGCAAAGACCCGACCATTGGCGCGCGCCTGCTCAACGCCCGCGCCGAAACCCTGGCCGAAAAGCCCTCCTTTCGCGGACCGTATCGCTACAAACGCTGCCTGATTCCCGCCGACGGGTTCTACGAATGGAAGAAAACTCCCGGCCAGGGCGCAAAAATCCCCTATCGCATCACGCTCAAAGACCAGAAGCCGTTTGCCTTCGCCGGGCTTTGGGACGAATGGCTCAGCCCGGATGGCAGCCAGGTCAAATCCTGTGTAATCATCACCACCGCGCCAAACGCGCTGGTCGCAGAAATCCACGACCGCATGCCCGTCATCCTGCACCCGCAAGACTACGCGGCCTGGCTCTCGCCCGAAGCGCGCGCGCCGCAAGAGTTGCAGCCCCTGCTGACAGCCTTCCCCGCCGCAGAGATGAGCGCCTACCCGGTCGGCAGGCTGGTCAACAACGCCCGGCTCGACACTCCCGAAATGATACAACCCGCCTTATGAGTTTCAGGGATTCCTTCCTGGCGCGCTTTCCGGCGCTCGGCTCACGAGACTTCATGCTCTTCTGGGTCGGCCAGTTCGTTTCTCTGACCGGCACCTGGATGCAGGCCACCACCCAGCCCTACCTGGCCTATGAACTGACCGGTCGCCCCTTCGACCTCGGGCTGATAGGCTTCGCCGCCACGCTGCCTACCCTTTTCCTGGCCCTGCCAGCCGGGGTTTTGGTCGAACGCCTCGACAAGCGCAAAACTGTCATCATCTTACAGGCCATTATGATGATACAGGCCCTGGCTCTGGCCACCTTGACCCTGACAGGACTGGTGCAACTCTGGCATATCCTCGTCCTGGCGCTGATTTTGGGAACAGCCAACGCAGTCGAAATCACTGCCCGCCAGGCCATGCTCATCGAACTGGTCGGCAAACAGCGCCTGCCAAACGCCATCGCCCTGCAAGCGACCATCTTCAACGCCGCCCGCGTGCTCGGGCCTTCGCTGGTCGCGCCCTTCCTGATTTTTATCGAAGAAAACGGGGCCGGGTGGGCCTTCCTTGCCAATGGGGTTTCTTACCTGGTAGTCATCGTCTTCTTGCTATACGCAAGAACGCCATTCAAAGAAGAATCGCTTTCCAAACCCCAAAACATGCTCGAAGGTCTGCGCGAAGGACAGCGCTACATCTTCTCGACCGCCTCGGTCGGCCTGATGATTTTGATGGCGGCCACCATCGGCCTGATTGGCTTCCCGTTCGCGCAGCAAATCCCCGCTTTTGCGCGGGATGTGCTCGCCCAGGTTGGCGATACCGACGCGGCAGTGGCCGCCCGCAACAGCGGCCTGTATACCTTCCAGGGGGTCGGGGCGCTTATCGCCGCCACCATCCTGGCAGCCTTCAACCCGCAGCGCAAGGGCTGGCTGCTGACCCTCGGGCAGGCCGCCTTCATCTTTAGCCTGATTGGGCTGGGGCTAACCCGCAACGCCACCATCGCAATGGTGCTGATGGTCTTCCTCGGCTGGGGCATGGTAACCCAAATGGCGACGATGAACACCCTGATTCAGTTGCAAGTTCCCAATGAACTGCGCGGACGGGTGTTCAGCACCTTCCTGTGGGCCTTGCAGGGGATTGCGCCGTTCGGCAGCATCCTGGTCGGGGCAATGGCCCAAAACTGGAGCGTGCCCATCGCAGCCCTGGCCTGCGGCGCGCTGGCCCTGGTGACAATTGGCGGAATTCACCTGTTCAACCCGTTTATTCGCAAGACCATCGGTTAATCTGCCCTTAAGGCATAACTTGACGGGCTTTCAAAGCCCGTGTTATGATGCCCGAAACAGGTAAAAAATGAGCGAAGAATTTCAAGAAATCGTCCCCGTGGCTCAAGAAGCCGGGGAAGACGACAACGAACAAAATCCCATCGAAGAAAGAAAAGACAAGACCAGCTGGCTCGAATCCCTGGCGCAACTTGGGCTGGGTGATGCCATCCTGCGCTTTGCCACCGGGGCTTTAACCATCCTGGCGCTGGCAGCGATTGTGGCCCTGCTGCAAATCTTCCTTACAGGCGCGCCCCAAAATGCCGGGGCCGTAGAAGACCCCGCCGAAGCGGCGGCAAGCCAGGGGGAGATAAGCGCCGTGTCCATTCCCCAGGCCGAGGGCGTCTATCGCGGCATCTCGCGCAGCGCGTCGATGCACACAGTTATCCCCAACCGTCCGCGCACGGAGATTGTCATCTACACTGTGCAGGCGGGCGATACGGTTTTTGGGATTGCCGAAAAGTACGGCCTGAAGCCGCAAACGATTTTGTGGGGCAACTATTACACCCTGCGCGATGACCCGCACCGCCTCAGCCCCGGCCAGGAGTTGAACATCCTGCCGGTGGACGGAACCTATTACGAGTGGCAGTCGGGCGACGGCCTGAACGGCGTGGCGCGCGGCCTGAATGTGACCCCGGAAGATATTATCAACTATCCCGGCAACAACCTCGACCCGGTCACGATTGGCGATTATTCCAATCCCAACATCCAGCCAGGAACCTGGCTGATTGTGCCGGGCGGCAGGCGAGAATTCATCTCGTGGAGTGCGCCAATTGGGGTCACGCGCCAGAACCCCGGCATTGCGCGCCAATTGGGGCCGGGCGCATGCGGCGTCATTTCAGACGGGGCGGTGGGCTATGGTTATTTCATCTGGCCTTCGAACAGGCATTACCTTTCGGGGTTCGATTATTCCCCGGAAACCAACCATTTTGGCCTTGATATTTCCGGTTCACTGGGCGAAGGCTTATACGCCGTGGACGCCGGGGTGATTGTGTACGCCGGTTGGAACGACTGGGGTTACGGCACCATGGTGGTCATCGACCACGGCAATGGCTGGCAGTCGTTGTACGCGCACATGAGCGCGCTAAATGTTGTCTGCGGCCAGAGCGTGGGCCAGGGCGCAGTCATCGGTGCAATCGGCTCGACCGGGCGTTCGAGCGGCGCCCACCTGCATTTCGAGTTGATGCACACCTCGTATGGCAAGGTCAACCCCTGGCTGTACCTGCCCCCGCCGTAAGGGATATTTCGGGAATCGTGTCTTGCCAAAGGCCGGAACCTGCCTTATAATTCCGCCCGCACCAAAAAAGGGCGCGTAGCTCAGTTGGTTAGAGCGCACGGTTCACATCCGTGAGGTCGTGGGTTCGAGTCCCTCCGCGCCCACAATCCTTGAAGACCGAGGCGAATGCCGCACCCGGTCTTTTTTATTTTTCGGCGTTCAGGCCCATTGCCTTGCGCACACCGGGGAAAAACAGGCGCTGGAACATGCGGGTCATATCCTCCACCGAAACCGAGTCCATGTTTTCGAGCCACCAGTCGATGCTGCTGACCAGCGCGCCGTTGAAGTAGGCCGCCAGGAGTTCCACTGGCACCTCGAACAGGATGGGAATGGGGTCGCTTTGGGCTTTGGCTTGCGCGAATCGGTTGATGGACTCAATCAAAATCTCTCGAATTCGGCCAGAAAGGCGCTCAGAACCCGGATTTTTCAGCAGGATGCGGTATAAACCGGCATTATCGGCGACGTGCTGGAAGACCATCAAGAAAGGTTGGATGGGCTTGTTGCCCGCATCGATTCGCTGGTCTTCCGAATTCGGCAGCCAGGCCGCAAACGGGATTTGCGACAGGACGTTCACCCGCTCCTCGGCCAGCAGGCTGAACTCCTCCAGCAGCAAATCGTCCTTGTCACGGTAATGCAGGTAGAAGGTTGCCCGCGCCAGGTTGGCGCGCTGGGCAATTTCGTCAACCGTGAGCGCCTTGTAGCCCTTTTCGCCAATCAGTTCCATTAAAGCGCGGCGAAAGGCTGCCCGGGTGCGCTGGACACGGCGAAGGTAAGCGGGATTGGGCTGTGTTTTGCTCATCGTTTGTCTCTTCTCATTAGAATTTCAATAGAAAATTTTAACCCGGCTTGACAGGCCGTTAAGTCAAATTATAATGGACATTGTCTATTTTTGGACACAGTCTATTTTCCCAACAAGGATTTATGAACCTGCAACCCCTCATCGAGATTCGCAACGTTGTCAAGGTTTACTCCAGCGAGGCCGGCGATTTCACCGCCCTGCGCGGGGTCGATTTGGACATCCGGCGTGGGGAATTTCTCGGTATCGTGGGCAAGTCGGGAGCGGGAAAATCGACCTTGTTGAACATGCTGACCGGCGTAGACCATGCCACCTCGGGCGAGGTCGTCGTCCGCGCGGAGAAGGAAGTTTACATCCACCGCCTGGACGAGGACGAACTGGCCCTCTGGCGCGGGCAGACGATGGGCGTGGTATACCAGTCCTTCCAACTGCTGCCGATGCTGACCCTGCTCGAAAACGTGATGCTGCCGATGGATTTGTGCGGGCTGTACAGTCCGCGCAAGAGCCGTGAGCGCGCGCTAGAACTATTGCGACTTGTCGAAATCGATGAACACGCAAACAAACTGCCGGCCTTCATCTCCGGCGGGCAACAACAGCGCGTGGCAATTGCACGCGCCCTGGCCAACGACCCGGCCATCCTGGTGGCCGATGAGCCGACCGGCAGTCTCGACTCGGTCACAGCCGACCACATCTTCGACCTGTTCGAAAAACTGGTCGAAAGCGGCAAGACGATTGTGATGGTCACCCACGACAGCGGCCTGACCCCGCGCTTCAGCCGCCACCTGGTAATTGCCGACGGACAGATTGTGGCCGAACACGCCGACAAATTATTGGAAGTCGGCAAGTTGGACGCGATGGAAGAAAGGCTGCGGACTTTCCCCGAACCTGTCGCCGCGCCGCAAGAGGCCGAAGACGGCGAAACCGCTGAGGAAGCGGAACCCGGCCCGATTGTCCGCGCCTGGCCGCAGGACAAGCCCGAAAAGAAAAAGAAGAAAACCAAAGAAGGCAAAAAGGAAAAGAAGAAAAAGAAATCCGGTAAGAAGGAGAAACCGGAATGAGCGCGGCCCCGATGATTGAACTTCGCCGGGTCGTCAAGACCTTCAAAAACGCCGCCGGTGAATTTACTGTGTTGAAAGGCATCGACCTGACGCTCTACCAGGGCGAGTTCGTGGCAATTGTTGGCAAGTCGGGCAGCGGCAAAAGCACCCTGCTAAACATGATGACCGGCATCGACCACCCCACCGGCGGGCAGGTGGTTGTTAATGCCACCGATTTATACGAACGCATGAACGAATCGCAACGCTCGCTGTGGCGCGGCAGGAATATGGGCATTGTTTTCCAATTCTTCCAACTGCTGCCCATGCTTAGCCTGCTGGAAAATGTCATGCTGCCGATGGATTACGCCTACCTGTACGACTTCGAAGAACGCCCCCAACGGGCGATGGAATTGCTCAAACTGGTCGGGCTGGAGGCGCAGGCCAACAAACTGCCGGTTGCCGTTTCGACCGGCCAGCAGCAGGCCGCCGCCATTGCCCGCGCTCTGGCCACCGACCCGCCCCTGCTGGTGGCTGACGAACCGACCGGCAACCTTGATTCACGCTCGGCGCAGGTCATCATCGACCTGTTCCAGTCGCTGGCCGACCAGGGCAAAACCATCGTGATGGTGACACACGACCCGTCGCTGACCCAGCGCACCAACCGCACCATCATCATTTCGGACGGTGAACTGGTTAACGAGGCGGTTGCCCGCGCCCTGCCGCTGCTCAACCATCGCCAGATGCTGGCCGTGACAAAAACCGCCCAGCGCAGGCGAATCGAGGCGGGCAGGACCATCCTGAAGCGCGAAGAAACAGTGGATGAGTTTTTCATCGTCGAATCGGGCATTGCCGAAATTGTGCTCACCGGAAAAGAGCGCAACGACACCACCGTTTCGCGCCTGGGCGCGGGACAGTTCTTTGGCGAAATCGAATTGCTGCGCGGCGGTAAATCGCTGGCCAGCGTGCGCGCTTCGGGCGACGGCCCGGTCGAAGTGCTGGTCTTGCCGCGCGACGCCTTTCTCAACTTGCTTAAGCAATCGCCCATTACCGAAGAAACGATTGGCAAGATTGTCCAGCGCCGGTTGGAAGAAAACCGCGCGGCGGACAGGAGAAAATGAAAATGCAGAATGTATTGCCTTCTGCTTTCACACCTGTACTTGTATGCGGCGCAAGTGCCATTCATCATTCTGCATTCTAAATTAACCCATGAGACCTCGCTGGCGTAAGATTTTCCTTGACCTGTTCGACAACTGGACCCGCACCCTGCTGGTTGTCTTTTCGATTGCCGTCGGTGTTTTTTCGATTGGGGTCATTTCAGGCGCGTATGTCATCATCGAAAACGACATGAGCGCCAGTTATGCCGCCAACAAACCGGCCAACATCGAACTGCGCATGGCGAACTTCGACCGTGATTTTCTCCCGACCATCGAAAACGCGCCGGGAATTGCCGATGTCGAGGGACGACGGGTGTTCAACATCCGCGCCCGCAAGGAAGACGGCAACACCTGGACAACCCTAGACATCGTTGCCATCGACGATTTCGCGAAAAACAAAATCAACCTGCTGACGCCCATGGCCGGCTCGATGCGGCCCGGAAAAAACGAAGTGGTCATCGAGCGCGATGTTCTGGAGGAATTCAACATCACAGTCGGAGAATCGATTGTGTTTGAAATGCCAGACGGTTCGAGCAAATCGCTCAAAGTGGTCGGCATTGCCCAAGACCCGGCCACCGGCGCCGACGACTTCCTGGCCCCGCCGTTTGCCTACATCACCATGGACACCCTGCCGACCCTGCGGCAGCCCAACCTGTTCAACCGCGTCTACGCTACTGTGCGCGAAAACGAAAACGACGACAGCCACATCCGGGTTGTGGCAGCAGACCTGAAAAACCGCATCGAAAAAAGCGGCTATTCTGTTTTTCGTACCCGCACTGCGCTGACCAACGAGCATCCGCTGGCCTCGACGGTCAACGCTGTGTTGGGCATTCTGCTGGCGCTAGGCGTGCTGATTGTCTTCCTGTCTTCATCCTTAATCGCCAACACCCTGGCCGCCCTGCTCAACCAGCACCTGCGCCACATCGGGGTGATGAAACTGGTCGGCGGACGGCGCAACCAGGTCTTTGGCATGTACCTGGTGCTCATTCTGGCCTTCGGCTTGCTGGCCCTGGCAATCGCCGTCCCGGCGGGCGGGCTGGGTGCATATGAGCTGGCAAATTTTATTGCCGACAAATTGAGTTTTAGCCTGCTGGGCCGCCGCATCGTGCCGCTGGCTTTCTACATCCAGATTACGGTCGGGATTCTCGTGCCGCTGCTGGCCGGGTTTGGGCCGGTTATCAACGGTTCGCGCATCACGGTCTTGAGTGCCATCAGCGGCGATTCGACCTCCGATGGCGGCGAACAGGCCGGGGGGAGTCCGCGCCGCGAGTCGCGCTTCGACCGTTTCCAGCAGCGGGTGACGCAGTCCCTGGCCCGGCGCGGAATCCACTTCCCGCGTCCCCTGCTGATTTCCCTGAGGAACACGTTCAGGCGCAAAAGCCGCCTGCTTCTGACGCTTTTCACCCTGACCATGGGTGGGGCGATTTTTATCGGCGTCTTCAACGTGCGCGTGACCCTGTTCGATTATATGGACAATGTGGGCCGCTATTTTGTGGCCGATGTGACCCTCGATTTCGACCAGCCTTACCGCCTGAACGAAATCGAGCAGGTGGCGCGCCAGGTTCCCGGCGTGGTGGATGTGGAAGGCTGGGCCTTTGCGACCGCCGAGGTGCTCTACCCCGACGGCACGGTGGCCGAAAACCTGACCGTCATTGCCCCGCCCGTTAACAGCCGCATGGTGGATGCCCACCCGGTGGATGGACGCTGGCTGCAACCCGGCGACACACGCGCAATCGCGGTAACCGAGGGCATGCGGCGCAGTTTCCCCGGCCTGCAAGTGGGCGATACCCTGCGCGTCAAGTCGGGCGGGCGCGAGCAGGATTGGGAAGTGGTCGGGTTTTTCGAATTCATCGACCGCGAAGGGCTGATTGCCTATGGCACGTATGAACATTTTTCGCGTGAAAGCAACCTGGCAGGGCGTTCGGTTTCCTTCCGCGTGGTAACAGACCGCCACGACCAGGCCTACCAGGCAGCGATGAGCGAAACCCTCGACAAACACTTCCGCGATGCGGGCTACAAACTGCGGCGCGCCCAACCGGGCCTTTCCTCGCTCAAAAATGCCACCGAGAGCCTCGACATCCTGGTCATCTTCCTGCTTATCATGGCCCTGCTGACGGCCATCGTCGGCGCGATGGGCCTGACCGGCACAATGGGTATGAATGTGCTGGAGCGCACCCGCGAAATCGGTATCATGCGCGCCATCGGCGCGGCAGACCGCGAGGTGATGCGCATGGTTATTGTCGAGGGTGTGGTGATTGGCGGCATTTCGTGGTTCCTGGCGATTGTTCTGGCGATTCCAATTACCTATCTGCTCTCATTCATCGTAAGTCTGGCAGTTTTTGAGACCCCCATTACCGTAGTATTTACTCCGACCGGCTACCTGATTTGGCTGGGCGTGGTTTTGGCGCTTTCTGCGCTGGCCAGCATCCTGCCGGCCCGCAACGCCTCCCGCCTGACCATCCGCGAGGTGCTGGCGTATGAATAACGAATTATCGAATCTCTACTCTCCAATTACCAACGAGGTAACTAAATGAAAAAAACACTCTTCCTTATCCTTGCCCTGCTGGCCCTGCTGTTGACAGCCTGCGGCGCAGAAGCGGCCCCGACAATAGAAGCGCCAGTCGTGGCCGACACCACCGTCATCGCCGAGGGACGCATCGTCCCGGCGGCAGATGTGCGCCTGTCCTTTACGGTACGCGGCACGGTGGCCGAAATCCTGGCTGTTGAAGGCCAATCCGTCCGGCGCGGGGATGTGCTGGCGCGTCTTGCCGACCGCGAGCAGGCTGAGGCCGCCCTGGCCGCATCCACGCTGGAACTGACCGCCGCGCAACAGGCCTACGACGAGTTCACCCGCGCCGAGGGCCTTTCACGCGCCCAGGCCTGGGACGCCTACCTGCAAGCCCAGGTGGCCCGAGCCAAAGCCGAGCGCGACTGGGAAAAACTGAACCTGCGCGACATCGAAGATAAAATCGAAGACGCCGACACCGAGGTCAAAGATAAAAAGAAAGACCTCGAAGACGCCGAGGAAGAATTTGACAAATATAAGGACTTGAACCGCGACAACTCGCGCCGCAAAACCGCCGAAGATGACTTGGAAAAGGCGCAGGAAACCTACAACGAATCCCTGCGCAAACGCGAGGAAATCATCCGCGGACGAGACTCACTACGCGCTGCGCTCGACACCGCCCAGGCCAACGAAGCCGAGGCCAAGCGGGTTTACGACCTGCGCGCCGCCGGGTTGGACGCCGACCAGAAAACCCTGCTCGAAGCCCGACTCGACAACGCCAAGGCCCAGGCCGCCGCCGCCCAATCGAACCTCGATAACTACGACCTGAAAGCGCCCTTCGACGGCACCGTTACCGACGTCTATCTCAAGGTCGGGCAACTGGTCGGGCCGGAGACCGTCGCCGTGCAATTGGCCGATTTCAGCGCCTGGATGGTCGAAACTACCGACCTGAACGAACTCGAAGTCGTGCGCGTCAGCGAAGGCCAGGCGGTCGAAATCCGCCCGGATGCGCTCGACGACCTGGCGCTGGATGGCGTGGTTGAGCAAATCGGGCTTTCCTCCCGCACCCAGGGCGGGGATGTGCTCTATACCGTCAAAATCAAACTGAACCAGGGTGACGAGCGCCTGCGCTGGGGCATGACCGTCGAACTGACCTTCTCGCCGTGAGAATTTTCACATTGTTGACAGCCCCGCCTAATCTGTGTAAACTGATTCCATAATCCCCCAAAGGAGGCTCTTATGGCTGTCGCCCGCGACCTACTCAAATCCAAACGCCAGGACTTTATCGTTTCAGTCCCGCCCGACGCAACCGTCCTGGAGGCCATCAAACTCATGGCGCAAAACAACGTCGGCGCACTGCTGGTCATGCAGGAGGGCAAAATCGCCGGGATTATCTCGGAGCGCGACATCGTCCGCAAAGTGGATTTGCTCGGCAAGACCAGCGCCACCGCAAAGGTCAGTGAAATCATGACCGAAAAGGTGCTCTACGTCAACGCCAGCCAGCCCATCCAGGAGTGCATGGCGCTGATGACCGAAAAACGCATCCGCCACCTGCCGGTGCTCGAAAACGAGAAGCTGCTCGGCGTCATCTCGATTGGCGATGTGCTGCGCAACGCCATCGACGAGCGCGAATTCATCATCTCGCAACTAGAGCATTACATCCGCGCAGGCGGGTAAAAGACCTTCAAAAAAGTGAGGCAAATTGCCTCGCTTTTTTGATTCAAAAAAAACCGCAAGGGCGACCCTTCCAGATACATGAGAAAGTCTTAATATCCTTACAAGACACCATCAAACCTGCAATTGACCTTCATTTACAAACGCCAGGAGTATAATGAAGCGGATAATTTTGACTACAAATATCGCCTTGCGACATAGTTGACAATTAGGGTCAGGAGTACAGGTGAAATGAACACTTGGGCGCTTAATTTATATTCATTCTTGATGTTCGCCGCGGCAGGCGTTTCCCTGCTCCTCAGTTATGCGGCCTGGCGGAGGCGCGGCGCGGTTGGCGCGCTGGCATTCACATTCTTAATGCTGAGCGCATTTGAATGGTCTTTGTCTTACGCCATTTCCCTGGGGTTGAAAAGCGAATCGGTCAGCCTTTATATTTTCTGGTCGAACATCCGTTATTTCGGGATTGCGGGCGCGCCCCTGGCCTGGATGGTGTTCGCGCTGCAATATGCAGGCTATGACAAATACCTGACGCGCCGCAACATTGGCCTGCTGCTCATCATGCCCGTGGCAATCGTTATCCTTGCGTGGACAGATACCTGGCACCAGTTAATACGCGGCAACCCGCGGCTGTCCAGTCTTGGCTCTATGACCCTGATGGAAGTTGATTTGGGGCCAGCCTGGTGGGCGTACCTGGTTTACAGTTACATTGTTATCATCGTCGGCGTTGTGCTTTTGCTGTCCGCGCTAAGACGCCAAAACCTGTACCGCGCCCAGGCCGTGACGCTTGTGCTTGGCGCAATTGCGCCGGTCATAACCAGCATCATGTACGCAACGGGGCTAAACCCAATCTCGCCGATTGACCTGACGCCCTTTGGTTTTGTGTTCATGGGGATTGCCTTCTTCTTTGCCTTCTTCCGCTACCGCGCGCTCGACCTTACCCCAATTGCCCGCGACGCCATTATCGAAAACATGAGCGACGGCGTGCTGGTGCTCGATATGCAAGACCGTCTTGTGGATGTGAACCCGGCCCTCGAAAAAATATTCAACCGCACCCGCGCATCCTTTATGGGCCGTCCCATTTTCGAAGCGTTCCAAGAAATGCCCGAACTGCTCGCCTATTGCTCCGGCGCGGATGAAACGCATACCGAAATCTGCTTGATGCGTAAAGACGAAGAACAATATTTTGACCTGAGCATCTCGCCCTTGTTCGACGAAAAGAAACGCGCGCGCGGCAAACTGGTGGTTTTGCGAAATATCACCGAATTGCACCAGGCCAGAATCAGCGCCGAAGCCGCCAGCCGCGCCAAGAGCAACTTCCTCGCCAGCATGAGCCACGAAATCCGCACACCGATGAACGGAATCATCGGCATGGCAGGACTGATTCTGGATACAAAACTAACCAATGAGCAGCGCGAATATGCCGAGACCATCCGCAACAGTGGCGACGCGCTTTTGACCATCATCAACGACATCCTGGATTTCTCGAAAATCGAAGCCGACAAATTGGAGCTGGAAGTACAGCCTTTCGATTTGCGCGAATGCATGGAATCGGCCATTGACTTGCTGGCATTGAACGCCTCGCAAAAAGGACTTGAACTTGGCTGCGTCATCGAACCGGATGTGCCGGAAGCCATCCTGGGCGATGTCACCCGCCTGCGCCAGATTATCGTTAATTTGTTGGGGAACGCCGTCAAGTTCACAAAACAGGGCGAAATCGTTCTCCAGGTCGAAGTGGATAAAAATGCCCAAAAACAGGGGCAACGCCTGCACATCTCGGTGCGCGATACAGGCATCGGCATCCCGACCGACCGCATGAATCGCCTCTTCCAATCTTTCTCGCAGGTCGATTCTTCCACCACGCGCAAATATGGCGGCACGGGGCTGGGACTCGCCATCAGCAAGCGGCTCAGCGAATTGATGGGCGGCGAGATGTGGGTCGAAAGCACCGAAGGGGTCGGCTCGACATTTCATTTTACAATCCTCGCCCAGACCGCCGCGCTGCCCAAGCCCGCGCCTGCGCTGCCTGTCCCGCAACTCAAAGGCAAGCGTGTGCTGGTGGTGGACGATAACGAAACCAATCGCCGGGTTGTCAGTTTGCAGGTTCAAACCTGGGAATTAATCCCAACCGTCTTTGCAAACCCGCTCGACGCGCTGAAGGCCCTCAAAAACGGGGAAAGATTCGATGCCGCCATCCTCGATATGCACATGCCCGAAATGGACGGGGTGCAACTGGCAACCGAAATTCGAAAACTTGACCAATCGCTCCCCATCATCATGTTGACTTCGCTGGGTTGGCGCGAGTCGGAAGATAGCGGCCTTTTCTCGGCTTTCCTGACCAAACCTGTCAAACAATCCAGTCTGTATAACGTGATTGTCGAAACTTTTGCGGTAAAAGACTCGGCCTATAAACAAAGCCTGCAAGCCGATTCGCTTTTCGACCCGCACATGGCAGAACGCCAGCCAATGAAAATATTGCTGGCAGAAGACAACGCAGTCAACCAGAAACTGGCCCTGCGCATCCTCGAACGAATGGGATACCGCAGCGATGTCGCCGCCAACGGCGTCGAAGTGCTGGAATCGCTTGAGCGGCAGTCTTATGACCTTATCCTCATGGATGTGCAAATGCCGGAAATGGACGGCCTGGACGCCACCCGAAACATCCGCAAACTGGAAAATATCCACCAGCCGCACATCATCGCCATGACCGCCAATGCCATGCAAGGCGACCGCGAGATATGCATCCAGGCAGGCATGGACGATTACGTCAGCAAGCCGATTCGCATCGAGGAACTGGTCGAAGCGATTACGAAGGTAAATGTCAGGGTAGAGAACAGGTAGAGAGTAGAGAATGGTAAAAAGGAATGCCTATGTCCCCCATCGACCTGAGCGTTTTTAACCAACTCAAGGAAATATCGGGCGAAGATTTTATCAACGACCTGATAGATGCCTTCCTGGACGAATCGCCCGGGATGCTGGCGGGCATCGAATCCGCGCTCGCCAGCGGGGATGTCGAGTCGTTCCGGCGCAACGCGCACTCGCTCAAATCGAACGCCGCCACCTTCGGCGCAAGCGACCTGGCCGCGCTGGCAAGGGAACTGGAAATGATGGGGCGCGAGGGCAATCTCGAAATCGGAACCCGGCTGGAGGCGTTGAAAGAATCCTACGCCGCTGCCGCTGAAAGGCTCAAAGGCCTGCACGTATGAATCCCGCCCAAACATCCCACCGCCTGCTGATTGTGGATGACAACAAAGTCAACCGCATGTTGCTGTCGCGCGAGGTGGAGAGACTCGGCCACGAACTGGACACCGCCGAAAACGGACGCGAAGCGCTCGAAAAACTGGGCACCGGCGGTTTCGACCTGATGCTGCTCGATATCGAAATGCCTGAGATGAACGGCTACCAGGTACTCGAAACCTGCCTGAAAAACCCCGACCTGCGCAACATCCCAATCATTATGACCACCTCGCTCGATGAACTGGAGAGCGTGGTCAGGTGCATCGAACTGGGGGCTGAAGATTACCTGAACAAGCCGGTCAACCCAATCCTGCTGCGGGCGCGGGTCAATGCCTGCCTGGAAAAGAAACGCCTGCGCGACGAGCAGCGCCGCCTGATTCGCACCTTTGCCGATAAAGATGTGGCCGACCAGTTGATACGCGAAGGTTTCACGCTGGGCGGCAAACATACCGTCATTTCGTCCGTGTTTTGTGACATCCGCAATTACACCACCATCACCGAAGCCAACGACCCGGCAGACGTGATTGCCATGATTAACGACTACTACCTGCTTGTGATTGACACCATCCAGTCGCATGGCGGCAACGCCAACCAGATGCAGGGCGACGGCCTGATGTCGTTCTTCGGCGCGCCGGTCTTCTATCCCGACCACGCGCAGAGGGCGGTCAGGAGCGCAATCGAAATCCACAAGAAACTGGATGCCTACAACCGCGAACAGGCTGAAAAAGGCAGGCTGCAACTCGAAGTCGGATTTGGCATCGCCACCGGGCGCGTGGTGGCTGGCTACGCCGGGACGCAAACCCGCGCCACCTACCTGTGCGTGGGCGACCCGGTCAACCTGAGCACCCGTCTGGAAGCGCACACGAAAGTCGTCCAGCGCAGCATCATCATCGACGAAGCCACCCGCCGCGAACTGGACGATTCAATTAAAATCGAACCCCTGGGGGAAGAACTTTTCAAGGGCAAGACCATTCCGGTTAAGGTATATTCGGTTTTGCCAATCTAAAATCAGTTATTTGACTGACATGCGAGCCTGTAGACGTGCCGAGTCTCACCCGGCTGCTACATCTACGCCCTGGCAATTCTCTATAACAGGCGTCTTGCCGGACTCCTGAATACTATGCGTGTCACCGTTTCGTAACACTTTCTCCTTACTTCCTATTCCCCGCTATAATTTTAAATATGAATGACAGGCCGAAACTTCTTCTTGCGGATGACGACCCAACCATCACCAACAGCCTGGTTCCGTTTTTTGAGCGCGCCGGTTTCCACATCCTGACAGCCGCCAACGGCGCGGATGCGCTCGAAAAAGCCCAGACACTGCGCCCAGACCTGGTTGTGCTCGATGTGCTCATGCCACGTATGGATGGGCGCGAAGTGTTACGTCGCCTGCGCCGCGCCGGTTTGCAAACGCCGACCATCCTGCTCACCCAGGTCGGCGATGCCATTGAGCGTGCCTTGGCGCTGGAAGAAGGCGCGGATGATTACCTGAACAAGCCTTTCGAGTCGCACGAGTTGCTGGCGCGTGTCCGCGCTGTACTGCGCCGCTCGCAAAGCGGGCAAGCCTCCTTGGCCACCGCCTGGCGGATTTCTGCTCACGACCTGATTCTTGACCGCCGCACACGCCGCGCCACACTCCATGAAAAACTGCTCGATCTCAGTCCAAAATCTTTTGCCGTGCTCGAATACCTGATGACCCACCCAGATGAAGTCATCAGCCGTGAGCGGCTTCTGCAGCTAGTCTGGGGCTGGGAATACCCGGCAGGTACCCGCACGGTTGACACCCGCATGTTCGAGCTGCGCAAAGCACTCGGCGATGACCCGGCTAACCCAAAATTTATCGAAACACAGGCGGGGGAAGGTTACTGCTTCATTGCCCCGGTCAGGATGCTGCCGTGAAACAATTTTTTACCATACTCGCTCTGGTTTTTCTGGCAATTGGCACCCTCGCACTCTATCTTATCCCTGTTTTTTGGCAGGATGAGCCAGTCATGGTCTTTCGCGTGGGTATTGGCGCCAGCATTTTTGCCATCCTGTTTGCCCTGGCAGTGTTGATTCAGCTCCTGGCCATCGCTTTCGATTGGGGCAAAGGGCAGTTGATTGACAAAATCACACGTGAACGGGATGAATCGCATCGTCAATTCCTGCAACGACTCGACCACGAGTTGAAAAACCCACTGACAGGCTTGCAGGCCGCGCTCACCAACCTGCGCGAAGCCCGAAGCACGGCCGACACCCTGGCCGCAGTGGATAACGCCAGTCAGGCCGCCACCCGCCTGGGGCGCATCCTGCGCGACTTGCGCAAACTGTCTGAACTGGATACGCAAATGCTCGAACACCGCCCTATCAATATCGGCGAACTGGTAGATGAGATGGTTGGCGCGGCAAACGGTCTCCCGGTTTACCAGGGGCGCAGCATTAACCTGTTGATATCCAGAGTGCCAGCCCTCCCGACAGTGACCGGCGACCGCGACATGCTTGGCCTGGCGGTTTACAACCTGCTTGACAACGCCCTCAAATACAGCGATTCCGTCGACGCGGTTGAAGTCCGTGTCCGCGAGGATGGACGTGCCTTGTTCATCGAAGTAGCCGATGGCGGTGCCGGTATCCCATCCCAGGAACAACAACGGATTTTCGATGACCTCTATCGAGGAGAAAATGCCCGCGAAACGGAAGGCAGCGGTCTTGGGCTGGCACTGGCGCGGCGCATCGTCCAACTTCATGGTGGAGAAATATTCCTGCGCAGCGACCCGGCCCAGGGGAGGGGGGCTGTATTCACCATCCGCCTGCCGGTCTAAACGCATCTCCGCCCATCCCTGTCACCAAATCCTGACAACGGCGTGACAGGCTTGTGACATCCAACAGGTATAAATTGGATATCACAAAAAGGAGACCCCATGAAACGTTCAATTTTCAACCTGATTGCCTCTATTTTCTTGCTCGGATTGGGATGGCTGGTGCCTCACAGTATTTTCAACGTGAGCATCGAAACCGCCCCAGCGCCTGCCCCCGTTTTACCGGCAGATTTGCCACCCGCATCATTGCCCGCTTCAAATGGCGACCCTGAAACGCCCTCTGCACCGACAGGCATTTCCGCTCCGGCGCGTGACCCGTACGGAGAGCTGTATTTCACCATTACCACCGCAAAAGAATATATTCATCCCGCCGAACCCCCGGTTGGCGTGGATGAATCCACTGCCCGCCTGGCACGCCTGCCGGGGTCGTGCGTGGTCGGACTGATAGAATGTCCTGAGCCGGAAACCGTTACGACCCCATTCAACATGAAAGATGTTTTCAGGGCAGATGGCGGCGGCCTGGTCTGGTCGCCAGATGGACGATATGGCTTGCTGGTCACGCATCCGGAAGACGAACTCTCCATCGGCAAGACCAAAGATGAACTGGAACAACTTGCCTGGCAATCCCCCGCAGATTTTGAAATTTCTCCATCCATCCTGTACCTGTTCGACGCTCAATTGAACACCTGGCAGGAAGTCTATGGCGCTGAACGAAAATTTTTCTTCACCCCCACCTGGTCACCCGATGGGCAGTGGATAGCCTTCCAGGTATTGAACAGCGTTTGGGCATTCCACCCATCCCAAGCCGATGATGGTATCTACCTCGTCCGCCCGGACGGTTCTGAACTGCAACAACTGAGCGCCGTCAACGCCTCGATTCAGGGCTGGATAGGCAACAGCCTGCTCCTACAGCAAAGGCAGGGGGCGTATCCCGCTACAAGTTACACCTTTACCCTGCTATCCTTAAATGGCGAGATTACACCTTTGTTCTCATCAGACCGCCAGGCGTTTTACGCGCTTGCCCCATCTGGCGGCGCGCTGTTGGCGGCAGATGCCTCAGGAGATGCCCACAACATGCCGACAAAATCCATCGATGTGCTGGCGCTGGATGGCAGTGTGATTCAGTCCTTTGGCACTTTCTCGAATTATGTTTCCGGTATTTACCCGTTTGCCTGGTCGCCAGATGCCTCGCTGGTCGCATTTGCCAACCAGCGCCGAGCCTACATCGGGACACGTATCTTGCAGCCAACTTTGTCGGGCGGCGGAGTCGGTCTTCCGGCGGATGGTTCCGTGCGTGAAATCTACAGTGCTGATGATACCTTTGTAGAACCATCTTTCTGGAAGTTCCAATTTTCCAGTGATAACCAATACCTACTGATGGATGTCTACGATGGCACTCCACATTTTTTGGCGGTTGCCCTCGAAACAGGTCAAACTGTTCGACTTGAAATCAAAGGCCTGGCGCATACAGAGCAGGTAGGGTTCTTCTCCTGGCAGCCATAAAAATAAGGAATCAAAAAGCGGACGTGGCGAACATCCGCTTTTTGATTCCTGTTTTGTTTATAAATGTCCATGTGGTGCCGTCGTAATTGGATAATAGGTTTTATCCGCTTAGCGATTCTGGAAACCCTATGCTGATAAAATAGATAGCAAATCGTTTCTATCCTGATTATCATCTGGAGGCTTATATGGATTTTCTCTCTATCAATTGGCTGGCTGTTTTGGTTTGTATTGTAGCGAGTATGATATCAGGTGCGCTCTGGTACAGCCCCAAAACCTTCTTCCCCACCTGGTGGAGGGGTATTGGCAAGACCGAAGACGATGCCCCGGGAACAAGCAATATGAACCTGACCTGGGCACTGATACTGCTCTCGTCATTTATCCAGGCCGTGGCGATGGCATTCATGGTCAATGCGATGGGCGGTCTGATGACGGGTGGCGTCAGCGCCCTGTCTGGCGCAGGCACCGGATTTATGCTCTGGCTTGGTTTTATCGCTCCAACTTATCTGGTAAACAAATTGTTCGCCGGTCATGGGCTGAAGGTTTGGGCAATTGAAGTCGGCAATCACCTGATTAACCTTGTCCTGTTCGGCGCGATTTTGGGCGCATGGCGTTAAAACTGAATATTAAATATCACCCCAGCGTCATCGGGAGGACTTGCAAACTGAACACTGGAAACTCAAAATGCCAAATCGCCTCGTAACCGAAAACTCCCCCTACCTCCTACAGCACGCGGAGAACCCCGTCGATTGGTACCCCTGGGGTGAAGAAGCCCTGTCCAAAGCCCGCGCCGAGAACAAGCCGATTTTCCTGAGCATCGGCTAT